>NZ_JBJZOI010000017.1:0-154100 GCF_047200635.1 Saccharopolyspora antibiotica | reverse complement strand
TCGGGGCATGACAACGAACGACACCACCCGCGCTTCCCGAGTCGCGATCGTCACCGGTGGCTCCCGGGGCATCGGCCGCGCGGTCGCCCGCCGGCTGGCGGCCGCCGGAGATCCCGTCGTCGTCGGCTGCGGAGCGGGCCGGGGCGACGCCGACGCCGTCGTCGCCGAGATCACCGCCGCTGGTGGCCGGGCAGTCGCCGCCTGCGCCGACGTGGCCGACGAGACCGCGGTCGGCGAGCTGTTCGACACCGCCGAGCGCGAGTTCGGGCGGGTCGACGTCGTCGTGCACGCCGCCGGGCGGATGATGCTCTCGACCATCGCGGAACTCGACCTCGACGACCTCGACGCGCTGCACCGCACCAACGTCCGCGGCACCTTCGCCGTGGCCCGGGAGGCGGCCCGGCGGCTGGCGTCCGGCGGCTCGCTGGTCACCTTCTCGACCTCCGTGGTGGGCCTGCGATTCCCCAGCTACGGCCCTTACGCCGCCAGCAAAGCGGCGGTCGAGGCGCTCACGATGATCCTCGCCCGCGAGCTGCGCGGCCGGGACGTCACCGTCAACGCCGTGGCACCGGGGCCGACCGCGACCGCGCTGTTCCTGGAGGGCAAGGACGAAGCGACCGTGCAGCGCCTCGCCGCCCAGCCGCCGCTGGAACGCCTCGGTGAGCCCGAGGACATCGCGCGGGTCGTGGCGTTCCTGGCTTCCCCGGACGGGCACTGGGTCAACGGCCAGGTCGTCCGCGCCAACGGCGGCATCGTCTGACCCGGTGCTCCGCGCGGCGGGGGGAGAACCCGTCCCCCGCGCCGAGGTCCGGCGGGCCCGGCCGGCGACGGTCGGGCTGGTCGGCGAGGTTCCGGGCGGCCGGCGAGACGTCGCGTGCACCGCGCTCACCACTCCCCGCGCGACCCGCCGGACCGGCCCGGAGCCCGGGCGGCGCCGAGCCCTCCGGCCGGTAGTGTCGGACACTTCGGCGGCGGGCAGCGGAGGAAGGAACCGGATTGGGCGAGCGGATGCAGATCGGCGAAGTCGCCGAGCGCACTGGGCTGTCGCTGCGGACGATCCGGTACTACGAGGAGGTCGGCCTCGCGGTCCCCAGCGACCGCAGCCCCGGCGGTTTCCGCCTCTACACCGATCCCGACGTCGACCGGCTCCGGCTGATCATGCGGATGAAGCCGCTGGGCTTCCAGCTCGACGAGATGGGCGAGCTGCTGGCGATCCTGGACCCGCAGCCCGGCGATCCCGAGATCGCCGATCCGGCGGGGCGACTGGCCGAGTTCACCGCGAACGCGGAGGAGGCGTGCGCGAAGCTGCGCGCCAAGCTGCGCATCGCCGAGGACTTCGCCGAGACCCTGCGCGCGCATCAGCGGGCGTGATCTGAGCCTCACCGGCGCTGGAGGGGTGCGGTCGGCGAGCATGTCTCGTCTAACGTAAGGGAAGAGTTGCCCGCCGGGAGGTCGCCGCCGCCCTCCGCGCCGCGCTCCAGCCCCCTCCCGTCCCGCCGCGCGTCCGCGCAGCGCCCGAGCACGTCTGGTCGATCATGTCGAACTCCGCAGTCCTGGCGCGCCTGCGCCCGGAGCGCCCCGCGTGGCTCTCGCCGAAGGTCGCCCGCACCGAGATCCTCGGCGGGCTGGTCGTGGCGCTGGCCCTCATCCCCGAGGCCATCTCGTTCTCCATCATCGCCGGCGTCGACCCGAGCGTCGGGTTGTTCGCCTCGTTCACGATGGCCGTGGTGATCTCGATCGTCGGCGGGCGGCCCGCGATGATCTCCGCGGCGACCGGCGCGATCGCGCTGGTGGTGGCGCCGATCAGCCGGGAGCACGGGCTCGGCTTCCTCGTCGCCACCGTCATCCTGGGCGGGCTCATCCAGGTGGCGCTGGGCTCGCTCGGGGTGGCGAAGCTGATGCGCTTCGTGCCGCGCAGCGTCATGGTCGGCTTCGTCAACGCGCTGGCCATCCTGATCTTCACCGCGCAGGTGCCGGAGCTGATCGGCGTGCCGTGGGCGGTGTATCCGCTGTTCGTCGCCGGGATCGCGATCATGGTGCTGTTCCCCAGGCTCACCAAGGTGATCCCCGCCCCGCTGGTGGCGATCGCGGCGCTGACCGCCACCACCATCGCGGCCGGGATCGCCGTGCCGACGGTGGGGGACAAGGGCGTCCTGCCCGGCTCGCTGCCGGTGCCCGGGCTGCCGGACGTCCCGCTCACGCTGGAAACCCTGCGGATCATCGCCCCGTACGCGCTGGCCTTCGCGCTGGTGGGGCTGATGGAGTCGCTGATGACCGCGAAGCTCGTGGACGACATCACCGACACGCGCTCGGACAAGACCCGGGAGTCCATCGGGCAGGGCGTCGCCAACATCGTCACCGGGTTCTTCGGCGGCATGGGCGGTTGCGCCATGATCGGCCAGACCATGATCAACGTGCGGACCGCGGGGTCCCGCACCCGGCTGTCGACCTTCCTGGCCGGGGTCTTCCTCATGGTGCTGTGCCTGGTGTTCGGTCCGGTCGTCTCGCGGATGCCGATGGCGGTGCTCGTCGCCGTCATGGTGCTGGTCGCCTTCGGCACCTTCGACTGGCACAGCGTCGCGCCCGCGACGCTGAAGCGGATGCCCGCAGGGGAGATCGTCGTGATGGTGGTGACCGTGGCGGTCGTGGTGGCCACCGACAACCTCGCCATCGGCGTCGTGGTCGGGACGATCACCGCGATGGTCATCTTCGCCCGGCGGGTCGCGCACCTGGTGCGGGTCAGCGCGGTCACCGATCCCGAGGGGCGACACGTGGTCTACGCGGTGCACGGCGAGCTGTTCTTCGCCTCCAGCAACGACCTGGTCTCGCAGTTCGACTACGCCGGCGACCCCGGGAGCGTCACCATCGACCTCTCCGGGGCCCGCATCTGGGACGCCTCCAGCGTGGCCGCCCTCGACGCGATCACCACGAAGTACGAGTCCCGGGGCAAGCAGGTCGAGATCACCGGGCTCGACGAGCGCAGCGCCACGATGCACGAGCGGCTCAGCGGCGAGCTCGCGGCGGGCCACTGACCGGCCCCGCCCGCCGCTCTACGCCCCCCGAGCGATCCGCCCCCCCGCGATTTCTCAAGAAATCGCGGGCGGGCGTGGATTCCGCGCCCGGGTGAGGTCGCGGGTCAGCGGCGGGGAGCCGCCACGGATGCGCGAGCCGGTGACGATCGGTGATCGGTGGCTTCGCGGCTTCCGGGAACGGTCGGCATTCGTGCTGGTAGAGGCGTCGCGGTGCCGGGAGTTCACGTTCGAAACGTATGGGCAACATCACATCCCGTCACACTTCTGCTCCTTATTGATCAAGAACCTCGAGGGATAGCGTTCAACCGATTTCATTAGTTCGCCAAGCTATCTACCTGGTTTGAGGTGGTCGTATGTGCGGCATCACGGGTTGGGTCTCCTACGGGCGCGATCTGCACACCCAGAACCGAGTGCTGGACGAGATGACGGAGACGATGTCCTGCCGCGGCCCGGACGCCGCGGGCAGCTGGACGGCGCCCCACGCCGCGCTGGGGCACCGCCGCCTCGCGGTGATCGACCTGCCCGGTGGTGCTCAGCCGATGAAGGTGGACACGCCCGACGGGCCCGTGGTGATGGTCTACTCCGGCGAGGCCTACAACTTCACCGAGCTCCGCGCCGAGCTGCGCCGCCGAGGGCACCGCTTCGACACCGACTCCGACACCGAGGTCGTGCTGCGCGGCTACCTGGAGTGGGGTGAGGCGCTGGCCGACGAGCTCAACGGGATGTACGCCTTCGCGATCTGGGACGAGCGCACCGAGAAGCTCGTCATGATCCGCGACCGGATGGGCATCAAGCCGTTCTACTTCTACGAGACCGCCGACGGCGTGCTGTTCGGCTCGGAGCCCAAGGCGATCCTGGCCAACCCCGCGGCCGAGGCCGTGATCGGACTCGACGGGCTGCGGGAGATCTTCTCCTTCGCCAAGACCCCCGGCCACGCGGGCTGGGAGGGGATGCGCGAGCTGCGCCCCGGCCACCTCGCCATCGCCGACCGCGCCGGCCTGCGCGAGCGCTGCTACTGGCGCCTCGAGGCCACCGAGCACACCGACGACCAGGAGGCCACGGTCGCGCACGTGCGCGGCCTGCTCGACGACATCATCGCCCGCCAGCTCGTCGCCGACGTACCCCGCTGCACGCTGCTGTCCGGCGGGCTCGACTCCTCCGCGATGACCGCGATCGCGGCCCTGCAGCTGGGTGAGCGCGGGGAGACCGTGCGCAGCTTCGCCGTCGACTTCCCCAACCAGGCCGAGAACTTCCGCGCCATCGACGTGTCCCCGACCCAGGACACGCCGTTCGTGCACGCGGTCGCCGAGCACGTCCGCAGCGACCACGAGGACATCGTGCTCGACGGCGCCGCCCTCTCGGACCCGGCCGTGCGGGCCGCGGCCGTCGGGTCCCGGGACCTGCCGATCGGGCTCGGTGACCGGGACAACTCGCTGTACCTGCTGTTCAAGGCGATCCGGCAGCAGTCCACCGTGGCGCTGTCCGGGGAGTCGGCGGACGAGATCTTCGGCGGCTACCCGTGGTTCCACGACGACCGGCACCGCCGCGCCGAGACGTTCCCGTGGCTGGTGGACTCGCCGCTGAGCCCCTCCGGGATGCTCGACCCCGCGTTGGGCGAGCGGCTGGACCTGTCCTCCTACATCGGTGACCACTACGCCTCGGCGCTCACCGAAGTTCCGCTCAAGGACGGGGAGACCGGGCTGGAGAAGCGGATGCGGCAGGTCTGCTACCTGCACCTGACGCGCATGGTGCAGACGCTGCTGGACCGCAAGGACCGGATGAGCATGGCGGTCGGGCTGGAGGTCCGGGTGCCGTTCTGCGACCACCGGCTCGTGCAGTACGTGTTCAACACCCCGTGGGCGCTGAAGACCTTCGACGGGCGGGAGAAGAGCATCCTGCGCGGAGCCACCCGCGACACGCTGCCGGAATCGGTGGCGAACCGGAAGAAGAGCGGCTACCCGGGCAGCTTCGACCCGAACTACCTGACCGCGATCCAGTCCCAGGCGGCCGAACTGATCTCCTCGGACCACCGGGTGCTGGAGTTCTACGACGTGACCCAGCTCAAGGCCGCCACGGAGGCCGACGGGCGGACCATCACCAACCAGCAGCGCCAGGGAGTCGAGCGCGCTCTCGACGTCGCCACCTGGCTCGACCAGCGCAATCCCACCCTGAAGATCGCCTGATCTCGGGCCCGCTGCGCCCGCCCCCACCCGGGGGCGGGCGCAGCGTCGCGTGCCCTCCGGGCATCGCTGCTTGACTGTGCCCCGGGGGCACGGTGTGTGCTCTTCGCGCACGAGCCCGGAAGCACCGGGCCGGACCGGAGAGGAGTCGGCGAATGGCCACGTGGGAGCACAAGGTCGCGACCTACCAGCAGGGCTGGAAGGGCTTCGACTACGACAAGATCGGCGCGGAGCTCGACCGGTTCGGCGCCGAGGGGTGGGAAGTGGTCGGGACTCTGACACCCACGATCGGCACCGGGCACACCGTCGAGGTGGGCGTCATCCTCAAGCGCCCGCGCGGCTGAGAAGGAGCGCGAGCAGTGGGGTGGAGCACGCGCGAGCTGGCCGAGCTCGCGGGCACGACGTTGAAGACGGTCCGGCACTACCACGCGATCGGTCTGCTGCCGGAGCCGGAGCGCGCCTCGAACGGCTACAAGCAGTACAAGATCGGGCACCTGATCCGGTTGCTGCGGATCCGGCGGCTGGTCGACCTCGGGGTGGCCCTGTCGGACATCTCCGCGATGGAGGGATCCGGTGAGACGACCGAGCAGGCGCTGCGCCAGCTGGACGCGGAGCTGGCGGCGAGCATCGAGCGCCAGCAGCGGGTTCGCGAAGAGCTGGCCGTGATCCTGCGGGACCGCTCGCGGGTCGAGCTGCCCTCGGAGCTGGTCTCGGTCGTCGACGAGACCACCGACGCCGAGCGCTCGCTGCTCCTGGTGTCCTCGCGCCTGTTCGGCGAGGAGGCGATGCAGGCGATGAAGGAGCTGCACTCGATACCCCGCGTCCCGGCGGAGACAGAGTTCGACCAGCTGGAACCGGACGCGCCGGAGGAGGTCCGGCAGCGGCTCGCCGAGCTGTTCGTCCCGCTGATCCGGGAGAGCTACTCGAAGCACCCGGTGCTGGCGAGCCCGCTGGCGAAGACGCCGCGCGGGGAGCACTACGCCTGGTCGGTCGTCGGGCAGGCCATGCACGAGGTCTACAACGAGGCCCAGCTCGACGTGCTGACGCGCGTGAACGCGATGCTCACCGAGCGGACCGCCGAGCGCGACGAGGGCTGAGCCCACCTCGCCCAGCGGTGGTGTCGCCGAGCGGAGACCAGTTCGATCAGCCGGCCCCGCGCGGGACGCTCACCGAGCGGATGTCGCCCCGGACAGGCGGGACTCGACGAAGCCGAAGGACGGGCCGCCGGGCGCGCGGGGGTCGAGCACCGGCGGGACGGGGCGCTCGTGGCCGGCCGCGAGGGCTGCTGGATCCACCTCCCGCACCTGCCACCCCCGGGAGCCGAAGCAGGTCACCGCGACGCGCACCGGGGAGCTGTTGTCCTCCAGCGCCGGCCTGCCGGGGCGGAAGGCGGTGTCCTCCACGGCGGGCGGGCGCGGGACGTCGGCGAACACCGCCGATCCGGGAGCGGACAGCTCCCGCACCACTCGCAGCAGCTCCCCGGCCTCGGCCGGATCCAGGTACATCAGCACGCCCTCGATGATCCACGCCGTAGCGGACCCGGGATCGAACCCGGTCGCGCGCAGCTCGCTCGCCCACGGTCCGGTGAGGTCGGCCGGAACCCGCGTCCAGCGCACGCCCGGCTCCGGTTCCTCGCGGTCGAGCGCGCGCCGGACGATCTCGATCACCGCGGGCTGGTCGACGGTGATCACGTCGACCGGTGCGGGCCAGGGCAACCGCAGCGCCCTGGTGTCGAATCCGTCGCCCAGCACGACGACCTGCCGGATCCCGCCCGCGACGGCGGCCAGCACCGCGTCGTCCAGCCACCGGGTCCGCAGCGCCAGGAAGCCGCACATCGCCGGAACCATCGCGCTCGGGGTCATCCCCTCGGCGATCAGGCGCCACTGCGGGCTCTCCGGGGCGGCTGCCACGGCCGCGTCGACCAGAGCGCTCGCCCACGGATCGCGCACCAACCCGTCCGGGCGCGCGGATTCCTCGGCTCGCTCCCGGCCCACGGCCGCCGCGGTCAGCGCGACCCCGCCCGGCACCGGCGGCGCGCTCACGTCCTCCAGCATCGCGATCGCTCCTGCCGCCCTGGGTCGCGCGCCCGGAGCCACCGGGCGCAGTTCCGTCGGGGTCGTCTCTCCCACCACCGGCGCCCCGACAGCGCTGGTGGTGGAGCGACTCTTCCAAAGGGGCCGCGGAGGCACCACCCGCCGCGCACGGGGTTGTGCCCGATGGTCCTGCCGGGAGTGGCCGGACGGGCACGAGCGGCCCGCCCGGCGGGATGCCGGGCGGGCCGCGTCGGTCGGATCAGCGATCGGCGGTTCGGCTCCCGGCCTCGTGGCCGGACGCCTTCGTCGTCGGAGGGCTCAGTCCTCGATCAGGTCCTCGATCGTGATCGGGATGTGGCGGATCCGGATGCCGGTGGCGTTGTGGATCGCGTTGGCCACCGCCGCGGCCATGCCCACCGCGCCGATCTCGCCCACCCCGCGCGCCCCGACCGGGTTGTGCAGGGTGTCCGGGTGCTCGACGAACCGCACGTCGATGTCGGGGATGTCCGCGTGCACGGGCAGCAGGTACCCGGCGAAGTCGCCGTTGGCGATGCGGCCGTTGGGCTCGACCTCCATCCCCTCGTGCAACGCGGCCGAGACGCCCCAGATCATGCCGCCGCTGAGCTGGCTGCGGGCCGCCTTCTCGTTGATGATCCGACCCGCGTCGAACACCCCGAGCAGCCGCGAGACCCGCGCCTCGCGGGTCCAGCGGTGCACCCGCACCTCGCAGAACTGGGCCCCGAAGGAGCTGAACGAGTGCTTGGTCAGCTCCTCGCCCGGGGCCGAGGACCCGGTGGCCGACAGCGAATCCCGGCCCACCGCCCGGAGCAGCTCGCCGAACGCCATGCTCCGCCCGTCGGCGAACAGCTGCCCGTCCGCGTAGGTGACCTCCGCTCCCTCGAACGGCGCGCCCGGCTCGACGGCCAGCGCGAGCAGGGCGTCGAGCACGGCGGAGGCCGCGGCCATGGTCGCGGAACCCGCGCTGGCGGTGGCCGTCGAGCCGCCGGACATGCCGCCGGCGGGCAGCGAGGAGTCGCCGAGCCGCGGTGTCACCCGCTCCGGATCGATGTCCAGGGTCTCGGCGCCCATCAGCGCGAGCACGGTCAGCAGTCCGGTGCCCGGGTCGGCGCCGCTGGTCGCGACTTCGGCCCGGCCGTCGGCGCCGAGCGTGACCCGCACCGAGGCCGGGAAGCGCAGCGCCGGGAACATGGCGGTGGCCGTGCCGAGCCCGACCAGCCAGTCGCCGTCGGTGCGTCCGGACGGCGTGCGCTGGTCCCAGCCGAAGCGCTGCGCGCCGATGCGGAAGCAGTCGTCGAGGTGCTTGCTCGACCACTGCAGGTCCTTGCCGGGGGGCGCGATCGAGCTGTTCCGCAGTCGCAGCTCGATCGGGTCCAGCTCCAGCGCCACCGCGAGCTCGTCGATCGCGCTCTCCAGCGCGAAGGAACCGGGCGCCTCCCCGGGCGCGCGCATGAACGTCGTCGGCGGCAGGTTCAGCGGCACCATCTTCTGCCGCAGCGAGAGGTTCGGCGTGGCGTACCACTCCCGGGAGGTGCCGTGCGAGGTCGGCTCCACGAAGGACCGGTCCACCCCCGTGCTGCACCAGGAGTCGTGCCGCACCGCGACGAGCGTCCCGTCCCGCTGCGCACCGAGCGAGACCTCCTGCACCGTGGCCGCGCGGCCCGCGGTCGCGGTGAACACCTGCTCGCGGGTCAGCGAGACCTTCACCGGCCTGCCGAGCTCCCTGGACGCGGCCGCCGCCAGGAACGCGGGCGCCGAGGTGCGGCCCTTGCCGCCGAACGCACCCCCGACGTACGGGTTCACGGCGTGCACCTGGGAGCGGTCGACGCGCAGGGCCATCGACAGCTCGGCGGCCTGCATGTCGGACGCCTGCGTTCCGCTGTGGATGACCAGGCCGGTCGAATCCCACCGGGCGACGGCGGAGTGCGGTTCCATCGGCGCGTGGTTCTGCGGTGCCGTCGAGTACGTCTCCGAGACGACCACCGGGCTGGCGGCGAGCGCGTCCTCGATGGACTCGACGCCTTCGGCGAGGACGTCCAGCGAGGGCCCGCCGCCGTGGTCGGAGCTGGGCGCGTCCTCGGCGGTCGCCAGGCCCTCCTCCAGCGAGGTCAGCGCGGGGCGCTCGTGGTAGGCGACCTCGACCAGCAGCGCGGCGTCGCGGGCCTGCTCGAAGGTCTCCGCGACGACGAAGCCGATCGGCTGGCCGTAGTAGGCGACCTCCTTGTCCTGCAGGGGCACCCAGGTATCGCCGAACACCGGCAGCGAGGGCGTGGCCAGCTCCAGCGGGTCGAACGGCGAGTGCGCCGCGAGCACGCCCGGGGCGCGGCGGGCGGCGGTGAGGTCCATCGACGCGATCTCGCCGTTCGCGATCGTGCTGAGCACGAGGTATCCGTAGGCCGTGCCGGGGAAGTTGTGGTCCACTCCGTACTTGGCCTGGCCGGTGGCCTTCACCGGCCCGTCGAGTCGGCTGGGCATCAGCGGTTCTCCTCGGTCAGTTCCAGCAGCGCGCGGATCAGCGTGCGCTTCAGCAGGGCCGGCTTGTAGCCGTTCGCGCCGCGCGTCCGGGCGCCTTCGACCGCCGCTTCGGCGGCGCGCTCGAAGGACTCCTGGGTCGCGGGAGCGCCGCGCAGCGCCGACTCGACGGCGCGCAGCCGCCACGGGACGGTGGCCACGCCACCGGCCGCCACCCGGGCGTCGGCGATGCGGCCGTCCTGGACGTCCAGCGCCACTGCGGCCGAGGCCAGCGCGAACTCGTAGGACTGGCGGTCCCGCACCTTCACGTAGGTGGAGTTCGCGGCCCAGTCCAGGCGCGGCACGATCACCTCGGCGATCAGCTCACCCGGTCGCAGGTCGTTCTCGACCTCGGGAGTGTCGCCCGGCAACCGGTAGAACTCGGTGAGCGGCACGGTCCGCGAGCCCTCGGAGCTCACCAGCCGGACCTCGGCGTCGAGCGCGGTGAACGCGACCGCGACGTCGCTGGCGTGGGTGGCGAGGCAGGAGTCGCTGGTGCCCAGCACCGCGTGCATCCGGTTCGCGCCGTCCAGGGCCGGGCAGCCGCTGCCGGGCTCGCGCTTGTTGCAGGGCATCGCGACGTCGCGGAAGTAGCCGCAGCGGGTCCGCTGCAACAGGTTCCCGCCGATGCTGGCCATGTTGCGCAGCTGCTGGGACGCGCTGAGCAGCAGGGCCCGCGAGATCGCCGGGTAGACGCCGGGATGGGCGGCGATGTCGCTCATCCGCTCCAGCGCGCCGATCCGCAGCCCGTCCTCGGTGTCGAGGCCGCGCAGCGGCAGCTCGTTGATGTCCAGCACCCGCTGGGGGGTGAGCACGTCGAGCTTCATCAGGTCGACGAGGGTCGTGCCGCCGGCCAGGTAGGTCGCCGGTTCCGCGGTGGCCGCCTCGACGGAGCCGGGGGTGTCGAGCTCAAAGGGTCGCATCGGTGCCCCTCGCTTGGTCGATCGCGGCGATGATGTTCGGGTAGGCCGAGCAGCGGCACAGGTTGCCGGACATGAACTCGCGGACGTCGGTGACGTCCTGCTCGATCGCCGCCTGCGCCGACATGAGCTGGCCGGAGGTGCAGAAGCCGCACTGCATGGCGTCCTGGTCGACGAACGCCTGCTGGAGGGGCGTCAGCTCCTCGCCCTCGGCCAGCCCCTCCACCGTGGTGACCGGTTCTTTCGCGGTGGCCGCCAGGGTGAGGCAGGAGAGCACGGGGCGGCCGCCGACGTGCACGGTGCACGCGCCGCACTGGCCCCGGTCGCAACCCTTCTTCGGCCCGGTGATGTCGAGCCGTTCGCGCAGCGCGTCCAGCAGCGTCACGCCGGGTTCGACGTCGAGCTGCTCGGGGCTGCCGTTGACTTCTAGTGAAATGCGCAAAGGAACTCTTCTCCGCTGGAACTCCGCACCGGAGCCGGGCGGCATGATGTGGTGGGTGCAGGCCACGTCGAGCACGACGCCGCGCCGGGAACCGGATAAAAATCCGCTGTCCGCGCCGAGGCTAGCGGATTAGTATCCGCTCGGCAACCGGGTATCGTTCTGCGCGGTCCACGCAGGTCAGGGGGATCTTGGCGGTAGAGCGGCAGAGCGGAAGCGGGGAAGAGCTATGGGCACGGGCGCGGTGAACGACCGGCGCGCGGACACGAGGCGCAATCACGAACGCATCCTCGTGTCCGCGGCGGAATCGCTGGCGTGCTCGGGCGCGGTGTCGTTCAACGCCATCGCCAAGCGCGCCGGGGTCGGCGTCGGCACCGTCTACCGCCACTTCCCGGCACCGGAAGACCTCATCCTCGCCGTGTACCAGCGGGAGGTCGAGCACCTGGTCGAGGTGGTGCCGACGCTGCTGGCGGAGCACTCGCCGGAGGAGGCCTTCCGGCGATGGGCCACCGACCACCTGGCGCACTACATGATGACCAAGCGGGGGCTCGCGAACGCGCTCAGCGCCGCGACCGCCGCGCGGGGCGAGCTGCCCAGGACCGCGCACCAGGCGATGGTCAGCTCGGTCGAGACGCTGCTGGCCGCCAACGCCGAGGCCGGGACGGTGCGGCCGGACCTCGACCCGGAGACGGTGCTGCGGGGGCTCGGCGGCCTGCTCTTCCTCGACCAGGACGGCCCCTGGCGGTCCCAGACCGAGGAACTCCTCGACCTGCTGTGGCGGGGGATGGCCCGCTGCCGCACCGAGGACGACGGCGGACGCGGGGAAAGATGAACGCGGCGGGTGGCTTCCCGGAGCTCCGGGAAACCACCCGCCGCGCCGGGGTCAGGAGCCGAGGACGAACGGGTCCCGGGCGGGGCTCTCGTCGGTGTTGATCCAGACGCTCTTGAGCCGGGTGTACTCGCGGATGACCTCGGTGCCGTGCTCGATGCCGACCCCGCTGGCCTTGAACCCGGAGCGCGGCGACATCGGGGACATCGAGCGGTAGGTGTTCACCCACACCGTGCCCGCCTCCAACGTCGAGGCGAGCCGGTGCGCGCGGGAGAGATCGCGCGTCCACACCCCCGCGGCCAGGCCGTAGGAGCTGTCGTTGGCCAGCGCCACCACCTGCTCCTCGGACTCGAACGGCATGACCGTCAGCACCGGGCCGAAGATCTCCTCCTGGCAGATCCGCATCGAGTTGTCGGTGTCGACGAACACCGTCGGCTGGAAGAAGTAGCCGTCCAGGTCGAGTTCCGGGCGGGCGCCGCCGTGCAGCACCCGGCCCCCCTCCTCGCGCCCGATCCGCACGTACTCCTCGATCTTGTCGCGCTGATCGGCGAAGGCCACCGGTCCGAGCTCGGTGTCCTCAGCGAGCGGATCGCCGATCTTGATCGTCGCGGCGCGGGCGGCGACCTTCTCCAGCACCTCGTCGTAGACGCCCCGTTGCAGGAACACCCGGCTGCCCGCGATGCAGGTCTGCCCGGCGGCGGCGAAGATCCCGGACACGATGCCCATCGCCGCGCGGTCGGGATCGGCGTCGTCGAAGACGATGTTCGGCGACTTGCCGCCGAGCTCCAGGGTCACCGGGGCGAACCGGGCCCCGCAGGTGGCGGCGATGCGCGATCCCGTCGCCGTGCTGCCGGTGAAGCTGACCTTGGCGACGTCCGGGTGGCGCACCAGCGCGTCGCCCGCCTCCGCCCCGAAGCCGGTGACCACGTTGACCACGCCAGGGGGGAACCCCGCCTCCTCGAACAGCGGGACCAGCTCCAGCAGCGAGGCCGAGGTGTGCTCGGACGGCTTGATCACCACCGTGTTCCCGGCGGCCAGCGCGGGGGCGATCTTGGCGGTGGTGAGCATCAGCGGCGAGTTCCACGGCGTGATCGCCCCGACCACGCCGAGCGGTTCGCGCTGCGTGTAGTTGAGCAGCTTGGTGCTGTTGGCGGGGATCACCTCCCCGTGGATCTTGTCCGCGTACCCGGCGTAGTAGTGGAAGTACTCCGGGATTCCGGCGAGCTGCGCGCGCATCTCGCGCAGCAGCTTGCCGTTGTCCAGCGATTCGGTGCGGGCCAGCTTCTCGGCGTGCTCCCCGATGAGCTCGCCGAGCCGGCGCAGCAGCTTGCCGCGCGCGGGCTGCGAGAGATCGCGCCAGGACGGCGCCTCGAAGGCCCGCCGCGCCGCGCGCACCGCTCGCCGCACGTCGGCCTCGGTGCCGAGCGCGGCCTCGTACCAGGGCGTCGCGGTCGTCGGGTTGATGCTGCTGAAGTAGCGGCCCTCGGCGGGCTTCGTCCACTCGCCGCCGATGTGGTGCTCGTAGCGGGGCAGGTCCGTGCTCATGATCGGAACTCCGAGGTCGGGTGGGTGAGGTGCTCGCGGATCTCGGCGCACAGCCGGGCCGGGTGCTCCAGCGGCAGCAGGTGCCTGGCCCCCGGCACCACGACCGCGCGGGCGCCCGGGATGGCGGCCGCCAGGTGCTCGGTCATCGCCGGGGTCGATCCGGGATCGTCGGCGCCGGTGATGGCCAGCGCGGGGGCGGTGATGCGGCCGAGGTGCCCGGCGAGCTCCGCGTCACCGGTGGCGAAGATCCGGTAGGCCGCGAGGTAGGAATCGAGGTCGTTGGCCAGCAGCGTGGCGCGCAACCGGTCGGCCAGATCGGGCTCGCGAGCCCGCCAGCGCGGGTCCATCCAGCGCTGGACGGCGGCCTCGGCGGTGGCGGGGAAGTCCCGCTCGGCCGCCCGCAGCCGGTCGCCGACCGCGGCGGCCTCCGCCGGGGCGCGGGCGGCGACCGAGCTCACCAGCACCAGCGACCGCACGGTCTCCGGGAAGCGCAGCGCGATCTGCTGCGCCACCAGCGCCCCGAGCGAGAAGCCGACCAGGTGCACCGGTCCGGGCAGGCCCCGGGCGACCTCGGCGGCCAGGTCGCCCAGGGTCGCGCCGGGAGCGAGCGGCGCGGCGGCGCCGTGACCGGGCAGGTCCGGGGTGCTGACCTGGTGCTCCCGCGCCAGCTCCGGGGCGCAGCGCTGCCACATGCGGTGGTCGAGCCCGACCCCGTGCAGCAGGACCAGGTCCGCGCTCATCGTTCGCTCGACAGCGGGGCGAGCCGGGCCTGCGGGCGGCCCTGCGCGGCGGCGGCCAGGCCGATCACGATCTCGTCGTCGGCGGGCGCGTCGGCCACCCGGACCTCGACGCTCTGGTGGTGCGAGCGGACCGTCGCGTCGGTGATGTGCTTGAGCGGGATGTCGAAGGTGGTGCCCGCCGCCGCCCGCTTCTCCACGGCGGGCAGCAGGGTGGTGGCCTCGGCCGCCCGGCGGAAGTGATCGCCGAACTTGAGGGTGTGGATCAGCGCCGAGCCGTGCTCGACCTCGCCGCCGAGACCCACCACGGCGGCCTTGCCGTACGCCTCGACGGGACGGCCCAGGGCCTCCACCACGCGCGGGGCGAGCAGCTCGCCCAGCGGTGAGGCGAATTCCTCGATGCCGGGCGCCAGGTCGGTCACGAAGCCCTGACCCGCCCACGGATTGCGCACCACGGCCAGCACCACGGCGGTGCGCGCGGGCGGGGAGACCTCGCGGCCGCCTTCGGTGAGGACGTCGTCGGTGCAGGTCACGATCTTGCGGATGTTCATCGGGTCTCCAGGTCTGCCAGCCGCACGGCGGGATCGGTGGTGCGGTCGCCGATGCGGGCGTTGGGGCGCGGTCCGGCCGCCGCCGCGGCGATGACGACGATCTCGTCGGCGGCGGGTGCGTCCGGCACGCGCACCGGGACGGTCTGGTACTGCGAGCGGGTGGCCGCGGCCGTCTTGTGCCAGATCGGCACCGACAGCGAGGTCCCGGCTGGCCCGCGCTCGTCGGAGAAGACGATGATCGAGGTTCCGCCCAGCAGCTCCCGCAGCACGTTGCCGAAGTACGGGGTGTGGATGAGCGCGGCGCCGTGCTCGATCTCGCCGCCGAGCCCCACGATCGCCGCCTTGCCGAACGCGGTGATCCGCTCGACCCCGCCCAGGGCTCCGGCCAGCTCGGCGGCGAGCGTCCGGGCGAGGCCGGGGGCGGTGCGGGCGGCCTCGGCCGCGAGGTCGTCGACGTGCCCGGCGCCCGCCCACGGGTTGGTGATCACCGCGGCCGAGGTGGCGCGGAGGACCGGCTCGTCCACGGGACGTCCCAGCTCCCGCACCAGCTCCTCGGCCGCGGTGACGATCCTGCGCGGTGAGGTCATGCGCCCGACCCCGTGAAGCGCGGCATGACCTTCTCCGTGAACAGCTCCAGGCTGCGCATCGCGTGCCGGTGTTCGAGCCCCGGGTGCGTCGTCCACAGCAGCAGGTGCTCCAGCCCCAGCTCGTCCCGCAGCTCCTCGATCTTGCCCGCCACGTGCTCGGGCGTTCCGACGAGCAGGTTGCGCTGGTCCAGGAACTCGTAGCTGAGCTCGTGGGCGTCGGTGAGCTCCTCCCCGGCCTCCATCAGGTTCCCCAGCCCGCGCCAGTGCGTGATCCACTTGTAGGAGGTCAGCAGCGCCTCCTCGAACCGGGCCCGCGCCTGCTCCATCGTGTCGGCGACGAACACGTCGCGCACCAGCCCGATGCCCTCGCCCGGAGCCAGGTCGCGGCCCGCCTGCTGGGCGGACTCGCGGTAGAGGCGGAACCGGTCCTTGAGCGCCGAGACCGGCGGGAGCCAGAACAGCCCCTGCACGCCCTGCGCGGCGGCGGCCGAGATCGACCGGGGGCTGTCGATCACCTGCCACAGCGGCGGGTGCGGGCGCTGGTGGGGACGCGGGGTGACCGCGAGCTTGGTGATCACCCCGTCCTCGGTGAAGTCCGGGGTGGCGGGGGAGAGCGGGTGCTCCCACCGCACGCCCGGGGACGGGAAGGTGTAGAAGCGCCCGGAGTGCTCGAAGAACTCGTTCGACCACGCCTTGATGAGGATCTCCACGGTCTCGTCGAACAGCGCGCGGTTCTGCTCCTGGTCGCGCGGATCGGCGGCGGCGTTGAGGTTCAGCGCCTCCCGGCCGTAGAGGCCCCGGCCCAGCCCGACCTCGACTCGTCCGCCGGAGAGCTGGTCGAGCTGCGCGATGTCCTCGGCCAGCCGCAGCGGGTGCCAGAAGGTCGCGATGTTCGCGGCCTGCCCGATCCGGATGTCCTTCGTGCGGGCGGCGATGTCGGCGCCCATCAGCACCGGGTTGGCGATGAGCTCGAAGCCCTCGTGGCCGAAGTGGTGCTCCGTGTACCAGATGGACCAGAACCCGGCCTGGTCCGCGGCCTGCGCGAACTCGCGGGTCTCGTCCATGACGGTCGCGTAGTCGGCGAGCCGACCCGGCGCGCCGAGGTTGTGAAAGATCGAGAAGCGCACCTGTACCTCCACGTTGACGTTGGTGCGGGAAGCCGGATTCCGGTGGGAGTCGCGGGGAACCGGCGGCAGTGCTGGCGGTCGGCGGGACTACTCCGGGTCCGTCATCGCCTCGCGCTGGCTGGAACGGACGTGATCGCGCATCGACTGCTCGGCCCCGAAGGGGTCCTTGGCCACGATCCGGTCGAGCACCGTGCGGTGCTCCTGCAAGGAGATGTCGAGGCGGCCCGGGTGGCGCAGGGTGGTCATCACGATCCGGTGGTACGCGAGCTGGTTCATCAGCATCTGGTAGTGCTCCGACAGCCGCGTGTTGTCGGCGCCCTGCACGATCAGCCCGTGGAAGTCGTGCACCAGCGCGGCGTAGCGCTCCACGTCACCGCTGGTGACGGCGCGCTCGGACTCGTCCAGGTTGTCCCGGAGGAGGTCGAGCTCGGCGACGTGCCCGCGCTGCGCGAGCAGCTGCACGCCGAGTCCTTCGAGGACCGCCTTGAGCTGGAACAGCTCGCCGAGTTCGCGCCGCGAGGGCTCCCGGACGAAGGTGCCCACGCGGGGGACGACCTCGACCAGTCCCTCGGACTGCAACTGCTGGACCGCCTCGCGGATCGGCGTGCGGCTGGTCCCGTAGGTCTCCGCGAGCGCGCCCTCCGAGAGCGGGGAGCCCGGTGGGTGCTCCCCGCGGATGATCGCTTCGCGCAGCTCGTGCAGCACCCGGGCCCGAGCGGCCCCTCGGGCTTGCATACCAGATCCCGTTGATCCGTTCCCTTGCATATCAGCGAACCTAGCCGTCGTGTTCGGGGTGGTCAACGGTTGATCGGCAAAAAATGCAGGTAGAAGCCGTTCATGCAATCTGGATCGAGTCCGCACGGGGTGGGCGTTGACACAGGAACCCGCGCAACTTAGCTTCGCTGTTGCATACAAGCAGGGTCGATCGTCGAGGAGGTGACCGCGGTGACCGAGCAGGAAGCGGAGCCTGCGGCCGCCCGGGCGATCGACGTCCTCGGTGAGGACCTGGCGCTGCTCACCGGCCACCGCCCGCACCGTCGGCGGCTGGTCCCGGGCCGGGCCCACGTGCACCGCATCGCGCTCACGTGGTCCGGGCCGGAGGCCGAGATCTGCCTCCAGGTCCTCGTCCAGCGGGGCGGTACCGGCCCCGGGTGGACCGACGCCGAAGCCCGCGCCGTGGCCGAGGCCTGGGACCTGAAGTCGCGCGGCGAGCACCGCTCCGACCAGGAGCGGGCCCGTGAGCCGCACTACCACCTGGTGCTGGTCGACCCCCGGGCCGATCCGGCGGTGCTCGCACGGCGGTGCGCCGCCTTGGAGGCCGGGTTCCTCGACGGTGCCGGCTGGATGCGGTTGCACTCCGGCGGCCGGTTCGGGGAGGGGACCTTCACCCGGGTCCTCGACCGGGTCCGCGCCGACGTCCGGGCCCGGATCGGCCCGGCCCCGGGACCGGGAACCCCGCCGCGGCGCCACGGCGGATTGTGCTGATCCGCCCCACACAGCGAAGGAGCACGAGAATGACCGAAGCCGAATCGCGGCGCGAGCACCGCGTCCGGCGAGCCTGGGCGGCGAGCTGGGACCGCGGTGAGGTCGACGCCCTCGACGACCTGCTCGCCCCCGGTTACCGCCGGCACTCGACGGGCGCGCGCCCCCAGGGCCGGGAGGAGTTCCAGCGCTCGATCCTCGCCACCCGGGAGGCGTTCCCGGACCTCAGCACCTCGATCGACGAGGTCGTGGAGGCCGGGGACCGGATGGCGATCCGCTGGCACAGCACCGGAACCCACACCGGGACCTTCCTCGACGTGCCCGCCACGGGCCGCCGCGTCGAGGTCACCGGAGTGGTGTTCGCGCACTTCGACGGGGAGCGGGTCGTGGACGAGTGGGTCACCTGGGACCCGCGCCAGCTGCTGACCGCGCTGGGGATCATCTCGCTCGGGGAGGGGCTCGCATGAGCGCGCGACCGACACCGGCCACCGAGGTGGACCCGGCCGTGGTGCGCGAGGTGCACCGGCGCTTCGTCACCGGCGTCACCGTCGTGACCACGATGGACGGTGGGACCCCGCGCGGCCTCGCCGTGAACGCCTTCTGCAGCGTGTCGCTGGAACCGCCGCTGGTGCTGGTCTGCGTGCAGACCTCCTCCTCCACCTACCCGGCGCTGCTGCGCTCCGAACACCTCGGCATCAACATCCTCGCCGCCGACCAGGTCGACGTGGCCGGTGTCTTCGCCACCAAGGCCGCGGACAAGTTCGCGGAACTCTCCTGGAGCCCCGGGCCGCACGGCTCCCCGCTGCTGGACGGCGCCGCCGCGCGGGTCGAGGTGGAGATCGGGGAACGGCTGCGCGCCCGCACCCACACCGTGTTCCTCGGCCGGATCGTCGAGGCCGACCACCGCGACGTCGACCCGCTGGTGTACCGCGCCGGCCAGTTCTTCAGCCCTTCCGACATGACCGCGCTGTAGCCCCAGAACGGGAGAACCCATGACCGACGAGTCAACGCCGACTCGGCAACCCGCGTACGGAGAAGCGGTCGCCAAGGTCGAGCCCTTCAGCATCGACCGGATCCCCGACGCCGAGCGGCACGGCAAGCCGAGCTCGCAGTTCTTCGTGTGGTTCGCCGCGAACCTCAACTTCCCGATCATGATGCTGGGCTTCGGGGCGATCACGCTCGGCCTCAGCTTCACCGCCGCCGCGACCGCGGTGATCGCCGGGGCCGCGGCGGGCTCGCTGCTGATGGCGACCCTGTCCCGGATGGGCGTGCGGCTGGGCGTGCCGCAGCAGATCCAGGCGCGCGGGCCGCTGGGCTTCCTCGGCAACTTCCTGCCGGTGGCCTACATCAACGTCTTCGCCGGGGTCGGCTGGGCCTCGGTGACGGTGATCCTCGGCGGCAAGGCCCTGGCCGAGCTGCTCCCGATCCCGTTCTGGGTCGGGTCGCTGGCCCTGACCGCCGTCCAGCTGGTCGTCGCCGTGTTCGGCTACAACATGATCCACTACCTGGAGCGGATCCTCGCCTTCGTGCTGCTGGCGCTGTTCCTGCTCATCACCGTCGTCGCGCTCACCCGGGGAGCGGGCACCTTCCCCGCCGACCCCGGAGCGAGCGGGTACGTCGGCGGAGCAGGGGGCTGGATCACCTTCGCCGGGGCGTTCTTCGCCTTCCTCGTCGCGTGGTCGCCGTTCGCCTCCGACTACTCGCGCTACCTGCCGGACTCCCCGCGCAGCAGCCGGATGACGGCCGTCTACACCGGACTCGGGACGTTCCTCACCGTGGGCTGGCTGGGCATCGTCGGGGCGCTGCTGGCGCACAGCACCAGCACGTCGGACTCCATCGCGGCGCTGCACGAGCTCACCGGGCCGTTCGCGGTGCCAGCGCTGGCCGCGGTGATCCTCTCCGCGCTGTCGCAGAACTTCCTCAACGTCTACGGCGGAGCGATCTCGCTGCAAACGCTGCGGCTGCCGCTGACCAGGCCGCAGGGCGTGACCCTGATCTGCGTGCTCGCCTTCCTGATCAGCCTGTGGGGCGAGACCGGGATCGAGGCCAAGTTCGAGGTGTTCCTGAGCCTCACCGCGTACTTCATCGCCCCGTTCGCGACCGTGCTGCTGCTCGACTACTACCTGGGCGGGCGCTCGCAGCCGGACCGCGTCG
The DNA here is from genome assembly GCF_047200635.1 of Saccharopolyspora antibiotica. NCBI lineage: Bacteria > Bacillati > Actinomycetota > Actinomycetes > Pseudonocardiales > Pseudonocardiaceae > Saccharopolyspora > Saccharopolyspora antibiotica. Next base: position 133,955 of record NZ_JBJZOI010000017.1, on the reverse strand, counting down.
CCGAGCTCTACGACCCCGCCCGGGCCGTGGGCTGGGGCTTCGTGGCCTGGGCGGCCGGGGTGGTGGCGTCGGTCCCGTTCTGGCACTCGCACGTCTACACCGGCGCGCTGGCCGCGGCGCACCCGGAATGGGGCGACCTCGGCAACTACGTCGGCGCGGCGGCCGCCGCCGTCGTGTACCTCCTCACCTACCGGCTGCCGTACCTGTGGACCCGTGCCCTGCCGAGCCCCGCCACCGAGCGGGTTCCGGCGCAGAAGTAGTGCATCGGGCCGGGGCGGAGCTCCGCCCCGGCCCGATGGGAAGGACCCCCATGACCGCGATCGTCGAACCCGCCCGGCTCCGCGCTGACCGGGTGCCCGGAGCGCTGACCGACCTCGCCGCGGGCCGCCCCGTCGTCCTGCTGCACGAGGGGAGCGCGGACCTCGTCTTCGCCGCCGAGCTCGCGACCCCGTCCCTCGTGGCCTTCGCCGTCCGGCACACCGCGGGTCACCTCTGCGCGGCCCTTCCCGGCGACCGCGCCGACGAACTCCGCCTCCCGGCGCTCGGTCGCGACCGCTCCGGCACCGAGCACGCCGTCGCCGTCGACGCGAGCTCGGGAGTGTCGACCGGCATCTCCGCCACCGACCGGGCCCGCACCCTCGCCCTGCTGGCCCGGGACGACACCGGAGCCGACGAGTTCGCCCGCCCCGGCCACGTCGTGCCGCTGCGCGCGCGGCCCGGCGGTCGGGGCCGCGCGGAAGCGGTGGTGGACATCCTGTCCCTGGCCGGGCTGCGCCCGGTCGGAGGCCTGAGCGGCCTCGTCGACACCGACGTCGTGGAGTTCGCCCGCGAGCACGGCCTCACCGCGCTGCCCGCGACCGAGCTGGCGGCGCACCGGCGGCCGGTGGTCGACCGCTGCGCGGAGACCCGCCTTCCGCTGCCCGCCGGGGAGTTCCGCGCCATCGGCTACCGGAGCGACCAGGACCCCCACGAGCACCTGGCGCTCGTGCACGGCGATCCCGGGGAACGGGTGACGTTCCCGGTCCACGTCCACCACGAGTGCGCCCTGAGCATCCTGCCCACCACCACCTGCCGCTGCCGGACCTCGCTCGACGCGGCCCTGGCCGCGATCACCGCCCGCGGCGCCGGCGTCGTGCTCCTGCTCCGCCGCGCGAACTCCCTCGGCACCTGCTCACCGGATCCCAGCGGCTCGGCCCCGCTCCACGACGCCATCCTCGCCGACCTCGGCCTGGACCCGGCCGCCGCCGAGGTCCCCCGCCGGAGCGCGCACCCGTTGCCGCAGGGGTGAGGTGGGGCCCGGTGCCGTGCTCGGTCCGCTCCGCCGAGCACCCGCTTCTCCCGCGACAGCGGCGCGCGGTGCTTCCCCGCGCCTCGCTCCGGGTGCGATGAGCCGGTGTGACCAGGGACACGTGATCGCGGAGCTGGCACCGGTTGTCCATGCCGCTGCGGCATAGCCGAGACTTCTCCTCGATGAGGCGCTCGAGGCGCGGTTCGGTCAGCCGCCTCGCGCAGCACGTGTCGAACGGCCTCCTCGCCTCATCGAGGGGGTACGGCAGGGACGAAGGAGAGACATGACTGGTGCAGGCCGGAAGCAGCAGGAGCCCGGGCTGGAGGGCGAGACCGCCCCGCTCCTGCGCGTGCCGACCGAGGACGGGGTCCGCGGGGCTCCCTCCGCGCCCACGGAGACGGCGGGCGCGGCCTCGGAGACCCGGTCGGACGCTCCGTCGAAGAAGAAGCGGTTCCGCTGGCGCAGCAAGGACTACACGCCGGAGGAGCTGGAGGAGGCCCGGCAGGCCTTCCGCGACCAGATGCCGTGGGACCACCCGATGTCGCGCGGCGACAAGTTCCTGGTGTTCGCCACGTTCGGCGTGGTGCTGCTGATGATGGGGTCGATGCCGTTCCGGCCGTTCCTCATCGCCTCGCACCCGCTCGCGCTGAGCGCCGTGACCGGCAGCCTCTCGGCGATCGGCACCGGAGCCGCCTTCGCCCGCATCGGGGAGGCCGAGCTGTGGCTGGTCATCGCGGCCGGCGTGTTCGGCATGGTCAAGTTCGACTGGTTGTTCTGGCTCGCCGGGCGCCGCTGGGGCGCGAAGATCATCGAGCTGTGGGCGCCGGGTGAGTTCGGGAAGCGGTTCGTCGCGCGGGTGCAGTCCTGGCCGCGCTGGGCGATGCCGCTGGTCGTCATCGCCGCGGCCCTGCCCGGCATCCCCGCGCCCGCGGTGTTCGCCGTGGCCGGGGTGAGCGGGATGGGCCTGGTGTCCTTCCTGCTGTTCGACGCGATCGGTGCCGCGATGATCGCGGGCCTGGTCGCGGGGCTCGGCTACGGAGTGGGGCAGCACGCCGTCGACCTCGTCCTGATGATCGACGACTACGCCCTCTACCTCACGCTGGCGCTGGTCGTCTGGGTCTCGATCCAGGCGAGCGTGAAGGCCCAGAAGAAGGAGAAGGAGAAGAAGGCGAAGAAGGAGCAGGAGAAGGCGCAGGAGGCGCAGGCGCAGCAGCAGGCCTGATCCGCCCGGATCCTCCGCGGCCGCCGCGCCCCGAACGGGACGCGGCGGCCGCGTCCTCGCGCACCCGCGGGAAACCGGTCCGGCGTGCTCGCGGTGGGAGCGGCAGGAGACGCTCGCCCCCAGCCGCGCGTGCGCTCGGTCCCGCTCACTCGGTCCGCGACGCGGAGGTCGCGAGAGCCTCCGCCGCCCTGCCGCACCCCCGCGACGCCTCGGTCGCGGCGCGCGGGTCGAGCAGCAGCTGACCCGGCCACCGCCCCGCTCGGCTCGGCCAGCGCGCCGCGGCAGGGCGTCCCTGATCATCGGAAGACTGGAGCGCGCACCGATGCGGATCTCACGGCCGGCCTGGGGCCCGGTGTCGATCGTCGCCGGGATCGTCGCCGTCGCGCACCTGGTGCTGGCCGCCGTGCCGCGCAGGTGGTTCGACGAGGACCTGATGGTCGCGATCGGGCGTGACCACCTGGACTGGGGCGCGGTGGACCAGCCCCCGCTGACCCCGCTGCTGGCGGGGGCGGCCGAGGCGATCGCGCCGGGTGATCAGGTCGTGCTGGCGCTCCCGGCGGTGCTGGCCACGGCCGCGGCGATCGTGCTGACCGCGCTGATGGCCCGGGAGCTCGGGGGTGACCGGCGGGCGCAGGTGCTGGCCGCGCTGGGGCAGGCGACCTGCGTGGCCGCCGCCCAGTTCGGGCACTGGCTGACGCCCTACACCCTGGAACCGGCGCTGTGGGCGGGGCTGTTCTGGTTGCTGCTGCGGTGGATCCGGCTTCGCGACGACCGGCTGCTGCTGTTGCTCGGCGCGGTCGCGGGGCTCGCCGCGCAGACCCGGTTCCAGGTGCTGGCGCTGGGGATCGTCCTGCTCGGCGCGGTCGCGCTCGCGGGTCCGCACGAGCTGCTGCGTCGCCCGCGTCTGTGGGCGGGCGTCGCGCTGGGCCTCGTGATCGCGGCGCCCACGCTGGCCTGGCAGGCGTCGCACGGCTGGCCGCAGGCGGACATGGCGCGGGTGGTGGCGCACGAGAACGAGCTGATCTACGGGAGTCGCCTGCTCGTCGTGCTGCACAGCGCGGCCGTCACCGGCCCGCTGACCCTCGGGCTCCTGGTGTGCGGGCTCGCCGCGCTCTGCAGGGGGGAGCGGTGGCGCGAGCACCGCTTCCTCGCGGTGGTGTTCGGCGTGCTGCTCGCGGCCGTCGTGCTGAGTGGGGGGCGCCACTACTACCTGCTCCCGCTCTGCACCCCGTACCTCGCCGCCGGTGCCGTGGCGCTGCAACACCGCCGGGAGGCGGGAAAGCGGCGGGCCGCGTGGCCGGTCGTGGCGCTCAGCGCGGTGCTCGCCGCGGGCGCGCTGGGGTTCACCACCGTGATGGCCTCGCCGCGGTTCGCCGACGAGCTGGTGACCACGACCGCGAGCGCCTTCCGGGAGATCCCGCCCGAGCAGCGGGCCCGCACCGCTCTCGGCGCGACGCCCTACGTCTACGCGACCTACCTCGACACCGCCCCGGCGGAGCTCGGGCTCCCGCCCGCCGCCAGCACCAACCGCGCCTACGGCTGGTTCGCGCCGCCGCCGGAGCGCCAGGACCGGATGCTGTTCGTCGGAGACCCGGGGCGGCTGCGATCGTCGTTCGCCGAGGCCCGCCCGGTCGCGGAGGTGGACGCCCCGACCCCGCTGGGCACCTACGGGGGCCTGGTCCCCGAGCGCACCACGATCTGGCTGCTCACCGGCCGCACCGCACCGTGGGCCGAGCTCTGGCCGGAGCACCGCGACCTCGAACTCGGCTGACCCCCTCGGCCCGGCTCGCGGAGGGGCGGGCCGACCCGGCTCAGCGCAGCGGGAGTTCCGGGCCGCGCTCCCCGGGCGGGCGGGGCCCGGTGATGCGCCGTTCGGCCTCGGTGATCGCGACGTCGTTGATGCTGGCCTCGCGGCGGGACATCAGCCCCCGCTCGGTGAACTCCCACTGCTCGTTGCCGTAGCTGCGCCACCACTGCCCGGCCAGGTCGCGGCACTCGTACTGGAACCGCACGGCGATCCGGTTCCCGTCGAAGGCCCAGAGCTCCTTGCGCAGCGCGTACTCCAGCTCGCGTTCCCACTTGGCGGCGAGGAACTCCCGGATCTCCTCGCGACCGCGCAGGAACACGTCGCGGTTCCGCCAGACCGAGTCCGGGGTGTAGGCGAGGGCCACCCGCCCGGGATCGCGGGTGTTCCAGGCGTCCTCGGCTGCCTGGACCTTCCGCACCGCCGTCTCCGGGGTGAACGGCGGGCAGGGCGGGCGGTCTTCGGACACGGCTGCTCCTCCCGGCGGTGGACACCTCCCGTTCTACTCCCCGCTTGACCCTGCCGCCGGGGCAGGGTGTGCACTGGGAGCGGGGCGCGGGGCCCCGGGAGGACGAACGAGGCGACGCATGACCTGGAGCACGCGGCAACTCGCCGATCTGGCGGGCTCGACGGTGAAGGCCATCCGGCACTACCACGACATCGGCCTGCTCGACGTGCCCGAGCGCGCCTCGAACGGGTACAAGCAGTACGAGGTCTCGCACCTGGTGCGGCTGCTGCAGATCAAGCGGCTGACCGACATGGGCCTGCCGCTCTCGCAGGTCCCGCCGCTGGAGAGCGACGATTCCGCCGAGTTGATCCGCGAGTTGGACGCGGACCTGGCGGCGACGGCTGAGCGGATCAGCCGGGTGCGCGCCGAACTCGCCGTCCTCCTGGAGCACCGCGCGCCGATGCACGTGCCCCCCGAGTTCGCCGCCGTGTCGTGGGATCTCCCCGAGGCCCACCGCTCCATGCTGATGGTCTACTCCCGACTGTTCAACGAGGACGCGAGAGCGTTCTCCCGGCGGCCGATCGAGGTTCCCGACGGCGTCGAGGACGAGTTCTCCGATCTTCCTGCCGACGCCGACGAGGACGCGGTCCTCCGGATCGCGGAGAAGCTGGTGCCGACCGTCCGCCGGAACCAGGACGAGCGTCCGGCCGAGAGCGACCCGGCCGCGGGCTCACCGCGCCGGAACCGGACGGCCCAGCACGCGATGGGGAAGGTCCTCCTGGAGACCTACAACCCGGCGCAGCTGCGCGTCCTCCGGCACATCGACGCGCGGCTGAACCGCGGTGCGGAGCGGGCGGAGGACCTGCCGGCCGACCGGGGCTGAGGCCCCCGAGCCGCGGTGCTCACCACGCGGTGAGCACCAGGGAGTTGACGGCGAAGGCGACCCCCGCCTGGGCTGCCAGCCACCACCTGCGGGACCGGTCGGGCAGCAGCGCGCCCGCCGCCACCAGCCACACCGCGAACGGCAGCCAGATCCGCTCCACCTCGGCCTTCGACAGGCCGGACAGGTCCGCGGCGAGCACGGCCAGCACCGCTCCCGCCACCAGCGCCACCATCCCGGTCGCGGAACGCCGCTCACGCACCGACCGCACCAGCGCGGGCCCGAGCACGGGACCGGTCGCCATCGCGAAGCACCCGAGGTTCGCCCAGACCCAGTAACCGTAGGGCCGATCCGAGGCGATGCCCTGGTAGTAGCGCTGCACGACGAGCTCGTAGCCCTCCGGCCACCAGAACCCCGCCGACGCGAACACCAGCACCACCGCGCTCGCGCCAGCGATCGCCAGGCCCAGCGCCGCCCAGCGCCGGGTCACCACCACGACGGCGAGCGCGATCGCTCCGATGAGCAGCAACCCGTAGGACAGGAAGATCCCGAACCCCAGCACCGCTCCCGCCACCGCGGCCCAGCCGAGGCGTCCGGTGCAGCCGAGCGCGAGCAGCGCGACGCCGATCGAGGTCACGCCGGTGAACAGGCCGTCGGCGGACGCGCCCACCCACACCGCCCCGGGGAACACCGCCAGGAACGGGAGGGACCGCCTGGCCAGGTCCGGGTGGCCGAGGGCCGCCACGGTGACCGGCACGGCCGTCGCGGCCGCCGCGCCCACCAGGACGCAGACGACCCCGGCCGCCGCACCACCACCCAGACCGATCCGGTCCAGCCACACGAACACCAGGGTCGCGCCGGGAGGATGGCCCGAAACGTGGGTGGCCCAGGAATCGGGCCGGTGGTCCAGGATCCGGCCGCTGAAGGTGCGGAGCATCTCAGCGGCATCGGTGATCCCGGGCACCTCGACGAGGTACTCCGAGCCCGTGGTCAGCCGTTCCGCGACGCCGCGCCGCCAGCCGTCGATCAGCGCGAGGGAGCAGGTCCACGCGACGGCGGTCACCCAGGTCGCGGCCAGCGCCCGGCGCCAGGGCAGCCGCTCCGCGAGCCCGGGTCCGAAGACCACCACCATCGCTCCGATGAGGACGGTCGGGATCGAGCCCGGACCGGCGTGCGGGTGGAAGGTGCCGAGCACCGGCCACTCCCCGAACAGGGGGCCCGCTCCGGCGAAGGAATCGGGGCCGAGCTGCCGATCCGGGTTCCACCACAGGCAGCCGACCACCGCGGCGAGCACCAGCGCGAGCACGGCACCGCCGGCGAGGAGGTCCCCGCGCCGCCGGAGGAAGCCGCGGACCGGTGCGGAACGGCTCAGAGCGATCACGACCGGAACGTAGGGCGGGTCCGGCCGGAGCGGCCAGCGCGCGCTCCGATCCGTCAGCGCTTCGTAAGAACCGCGCTGACGTCATGATTCGGTAAGGTGCGACGAGGTTCCCGCCCGCGCCGCGCGGCCCTAGCGTCATCGGCGTGACCGAACTCAGATGCAGCGTCGACGTGATCCTGCCCTGCCTGGACGAGGCGGCCGCCCTGCCCGGCGTGCTGGCCCGGATTCCCCCGCGATACCGGGCGATCGTGGTGGACAACGGTTCCACCGACGGTTCGCCGGAGGTCGCTTCCCAGCACGGCGCGACCGTGGTGCACGAGCCGAGGCGCGGGTACGGCGCCGCTGTCCACACCGGACTGGAGGCCGCCGCGGCGGAGATCGTCTGCGTGCTGGACGCGGACGGTTCCCTCGACGGTGCGATGCTCCCGAGCCTGGTGGCGGAGGTCGCACCGCGAACGCTCGCCGTGGGGGCGCGGCAGCCGAGCACCCGGTCCGCGTGGCCGTGGCACGCCCGCGCGGGCAACCGCCTGCTGGCGGCGGCGCTCCGGGGTCGCGGACTGCCGGTGACCGACATCGGGCCGGTCCGCGCCGCGCGGCGGGTCGACCTGCTCGCGCTGGACGTGCGCGATCGCGCCTTCGGCTATCCGCTCGAGGTGCTGCTGCGGGCCGCGGCGGACCGCTGGCGGGTCGTCGAGCTGCCGGTCGCCTACCACCCCCGGACCGCCGGAACCCGCAGCAAGGTGTCCGGGTCGGTCCGGGGTACGGCTCGTGCGATCCGGGACATGGCGGGGGTGCTGCGGTGAACCGGATCGTGCTGGTGCTGGCCAAGGCCCCGGAGGCCGGCCGGGCGAAGACGCGGCTCACCCCCGAGGTGAGCTCCCGGCAGGCGGCGCGGATCGCCGCCGCCGCGCTGCTGGACACGGTGGAAGCGGCGCTGGCGGTGCCGGACGCGCACGTGCGGGTGGCGTTGCACGGCGACCCGGCCCGCGGCGAGCGCGCGGCGGAACTGGCCGAGCTGCTCGGCCGCTGCGAGGTCGTACCGCAGCGCGGCGGTGGTCTCCCCGAACGGCTCGCCCACGCCCACGCCGACGTCGCCGCCGAACACCCGGGCTCACCGGTCGTGCAGATCGGGATGGACACCCCGCAGGTCACGGCCAGGATCCTCGACGGAGCTCTCGCGCGGCTCGCTTCGTGCGACGCGGTTCTCGGCCGGGCCGCGGACGGCGGCTGGTGGTGCCTCGGCCTGAACGACCCGGCGGACGCGGCATGGCTGGGGGACGTGCCGACTTCGCGCGGGGACACCGGCGCCCGCACCCTCGCCGCCCTCCGGGCCAGGGGGCACCGCGTCGGCGCCCTGCCCCCGATGTCCGATGTGGACACCATGCCCGACGCGCGGGAAGTGGCGACCGCCTGCCCGGGCGGCCGGTTCGCGCGGGCGGTCGCGGAGGTGACCGCGTGCTGACCGGGTTCGAGCCGGGCTTGCTGGGGCGGCGGGTGGTGCTCCAGACCAGCGGGGGAGCGAGGATACCGATGGACGTCGACCGGTGGCGGGCGGAATCGGGGGCGGGCGACGAGCCGCTGCTGGCCGCCTGCACCGGTCCCACCATCGACCTGGGGTGCGGTCCGGGGCGGTTGACCGCCGCGCTCACCGCTCGCGGCGTGGTCACGCTCGGCGTCGACATCTCGCCGGTCGCCGTCGCCCTCACCCGCCGCCGGGGTGGCTCGGCGGTCCGCCGCGACCTGTTCGACCGGTTGCCCGGCGAGGGGCGCTGGCGGCACGCGCTGCTGGCCGACGGCAACATCGGCATCGGCGGGGATCCGGTCGCCCTCCTGCTGCGCGTCGCCGAGCTGCTCGCTCCGGGCGGCACCGCGCTGGTCGAGGTCGAACCTCCCGGGACCGGCATGTTCAGCGACCGGGTGCGGCTGGCGGAGGAGAACGGCGTCGCGCGGCGGGCGGCGGCCGACGGGCGGAGGCCGGGGGAGTGGTTCCGGTGGGCCTGGCTCGACGCCGCCTCGCTGGCGCGGATCGCGCCGCCCTGCGGGCTCGCGCCCGCGTGGACCGGGTACCGGGCGGGCCGGTGGTTCGCCGCCCTGGTGCGACCGGTCCCGAGCGCGGCGGATGTTACCGAATCCTGACGGCGGCCGCCGATCCGTCGCGCCGTTCCCGCGCTGCGGCATACCGTGGTGACGTGCGAGTTCTCCTCACCGGCGGAGCCGGTTTCATCGGTTCCCACGTAGCCGACCAGTTGTCCGCGGCGGGCCACGACGTCGTCCTCGTCGACGATCTGCTGCCCCAGGCGCACGGCAGCGGCGGGCCGCCCGGCCACGTGCGCGAGCACCGCTTCGTCAGGGGCAGCACGACGAATCCGGACGTGCTGCGCCCCCTGCTGTCCGAAGTGGACGCGGTCTGCCACCAGGCGGCACTGGTCGGGCACGGCCTGACGCCCGGGGACGCGCCGGCGTACGCGCTGCACAACGACTACGGCACCGCCGTGCTGCTGGCCGAGATGCACGCCGCCGGCGTGGCGAAGCTCGTGCTCGCGTCCTCGATGGTCGTCTACGGCGAGGGCCGGTACTCGTGCGAGGCGCACGGCGTCGTGGCCCCGCAGCCCCGGCAGGACGCCGACGTCCGGGCCGGGATGTTCGATCCCCGCTGCCCGGAGTGCGCACGGCCCCTGCGTTCCCGGACGGTGCCCGAGGACGCCCCGCTCCGGCCTCGGAGCACCTACGCGGCGACCAAGCTGGCGCAGGAGCACCTCGCCGCGGCGTGGTCCAGGCAGACCGGGGGCGAGGTCTGGGCCCTGCGCTACCACAACGCGTACGGCCCGCGGATGCCGAGGAACACCCCGTACGCCGGAGTGGCCTCGTTGTTCCGCTCGGCGCTGGAGCGAGGAGAGGCGCCGACCGTGCTGGAGGACGGCGACCAGCGCCGCGACTTCGTTCACGTGCGGGACGTCGCCAGGGCGAACGTCCTCGCGCTCGAAGCTGCCGGGGCACCGGGCGAGCTCACCGCGCTCAACGTGTGCTCCGGCGCGGCGCACACCGTCGGGGATCTGGCCCGAGCGCTCGCCGCCGCCTGCGGCGGCCCCGAGCCGCGCATCGTGGGCGGCGCGCGGACCGCGGACGTCCGGCACGTCGTCGCCGATCCGACGCGGGCGGAGGAGGTGCTCGGGTTCCGGGCGCGAGTGTCGTTCGCCGCCGGGATCGCGTCGTTCGCGAGCGAGCCGCTCCGCGACCCGGTCGGCTAGGCGGCGAGGGGCAACCGGACCTCGAACCGGCAGCCCGGGCCGTGGTTGTGCACACCGATCCGCCCGCGGTGCGCTTCGACCAGGCCCTTGGCGATCGCCAGGCCGATGCCGCCTCCGGCGTCGCCGGAGCGGTCCGGGGTCCGGGCCTGCGTCCCGCGGAAGGCCACGTCGAAGACCTGTCCGATCTCGTCGTCCGGGATCCCGCCGCACGCGTCCTCCACGGCGAGGAGCGCCTCGCCGTCCTCGACCCGCACGTGGATCGCCACCGCGCCTTCCCCCGGGGTGTGGCGGATCGCGTTCGAGACCAGGTTGCCCACCACCCGCGTCAGCTCCGGATCGCTGCCGCTGACCACGGGCCAGTGCTCGGCGACCGTGCGGACCTCGACGTTCTTCCGGCTCGCCACCGCGGTGTGCGCTCCGAGCGCTCCGTCGACCACGTCCCGCAGCGGGACCGCCGACATCGTCAACCGCAGCGCGCCCGCGGTGATCCGGGAGAGCTCGAACAGGTCGTTCACCATCCCGGTCAGCCGGGTCGCCTCACCGTTGATGCGCGCCGCGTAGTCCGCGACCTCCCGCTCCTCCGAGACGACACCGTCCGCCAGCGCCTCGGACATGGCGCGGATACCGGCGAGGGGACTCCGCAGGTCGTGGCTGATCCACGCCACCAGGTCGCGCCGGGCGGCTTCGCCCGCGCGCTCCCGCTCCCGCGCTTCCCGCTCCCACACGCTGCGCCGGGCGATCCCGCGGCCCAGCAGCACGGCGGCGGGCACGGCGAACACCGCGACCAGCAGCGACACGGCCAGCACCGTCGCCAGCACCGGCGTGAACATGAACCCGGAGACGCCGAGCACGCCCGCGAACGTGGTTCCCACCGGGATCAGCACCAGCACGGTCAGCGTCGAGGTGAGCGAACCGCGGCGGAGCCGGTGCAACAGCGCGCCGCCCAGCAGCGCCACCGGCACGGTGCACCCGAGGGCGACCGGCAGGATGTGCCACAGGTGCAGGAGCACCGCTCGAAACGACTCGTCCGACCCGATCACGACGACCTCCTCCCGAACCGGAGCGCGAGCGCGCACCGGTCACCGACGATGATCGCGCCCCACCGCCGTGGGCCCGTCCCCGGCCCGTCCCCGTCAGCCACCGCGGTCGTAGCGGTACCCGATGCCCCAGACCGTCGCGATGCGCACCGGGTTCGCCGGGTCGCGCTCGACCTTCTCGCGCAGCCGGCGGACGTGCACCGTCACCGTCGAGTGATCGCCGAAGTCCCAGCCCCACACCTTCCCGAGCAGCTCCGAGCGGGAGAACACCACTCCGGGGTGCGCGAGCAGGAACGCCAGCAGGTCGAACTCCCGCACCGTCAGCGGAAGTTCCACCCCGTCCAGCTCGGCGTGCCGGGCAGCGGTGTCGAGCACCAGCCCCGCGTCGCGGACCTCGGCCGACACCGGATCGAGCCGGCGCGGCCGGGTGCGGCGCAGGATGGAGTCGACCCGCAACGCCAGTTCGCGCGGGCTGAACGGCTTGGTCACGTAGTCGTCGGCGCCGAGCCGCAGACCGGCGATGCGGTTCTCCTCCTCGCCGAGCGCGGTGAGCAGCACCACGGGCACCTCGCTCTCCCGCCGAAGCCTGCGGCACACCTCCAAGCCGTTGATCCCCGGCATCATCACGTCCAGGACCACCAGGTCAGCCCGGTTCCGGGCGAACGCCCGCAGTCCGGCCGCGCCGTCTCCGACGACCTCCACGGCGTAGCCGCTCGCTTCGAGGTACCGGCGCACCACGTCGCGCACCGTCACATCGTCGTCGACGACCAGCACCCTCGCGTCCGCAGCCACGACCGCACGGTAGCCCGCGACCGGCCCCGGCGACCGAGCCGTCACCGTTCGGTAAGAACTCCGCGCCGGGCGAACCGGTGCGCCGCGACGCGGGCGGCGTAGATCGCGGCGGAGGTGGCGAACATCGCCAGGACCAACCAGAGCCAGCGGCCCAGGTAGGGGTGCTGGCTCAGCGAGGTCGCGGCCAGGTGCGCGTCCTCGCTGAGCCGGAGGATGCCGGGAAGGAACAGCAGGAAGGTGAGCCCGGCGCCCAGCACGGGCATCCGGACGTGGTTGATCAGCGGTACCGCTCGGCGCGGCAGCCTCCGCAGCGCGCCGTCGGCCACGGCGCAGAGCGGGAACAGCACGAAGTCGTGCACCACGGCGCTGCCCGCGAACCAAAGCAGGACCGAGGGCAGCGAGGGATCGCCGAGCAGGTGCGAACCCGCGTAGGCGGCGAGCGCCGCGCAGGGCAGCAGCACCAGCAGGTGCGCCGGTCGCCGGCCGTAGAACTCGGTGAACCGCGTCATCACGCCTCCTGGAAGTCGAGGGAACCGACCCACTTCGTGCACCGGACGCCGGGGAGCGCGGGAACGATGATGCGGGCGGGGAATCCGTGGTCGAGGCTCAGGTCCACCCCGTTGACCTTCAGCGCCAGCAGCGAGTCCGGGTCGAGGACCTGTCCGGCGGTGAGCACCGCGCGCGCGAACGGGCCCTCTTCGAGGGAGTTCGCCACCACCCCGCCCGGCGCCGCCACCCCGCTGAGCGCGGCCAGGTCGCGCAGCCGCACCCCGCTCCAGTCCTGCACCGTCGACCACCCCTCGACGCAGGCGATCGGCAGCCGCGCCGAGTGCTGCGGCAGGGCCAGCAAATCGGTGCGGCTGAGGACCTGGTCGTCGCCGGTCCCGCGCACCGCGAGCCGCCAGTCCGGACCGGTCGCGGCGGTGGTGATCCCGGCCGCGGTGGCGGTCCTGTTGATCGGGAACCCGTTGGGCCCCGGCCCCGGTTGCCTGCCGCGCGGCAGCAGCAGCGCCAGGTCGCGCAGCGGCCCACCGAGGGTTTGGCCCGCCGTGAGCGACCCGACCAGCAGGGAGCCGCCGCCGACGGTGGCGAGCAGGCCGCGCCGGCTCAGCGTGGGCCGGTCCGGGTTCGCGGGGACCAGTCCGCTGCCGTCGTCCTGCTCCGGTGCGGTCGCCGCCAGCGGGGTGCTGAGCTCGCGGCGAAGCGACCGGCTCCGCAGCGCCCGCACCATCGTCGGCGCCTTGAGCGCGACGTGCGCGGTGAAGGCCGCGATGAACACCCACGCGCCGAGGTAGTGGGCGGTGTAGAAGCTGAACCCGAACGCGTAGTCGTACTGGATGTTGAGCACTCCGGTGACGATCTCGAACAGCACGCTGCCGACCAGCAGCAGCACCGATGCGCGCTCCAGCAGCTGCGCCGGTGAGCTGACCGGCGGCCACGCGAACAGCTTCGGGATGACCGACCACAACTTCGCCAGCACCACCGGGACCAGCACCAGACCCAGGCCCACGTGCAGGCCCTGGGTCAGCCGGAACAGCCACGACGGTCGCGTCGGCCAGTCGAACGCGGGCAGGCGGAGCGGACCCACGTCCCCCGGAATTCCCCGGCCCGGCCCGTACGCCACGTAGTCCAGCAGTCCGGTGAGGACCACCAGCGGCAGGCAGGCCAGCAGGACCGCGCCGAACACGGACGTCAACCACGGGCCGCGCAGCGGGCTGCGGAAGCGGATTCGGCTGCTGACGGGAGACCACGACCTTCGCATGTGGCCGATGCTAGGAGCGGTGGCACCGAGAACGGGGTTCTGCCGGTCAGCGGTCAGGAATTCGTAAGACCTCGCCGCGGGGGGCGGGAGCCGGTGGGGTTCGGGAGAGTTTTCCCTCTGTTGCGCTGCGCCGCCCTCGTCGCCGGTTCTGGCGGGGCACCGTTGGGATCGACTTGCGGGGCGGGGTCGAACCCGGGGAGATCCCGGGTGGCCGTCTCGGCGCGGATCCGGCGACGTCGTCGTCCGCCTCCCCGCGATCCGGCGATCACGGCCGCGGAATCGGCCGGGGCGCCGTCCTGTCCGTTGACGAAGGGAGAGCCGTGAAGAAGCTCGCTGTCGGTGCCGTGCTCGGAATGGGGATGCTGCTGGCGACCGCCACGCCCGCCATGGCGGGGGGCTACGTCTACACCGGCAAGTGGTACAGCTCCGCCGCCGCGTGCGAGAAGGCCTGGGAGAACATGACCGGTGGCGGCGCGAGCCTGGGGCACCAGTGCCGCTACAACAAGGGCGGCAACGTTTACGAGCTCTGGGCCTACCGCCTCTGACGATCCGGGTCCCCGGAGAGCCGGCGGGATCCGCAGCGGATCCCGCCGGGCGCGGTCAGTTCGCGAAGCGGCGGACCGTGTTGATCTCGCCCATGTACTCGACCACCTCGACGGTGACGTCTTGGCCCTCGGTCGGCGCGTGCACCATCTTGCCGCCGCCGATGTAGATCCCGTCGTGGCTGCCCGAGCTGTAGAAGAAGATCACGTCGCCGGGCTTCATGTTGCTCTGCGAGACCTCCTGGCCCTCGGAGATCTGCGACTGGGTCGAGCTGGGCAGCGACACCCCGGCCTGCCGGAAGGCCCACTGCACGAGCCCGGAGCAGTCGAACTGCTCCGGCCCCTTGGCCCCGAACACGTACGGCGAGCCCTGCTTGCTCAGCGCGGCGTTCACCGCCTCGATCGCGGCGCCGGATCCGGGCAGCGAGCCGACATCGCTGCCGCCGCCGGACAGCGAGTCCTGCTCCTGCTCGCTCAGGCTCTCGTACTGCTCCTTCACCTCGGCGATCCGGGCGTCCATCTCGCCCTTGCGCCGGGCGATCTCGCCCTCCAGCCGCGCCGCCTCGGACTCGGCTCGCGCCGCGCGGTCGCGCCCCTCGGCCGATCGCCGCTCCGCGCCCTCGGCCTGGTCGGTGGCGCGGGCCAGCGCCCGGACCGCGTCGTCGTTGTCCCCGGCGAGCACGTCCATCGCCGAGGACCGGTCCAGGAAGTCGTCCGGCGACTCGCTGACCAGCAGCGCGGAGAGCTTGCTCATCCGGGCGCCCTGGTAGGAGGCTTTCGCGAACTCGTCGACCCGCTCGCGGAACCGGGCCTCCTCGGCCCGCGCCGCGTCGCCGATGCGCACGGCCTGCTCGGCGTCCGCGTTGGCGCGGTGCAGCTCGTCCTGGCGCTTCGCCCGGTCGTCCTGCGCCTTCTTGTACTGCTCGGTCAGCTCTTCGGCCTGCCGGCCCAGCTCCTTGAGCTGCTTCTGGGCGTCCGTCGCGGTGTCCGCGGGCTCGGCGATCGCCGGAGCGGAGGCGACTCCGACCGCGGTCGCGACCACGGTGGCCGCCACGGCGGCGTTCCTGGAACGCTTCAACCGGGATGGGGACGCTGAACGCACGTAACTCCTCTGCCGCTGCGGCCGCCCCCGGTGGACCGTCGGCGGTCCGGGGGCGCTTGTCCGAGTGCTCCGGACCGCTCGGTCCGGTGTGCTCCGCGGCGCCAGCGGCGTTCAGCTGATCACCGCGAAACCGCGGGACAGGGTACGCACCGCGGGACCAGGGGGGATGCGGGCGGGGTGCCTCACGCAGCGCGAACGCGCGACCGCGCCGCGTGGTCTCCGGGTGCTCATTCGCGGGTGGCGAACCAGAGCTGGGCGATCGCCACGACGCAGAGCAGCCCGATGACTCCCTGGACGATGAACGCGGTGACGTTGAGCGCGAAGCTGGGCCCGGTGGGCAGCAGGCACAGCTCGGAGGCGACGACGGACGCGGGCCAGGAGGCGATCAGCAGGGCCTTCTGCCGCTTCGTCCAGGACCGGTTCACGGCCGCGAGCGCGGAACCGCCGAGCCACGCTCCGGTCGAGACCACGAACGCGACCGCCGCCGAGGCCGCGGACAGCTCCCAATCGCTGTCGGCGTCGAACCCGGCCGACAACCCGGCCACGCCGCCGACGAGGAAGGTGAGCGCGCTCGCGCCGGCCAGCAGGACGCAGGCCAGGGCTGCGGCGAGGACGGATCCCCGCCGGGCGCCCCCGCCGGGCTCGGCGCCCGCCGCGGCGGCGACCTGTTCGGGCGTGCCCATGCGCGCGAGGGCGGCCTCGACGGTCGCGGCGTCCGCGTCCGGCTCCACGCTGGCGTCGAAGTGCTCGTGCACCCCGGCGATCACGTCCCGGCGCACGGAGGCGGGCGCGTGCCGCAGCAGGTGGTTCAGCTCCTCCAGGTAGATGTGCACGCGGGAGTGGGTCTTGGTCACGATCGTTCTCCTGACACGGCGGAATCGACGGCACCGCGGAATGCGGGCCAGGTGGATCGGAAGGTGGCCAGCGCGGTCCTGCCCTCCGCGGTGAGCGCGTAGTAGCGGCGCGGCGGGCCGGTCGCGGACTTCACCCGGCTGGTCTCCACCAGCCCCTGCCGCCGGAGGCGGGCGAGCAGCGGGTAGAGGGTTCCCTCGCTCTGCAGCAGCAGCTCGTGCTCACCGAGCCTGCGCGCGATGTCGAGGCCGTAGAGGGGCTCCACGTCGATCATCGCGAGGATGCAGTACTCCAGCACGCCTCGGCGCAAGTGGGTGAGCACGGCGCCCTCGTCCAGAACCATGCCACGCAAGGTACCGGAGAAGATCGCGGGCGCGCAACGACACCGGCCCGGCGAGCGGATCGCTCGCCGGACCGGTGGTGCGTGCTGGTGCTCACTCCGCGCGATTCAGCCCGCATCGGGGGCGAGCCTCGCCGGGAGCGGCGGATCAGGACGGGGGCGGAGGGTTCACGACGGTCGGCGGAGCTGGTTGCGCAGGATCTTGCCGGAGGCCGATTTCGGTACGGCGTCGAGGAATTCGACCGCGCGGACCTTCTTGTGCGGCGCCACCCGCTCCGCGACGTAGGCGATCACCTCGGCCGCCGTCGGCTCGTCGCCCGCGCGGCGCACCACGAAGGCCTTCGGCACCTCCTCCCCGTGCTCGTCGCGGACGCCGACGACCGCCGCGTCGTCCAGGCCGGGATGGGTGAGCAGCAGCGCCTCCAGCTCGGCCGGGGGCACCTGGTAGCCTTTGTACTTGATCAGCTCCTTGACCCGGTCGACGATCGTGAGCGCGCCCTCCGCGCTGGCCGTCGCGATGTCGCCGGTGTGCAGGTAGCCGTCCGCGTCGAGGGTCTCGGCGGTGGCCTCGGGGTTGTTCAGGTAGCCGGCCATGACGTTGGGCCCCCGCACCCACAGCTCGCCGCGCTCGCCGGGGCCGACGTCCTGGCCCGTCACCGGATCCACCAGCCGCCACTCGACGCCCGGCAGGGCGACGCCGCTGCTCGCCGGGTCGAGGTCCAGGCGGTCCTCCGGCACCGCGTGCGACACCGGAGACATCTCCGTCATCCCGTACCCCTGCACGACGGCGCAGCCCAGCCGCGCGGTGAGCGCCCGGGCCAGGTCGCCGTCGAGCGGCGCGGCCCCGGAGAAGACGATCTCCAGGCTGGACAGGTCGTAGGAGTCGATCAGCTCGTCCTTCGCGAGCGCGAGCACCGTCGGGGGTGCCACGTAGAGCTTGCGCACGCGGTGCTCGGCGATCAGGCGCAGCATCTCGGCGAGGTCGAACCGGGGCAGGGTGGCCAGCGGGGCCCGGGTGTGCAGGCAGTGGTTCATCAGCACGGTCATCCCGTAGATGTGGAACAGCGGCAGCACCGCGAGTTGGGCGCTGCCCCGGGTCGCCGACACCGTCCGGTCGAACTGCAGGACGTTGGCGATGAGGTTGCGGTGGGTCAGCACCACGCCCTTGGCCCGTCCGGTGGTGCCCGAGGAGTACGGCAGCACGGCGGTGTCGCCGGAGCCGACGACCAGTTCCGGCGCCGCGCCTCCGGTCTCCCGCAGGTCGTCCAGGCAGCGGTGCCCGTCCGCCGGTTCGAGGGTGAGCACCGAGCTGGCGTCCAGCCCGGCCGCCGCGGCGGCCTCGACCACCTTGTCCCGCAGGGCCGCCGCGGTGAGCACGAAGCGCGCTCCCGAGTCGGCGAACTGCCGCGCGAGCTCCTCGGTGGTGTAGAGCGGGTTCGCGGTGGTCACGGTCGCGTTCGCGCGCAGCGCGCCGTGAAAGCCCAGCACCCACCGCGGCGAGTTCGGGCCGACCAGACCGAGCACGTCACCGGGGCGCACGCCCAGCGCGTGCAGGCCCGCCGCGACGCGCTCCACCGCGGCGTGCAGCTGCCCGGCGCTGAGCACCTCGCCGGTCGGGCCGTCGATGATCGCGGGAGCCGCGGGGTCCGGCCCGGGACCGGCTCCGAACAGGAACGTCGGGAGTGCGACGTCGGGCACCTCGACGTCCGGGAACGGGCTGCGGATCGACATGGGACTCCTCACGGCTGAGCACCGCGGCCGCGGGCGTGGTTCGCGGCGCGGTAGGCGTAGGTGTAGTTGCGGGCGTTGGCCAGGCCGGTGACGTAACCGCGCAGTTCGCGCGTGGCGGCCGCGTTGCCCGTCGCGTAGAGGCCGGGGACGGGGGAGCCGTCGCGCCGGAGCACCCGGGCGTCCCGGTCGATCCGCAGGCCGAGGGTGCCCATGCCGAATCCGACCAGCGACAGCGGGAACGCGTGGAACGGCGGGGTCCGCAGGGGGCCGAGGCACGGGTTCGGGCCGTGCGCGGCGTCGCCGTAGGTCCTGCGGACGAACGGTGAACCGCCCCGGCCGAATGCCGGATCCTCGCCGAGCTCGGCGGCGCGGTTGAACTCGGCGACCGTGCGCGCCAGGCCGTCCCGGTCGATGCCCGCCAGCTCCGCGAGCGAGCGGAGGTCGTCGGCGCGCGGCACCTCGGACGGCCACTGCTCGCCCGGCGCGTGCGGGCCGAGGCCGTAGCGCTCGCGGAACTCGTCGTCGGCGACGAACCAGCACGGCACGTTCGCCCAGCGGCCGGTCCCGGGGTCGAAGCGGCGCAGCGCGCTGATCAACGAGCCGTAGTAGCTCTCGTCGCCGAACCGCAGCCCGTCCCGGTTGACGATGAGCGAGTGCGGGAGGCCGAGGTGCGTCAGCAGCGGCCGCACCAGCGGGACCTCCGTGCCCGGGTGGACCTCGCCGGGGAAGCCGTGGCCGACGCTGAAGAACGGGTCCGCGCCGCGCGCCAGCCCGGCCCCGGCCTGCTCGGCGAGCGCGAGGGAGTCGCCGTCGACGACCGGCGGCGCGCTCTCGACGAGCTCCGGCAGGTCCTCCAGCTCCGCCGCCTCCGGGGAGCCGCCGTACCCGCCAGCGGCGAGCAGCACCCCCTCGCGGGCCCGGACCCGGATCCGCCCGTCCGGCCCGTCGAGCACCGCGCCCACGACGGTGCCGTCCTCGACCAGCAGCTCGCGCGCCCGGGTCGCCAGCAGGCAGTCGACGCCCCGGCGGACCAGCGCCTCCCGCACGAAGCCCCCGGCGAGACCCATCCCGTGCGTCAGCAGGTCCGCGTCCTTCGCCGCACCTCCGGACTCCGCGTACTGCTCGGCGCGGGAGACGCCGACGTCGTAGTACGGCCCGCGACGCAGGCGCCCGCGCCAGGCGCCCAGGTCCCGGCCGTCCACGACGCATTCCAGCAGCCGCCCGGACTCCGTCGAGCCGGGCGCCGGGTGGTAGAGGTCCGGGGCCCCGGGGATCGCCCGGAGCGGCACCCCGGCCGCCGCGAACCAGGCGGTCGCCTCCCGCGCGTCGTTCAGGTAGTCGCGGCGGGCCGCCCGGTCCACGGGCCGCTCGCCCTGGACGTGGTCCAGATAGGACTCGACGGCGTCGATCGGGTCGGCTGGCCCCTCGGCCAGCGGATCCCCGCCGACCCAGACGAACCCGCCGCTGTAGGCGGCGACCCCGCCGACGACGTCCGAGCGCTCGGCGACGAGGACCTCGCCCCCGAGCTCGGCGGCGCGCAGCGCGGCGGCGAGCCCGCCCAGCCCGCCCCCGACGCAGAGCAGGTCGACCTCGCGGTCCGGTGTGGATGGTTCCGGCACGGCCGGTCTCCTCTCGGTGCGCACGGCGGATCAGACGGGAAGGCGTTCGCGGCTGGTCTCGCGCATGGTCGCGACGGTGATCAGACCGACCGCCGCCACGCCCATCACCCAGAACGCGGGTGCCATCGGGTCTCCGGTGCTCTGCACCAGCTGGGCGGCGATGTAGGGCGCGCTGCCCCCGGCGACGATCGTGCCGATGTTGAACCCGAGCGCCACCCCGGTGTAGCGCACTCGACGCGGGAACAGCTCGGTGAACTGCGGGAACGCGGGAACCTGCGCGAAGCCGTTGAAGGACATGTAGACGACGTAGACGAGCCCGACGACGACGATGCTCGACGTCGCTCCCAGCACGGCGAAGGCGGGCCAGGCGATCACCAGGTACCCGACGTACGCGAAGATCAGCACGGGCCTGCGGCCGAAGCGATCCGAGAGCGCGCCCGCGACGGGGTACGTCGCGCAGGCGAGTGCGATGCCGATCGCCGACGTCCAGTACACCGACTGCTTGTCGAAGCCGAGATCGTTGATCAGGTAGACGTTGAAGTAGGTCAGGCCGATGTAGCCGCTGCCGTTCATCGCGATCGCGATGCCGATGACCCGCAGCACCGAACCGGGCCGTTCCCGGACGACCTGCAGCAGCGGGCTGCGCACCACCTCCTGCTTGTCGGCCATCTCGGCGAACTCGGTGGTGTCCTCCAGCCGGACCCGCACCCACAGGCACAGGACCGCCAGCGGGATGGAGATCAGGAACGGGATCCGCCAGCCCCAGGCCACCATCTGCTCCTCGGTGGTCAGGGTGCTGACCAGGCCGACGACCGCCGCGGACATCGCGAAGCCGAAGGTCGAGCCGAGCGCGGTGACCGAGCCGTAGAGCCCGCGCCGCCCGGTCGGGGCCGACTCGGCGACGTAGGTGGCCGCGCCGCCGATCTCCCCGCCCGCCGAGAAGCCCTGCGCGAGCCGGATCAGCACCAGCAGCACCGGTGCCAGGAGACCGACGGACGAGTACGTCGGCAGCAGGCCCAGCAGCCCGCAGCAGATGCCCATCGCCACCACCGTCACGACCAGCGCGTGCCGGCGGCCCCGCCGGTCACCGAGCCGGCCGAAGAACCACCCGCCGATCGGCCGCATCACGTAGGCGGAACCGAAGACGGCCAGCGTGAGCAGCAGGGAGACGGCGGGCTGGCCGCTGGGGAAGAACAGCGGACCGATGGTGACCGCGAGGAAGGCGTAGACGCTGAAGTCGTAGTACTCGATCAGCGTGCCGACGCCTCCCGCCACGGCGGCGCGCCGGGCCGTCGCCGGGGAGCCGGTCGTGGTCGCCGCATCGGCGGCTGGGGTCGTTCCGGGCATCGCGAAGCTCCTGATCATCGTTGATCGGATCGGCAGGGGGCTGGGGCAGGACCGGGATCAGCGCTGGGGACTCGACTCACGGGCGTGCTCGGCGAGCAGCAGCTTCAGCGAGCCGCCCGCCTCGATCACCCGTCGCGCTCGCTCGCTGGGCGGCTCCCCGCGCAGCTCGGTCCCGTCCAGGCGGACGGCGGCCCGCCGCCAGTCGACCTCCACTGCGGCACCGACCTCGGCGGCGGTGCTGATGCCGGGCACCGTCAGCAGCGGCATCCCGTTGTAGGTCTCCCCGCGCCAGAAGCCGGGGGAGAAGGACTCCGCCAGGACCGCCGCGATGCCCAGGTCGCGCAGCGCGACCATCGGCGGATAGTGCGGGTGGCCGTAGCCGAAGTTGCGGCCCCCGACGATCACGTCCCCCGGCCGGACCCGGTCCGCGAAGCCCGGGTCGTAGGCGCGCATCACCTTGCCGCGCAGGAACTCCGCGTCGTAGGACTTGATGTTCTCGACGCCGATCACCAGGTCGATGTCGAAGTCGTCG
Organism: Saccharopolyspora antibiotica; assembly: GCF_047200635.1. NCBI lineage: Bacteria > Bacillati > Actinomycetota > Actinomycetes > Pseudonocardiales > Pseudonocardiaceae > Saccharopolyspora > Saccharopolyspora antibiotica. Next base: position 112,028 of record NZ_JBJZOI010000017.1, on the reverse strand, counting down.
CCGAACGCCCAGGCCACCCGCCCGCGGATGACGTCGGGCGGCGGCGGGTAGTCGCGCACGGCGCTCATGAGCGCGCCACCTCCTCGGCGGCGGTGATCGTGCCCGCGACGGCGCTCGCCGCCACCGTGTAGGCCGACCCCATGTAGATGTTCGCGTCGGTGCTGCCCATCCGGCCGGAGATGTTGAGCACCCCGGTCGAGATGCAGTTCTCCCCGGCCTGCAGCGGCTTCTGGTAGCCGAAGCAGAAGTCGCAGCTGGAGCGGGCGATCTGCGCCCCCGCCTCCCGCAGCACGTCGAGGAGCCCCTCGTCCTCGGCCTGCCGGTGCACGGCGTCGGAGGTCGGTACGACGTTGAGCTCCACTCCCGGGTCGATCCGCCGTCCGTCCAGGACCAGCGCGGCGGCCCGGATGTCCTCGATCCGCCCGCTGGCGCAGGATCCGATGAACGCCTTGGTGACCGGGGTGCCGGACAGCTCGTCGGCGCCGCGGGTGTGGGCCGAGCGGGCCGAGCCGGGCAGCACCACCTGCGGCCGCAGCGCGGACAGGTCGATGGTGTGCACGGCCGCGTACTCGGCGCCCGGATCCGGCAGCTGCGGGGTGAAGTCGGCGGCCGCGACGCGGCGGGCGTAGTTCAGCGCGGCCTCGTCCGGCTCGAACACCGCGGACACCGCCCCGGTGAACATCGCCATCCCGCACAGCCCCTGCCTGCGGTCGATGGACATCGACCGCGCGCCCGGCCCGGCGAACTCCATCACCTGATGCGCGCACCCGTCCGCGCCGAACTCGCCGATGATGTGGTGCACCAGGTCCCGGCTGTCGACGCCGGGCGCGAACCCGCCGGTCAGCTCGAACCGGGTGGTGCGGGGGACGTCGAGGTGGATCTGCCCGGAGACCCACGCCTCCAGCAGGTCCCGGCGCACGCCCCAGCCCAGCGCGCCGAACGCCCCGGCGCCGGAGATGTGCCCGTCGAAGTGGATCAGGAAGTTGCCCGGCAGCGCGTAGCCGAGCTCGGCCATCACCTGGTGCCCGATGCCCTGGGCCTCGTGCAGCGAGATGCCGTAGAACTCGCACCAGTCGCGGGTGACCTGGTGGACCGCCTGCTCCTTGTCGGTGCCCTTGGTGAGCATGTGGTCGATGAACACGAGGTAGCGCTCCGGCTCGACGAGCTCGCGGATGCCGAAGTCGTCGTGCATCTGCCGGAACATCACGTCGGTGTAGCCGGGGAAGTCGTAGGCGATCATGTAGTCCGGCCGCACCGGCAGGTTGTCGCCCGCCTGGACGCGGTCGACGCCCGCGGCCCTGGCCAGGATCTTCTCGGTGATCGTGCTGGGCATGGCGCTCCCTCAGACCGTTTCGGCGGCGGGCAGGTACGAGCGCTGCTGCCGCTCGACCTCCGCCATGCCGATGAGTTCGACGAACTCGTGGTGCGGTGTGGCGTCGGCGCTGACGTCGGCCGGGGGCTCGCCCGCGGCGAGCCGGCGCAGGCACGCCTGCGCGGCGCCGGTGACGGCCATCAGGACCTGGGTCGGCAGCAGCGCGAGCCGGACGCCGATCTGCTCCATCACCTCGGGGGTGAACTCGCGCTCGGTCCACGCGGAGGCGGTCAGCGTCGCCATCAGCGGGACGCCCGCGACCTCGTGGCAGCGGCGCCACTCCTCGGTGGTGGTGAACGTCTTCGTCACCGGCATGATCAGGTCCGCGCCCGCGTCGACGTAGGCCTCGGCCCGGCGCAGGGCCTCCTCGCCCTTGGCGTCGGTGCGGGCGATCACGAGCATCCCGGTGGCCTGCGCGGCGTCCCGCACGGCGCGGATCTTCCCGGTCGCCTCCGGCAGGTCGAGCAGTTCGATCTCGGCGCCGGGGATGAGCGGGCAGCGCTTCGGGGAGCGCTGGTCCTCCAGGAACACGGCGGCCACCCCGGCGTCGGCGAACCGGCGCGCGGTCCGGGCGGCGTTGACGGCGTTGCCGTAGCCGGTGTCGATGTCGGCGATGACGGGCAGCGGGCTCGCCTCGCGGATCGTCCGGACCGCCTGCAGGTTCTCCGTCATCGTGTAGAGCTCGGCGTCCGGGTAGCCCAGCGCCGCCGAGACGGCGAAGCCGGAGGCGCACAGCGCGGGGAAGCCCGCCTGCTCGGCGAGCCGGGCCGTGAGCCCGTCCCACACGCCCGGCGCCTGGACGAGTCCTTCGCTGATCATCTCGCGCAGATCCACTGACCACTCCTTCGTGTATCGTGATCCGATATGCGTTACGGAACTGTGCGCGAGGAGGGTGGGACGTGTCAAGCAACACATCGCCGGGTCGCTAGCCTGGCGAGGTCGTAGTCACGAAGGGTGAGGGGACGGGTGTGCGAGAGGCTGTCGAGGACGGCTCCGGGCGCGAGACGGTCGGCTCGGTGCTGCGCGCCTGCCAGCTGCTCGGCCAGTTCGGCGCCGAGCGGCCGGTGATCACGCTGGCCGAGCTCACGGCTGCCAGCGGGCTGAACAAACCGACCGTGCACCGGCTGATGAGCTCGTTCGTCGAGGCGGGCTGGGTGCACCGCGACCACAGCGGCGCCTACCGCGTGCGGATGCCGGTGTTCGCCATCGGGTCGGCCGCGCTCGCCGGCTTCGACCTGCGCACCGAGGCCCGGCCGGAACTGGAGGCGCTGGCCTCGCGGTTCGGCGACACCGCGTTCCTGATGGTGCCCTCCGGGGCGGGGGCCGTGTGCATCGACCGCGTCGAGGGCGGCAAGCCGATGGTGCTGGCCGCCGTCGCGATCGGTTCGGTGCTGCCGTTCCACGCCGCGGCCGCCCCGGTGGCGATGGTCGCGTTCGACCCCGAGCTGCGCCGCCGGGTGCTGGCGGAGCCGCTGCCCGCCTTCACCGGGGAGACCTTCGTGGATCCGGCGGAGTTCGCCGCGCACCTGGACGAGGTGCGGGCCGGGGGAGTCGCGCGCAGCCGGGACGACTACCTGCAGGGCGTCTCGGCGGTCGCCGCTCCCGTGCTCGGCTCCGGCGGTTCGCTGATCGGGACGATCAGCCTGGGCGGGCACAGCGACGACTTCACCGGCGCTCCCGGCGACCTGCGCGCCGCCGAGGTCCGCGCCGCTGCCGAACGCCTCACCGGCTCCCTCAGCACGGCCCGCTTCTGACGCTCGCTCCCCGGGGCCGCGCCCTGCTGTCGCGGGAGCCGGCCCGGTCCCGCGGCCGTCGGCCGGACGCCACCCGGGGACCGCGCTACTTCGCGGCGCGCTCCGGGTCGGGGGTGCCGGGGTCCTCGTCGAGGTGGCCGACCTCGGTGGTGCCGCGGGCACCGCGGGTTTCCGGTGCCGCGAGCCACGCGCCGAGGGCGAGCACGGCGGTCAGCGCGGTCACTCCGAAGGCCACCTGGTAGGAGATCGCGTCCGCGATCATGCCGGTGACCAGGGGGCCCACGATCGCGCCGACGTCCGCGGACATCTGGAAGGCGGCCAGCACCGGCCCGCCCCTGCCCTTGCTGCCCAGCAGGTCGGCGACCGCCGCGTTCTGCGCCGGGTTGAGCAGTCCCGCGCCCACCCCGGCGACCAGCGAGGCCACCAGGAACACCGGGATCGAGCTGCTGAAGCCCAGCGCGGCGGTGCCCACCACCGAGATGGAGAGCCCGAGCAGCACCATCGGCTTGCGGCCGCGCAGGTCCGAGAGCCGACCGGACATCATGATCACCGCGGCGTTGCCGACGGCGAACACGGACAGCGCCACCCCGGCCATCGCCTGCGTGGAGTGCAGGGCCTCGACCACGAACAGCGGGATCAGCGCGATCCGCACCCCGAACACGGCCCAGCCCGTGCTGAAGTTCGACAGCAGCGCGGCCCGGTAGGCCCGCGAGCCCAGCGCCTCGCGCACGGTCACCGCCGGGACGTCGTCCTTCACCGGCGCGGCCAGCGTCGAGTTCCGCAGCAGCAGCCAGCCCACGAACGCGGCCAGGAACAGCGCGGCGCCGTAGATCAGGAACGGCAGCCGCAGCGAGTAGCCGACCAGCAGGCTGCCGATGATCGGGCCGGACACGTTGCCCAGCAGGAAGCTCGTCGCCCACAGCCCGGAGGCCCGCCCGCGCTGGTCCGGTGGGGACAGCCGCACCAGCAGCGCCACCACGGACACGGTGAACATCGTCGAGCCGGTGCCGCCGAGGGCCCGGAACACCAGCAGCTGCCAGTACGAGTCGGCGAAGGCGCAGGCCGCGCTGCTCACGCCGACGATGGTCACCCCCCACACGTAGATCGGCCGTTCGCCGAACCACGCCACGAGCCGCCCGCTGGCGGGGGCGAAGGCCAGCCGCATGAAGGCGAACGCGCTCACGATGAACGACGCCGCCGTCACGCCCACGTCGAAGGAGGTGGCGAAGGCGGGCAGCGCGGGGGAGACGATGCCCATCCCGATCGCGACGATGAAGCTCCCGGTCACCAGGATCCAGATCTCGCGCGGCAACCGGGTTCCGGTGTCCGCGCCGCCCGCACCCGTCGGCATCGCTGACCTCACGCCGCCTCGCTCCCGTTCGACGAACCGGACGCGATCGCACTCCGGCCAGAGCGGTAGAACCCGCCCCGGCCCCCGCGCATTCCCCGCAGGTCGCGGAGCCGCGCCGGTCGGGAGCGGGCGTGTCCCGGCCCCGGGAAGCGCCCGGGGCCGGGTGCCGGCTCAGCTGAACGCGCCCGCGTAGGCGTTGAGCGCGGGCTGACCGCCGAGGTGGGCGTAGAGGACGTTCGACGCGCCGTCCAGCTCGCCGCCGCCGATCAGGTCGATCAGGCCCGCCATCGACTTGCCCTCGTAGACCGGGTCGATGATCATTCCCTCCAGCTCACCGCAGAGCCGGATCGCCTCCAGCGTCGACCGCACCGGGACGCCGTAGCGATCACCGGCCCAGCCGTCGAGCACGGTGATCTCGTCGTCCCGGAGCTCGCGGCCCAGCCCGATCAACCCCGCGGTGTGCCGCGCGATCCGCCCGACCTGCTCGCGGGTCCTGTCCACCGCCGCCGAGGCGTCGATGCCGATGACCCGGCGCGACCGCTCCTGACCGGCGAACCCGGCGATCATGCCGGCCTGGGTGGACCCGGTGACCGCGCAGACCACGATCGCGTCGAAGAAGACCCCCAGCTGCTCCTCCTGCCGCGCGACCTCCTCCGCCCAGTTCGCGAAGCCGAGCCCGCCCAGCTCGTGCTCGGACGCTCCGGCCGGGATGCCGTAGGGCGTGCCACCGGAGGCCCGGACGTCCTCCATCGCCTGCTCCCACGACTCGCGGATGCCGATGTCGAACCCGGCCGGGTCCAGCCGCACGTCGGCGCCCATGATCCGGGAGAGCAGGATGTTGCCGACCTTGTCGTTGACCGCGTCCGGCCACTCCACCCACTTCTCCTGCACCAGCCGCGCCCGCAGCCCCAGCTTCGCCGCGACGGCCGCGACCTGGCGGGTGTGGTTGGACTGGTAGCCGCCGATCGAGACCAGCGTGTCGGCGCCGGAGGCGAGCACGTCCGGAACGATGTACTCCAGCTTCCGGGTCTTGTTGCCGCCGTGGGCGAGACCGGAGTTGCAGTCCTCCCGCTTCGCCCAGATCCGCGCCCCGCCGAGGTGGGCGGTGAGCCGGTCGAGCGGGTGGACCGGGCTCGGCCCGAACAGCAGCGGGTAGCGGGGGAAGTCGGCCAGCGCCATGAGCTCTCCTGGATCTCGTCGAGGGCGATCACCGGGCGGGGATGCCGGTGCGGCCCCGCACCGCCCTCGGCCCGGTGATCATCCGCTCGATCGTGCGGGGATTCTCCGCCCCGCGCCACCCCCTTCCGCCGCCTCGTCGGTCGGCGTCAGCGCGCGGTGCGGGACAGGAAGTCCCGCAGGTGCGCCGCGATGGTGTCCAGGTCGCTCTCCAGGGCGAAGTGACCCGCGTCGAGCAGGTGGATCTCGGCGTCCGGGAGATCGTCGGCGAAGGCGCGAGCGCCGTCGGGCCCGAAGATCTCGTCGTTGGCGCCCCAGAGGGCGAGCAGCGGGACCTGGCTGCGCCGGAAGTGCTCCTGGACCGCCGGGTAGAGCTCGACGTTGCTGACGTAGTCGCGGAACAGGCGCAGCTGGACGGCGTCGTTGCCCGGCCGCTGGAGCAGGGCGTGGTCGTGCCACCAGGTGTCCGGGCTGACCAGGCTGGGGTCGGGGACGCCGTGCAGGTACTGCCACCGGATCGCCTCCAGCTCCAGGGCGCCGCGCACGGCCGCCTCGTTCTCCGGCCCGGGATCGGCCGCGTAGTCCCAGATCGGCGCCCAGAAGGAGGGGACGAAGCCGGCCTCGTAGGCGTTGCCGCTCTGGCTGATGATCGCGGTGATCCGCTCGGGCCGGCGCAGCGCGAGCCGCCAGCCGATCGGGGCTCCGTAGTCCTGCACGTACATCGCGAAGTCCCGCACGCCCAGCTCGTCGAGCAGGCCCTCGGTGGTGGTCGCCAGCGCGTCGAAGGTGTAGTCGAAGTCCTCGACGGCGGGCGCGTCGGACAGGCCGAAGCCGAGGTGGTCGGGGGCGAGGACGTGGTAGCGGTCGGCGAGCGCGGGGATGAGTTCGCGGAACATGTGCGAGCTGGTCGGGTAGCCGTGCAGCAGCAGCACGGTCGGCCGCTCGGGCGATCCGGCCTCGCGGTAGAAGACCTGGTGGTCGCCGACTGACGCGGTCAGGTGTCGCACTTCAGGCATGACAACCCCTTAACTTGATTTATCCGGTTAGGTGTTGACGCTAAGCGCCGCGTGCTAACCTGTCAAATCGGATCGATAAGGTTAGGTTGGTGTGGTGATCGACGAGGTGGAGCTGCTGCTCGCGCTGCTCAACAGTCGTCCGGTGGTCGACGGCATCGAGCGGGACGAGCTGGGGGAGGACGAGGCCGGACGCGCCTGGGCCACCGCGCGCGGCGGGGTCGGCACCTCAGCGGAGCTGCACCGGTTGCGGTGGGTGCGGGAACGGCTCACCGAGGTCGCGCTCGGGCGGCGGCCCGCCTCGGCGCTCGCGGACGCGCTCGACGGAGTGCGGCAGCGGCCGGTGCTCGACGACTCCGGGTTGAGCTGGGAACTCGTCGCCGGCGCCGACGAGCTGCTGCCCGCCCGGGCCGTGCTCGGGTGGGCTCGGGTCACCGAGCGGCTGCCCGGTCGGCTGCGGCCCTGCGGCAACGAGGAGTGCCGGCTGTTCCTGCTGGACCGCAGCAAGGCGAACCGGGCCCGCTGGTGCTCGATGGCCACCTGCGGCAACCGGATGAAGGCTCGCCGGCACTACGAGCGCCACCGCTCCGCCGACGGTTGATCGCCCGGCCGGGAGCGGAAGCGCGTCCCGCCGGGATCGCGGAGAACCGGCCGCGGCGGTCCGGCGCGGACGTCGGGCCGGCCGCCGCGAGTGGCGGGGCCGGAGCGTCCCGCGCGGTTTCCGGGGGAGCGCTGGTCCCGCCGAGGAGGAGCCGCCCGGCGGCTCGGCCGGACGGCTCCGGGAGGACCCGCGATCAGCGGGCGGCGAGAGCCGGGGCCTCGCTGAACAGGGTCGGCTCGACGGCCACGCCCCGCGCGAAGTTCTCCTCGACCTCGGCCTTCTCCTCGGAGTTGGGGAGGTTGTTCTCGCAGTCGGTCCCGGCGCTCGCCCCCGACATCAGGTCCTCGCAGACGCCGGTGCGGTCGTCCGGCAGCCCGAGGATGTGGCCGATCTCGTGGGTGGCGATGCGCGGGACGTGGTGGCCCTCGTCGACGGCCTGGCGGCCCATCCACACGGTGCCCACGCCGAGGGACTCGACCTGGGCGCGGGGCCACTGGTCGTCGGCGAGCACGGTGAGGTCGGCCTCCCCGCCGGTGGCCTCCTCCAGCTTGACGTTGGCGACCTGGTCGTTCCAGACCGCTGCGGCCTCGGCGACGGCGTCCTGGAACTCCTCGGCCCCGCTCGCGTCGTAGGTGATGACGTGCGGTTCGGCGGCCGAGACGGCGCCCGCCGCCGGCGCGCCCGCCACCAGCGCGATCGCGGTCGCCGCCCCGGCGAGTGCGGATGTCATCGAATACCTCGGCATGTCGGCTCCTCCTCATCGGTCACGACGGTTCCGCCCGGAGGCTAGGCCCGCGCCGTGCCCCGATTCGGACAGTGGCGGCTAACCGCCAGCCCGCCTAGCCGGTGCCGATGAGCAGGACGAGCAGCCGGCCGACGTCGAGGTCCAGGACCCCGGCGGGCGGAATCCCGTCCTCCAGCGCGCTCAGCAACCGCTCGCCCGCCTCGTCCTCGGCCTCACTGAGCAGCCGGTCGCGCAGGTGCGCGCGGCGCGCGAGCGGATCGCTCGGCTCGGTGCCGGTGCACGCGAGACGGGCGCCGCGCACCACGAGCTCGGCGCGCCCGACCGGGCGCGGGGCGAACCGGTCGTCGCGCCCGTCGTCCGCCGGGTGGCCGGCGCACCACGTCGGCTCGACGGTCCTCGGCCGCACCAGCTCGTCGAAGGCCCGCGCGACCATCCGGCCGGGCGGATCGTCGTCGTCCACGCGCACTCCCGCCGACCGGCACGCCGCCCGCAGCGCGGCGGTGGAACCACCGGGGAGGCCCAGCGCCCGGGACACCGCCTCCCGCACGTCGAGCACCGGCCGGTCGGCGGTGAGCGAGCGCGGCGGCCAGTCGTCCGCCGCCGCGGAACCGAACACCGCGATCGTCGCGGCCCGCAGCAGGTCCACGACGAGCTCCCGCATCCCGGCCTCGCCGACGTAGGCCTCGTAGGCGCGCAAGGAAGCGGATTCCCACGGGTCCTCGCCGTCGCCGAACCGGAGCGCGAACACCCGCTCCGCCCCGGCCGCGCGCATCCGCGCCAGGGAGACCAGCGCGCCGAGCTCGGCGGAAGTTCCCTGCGCCGCCACGGGTTCGGCCTCCACGTGGCCGTGCTCGCGCAAGACCTCCCGCAACGCTGCCACGAGCGCGCCGCGCGCTCGCAGCACCTGCACCGGATCCGGCGCGGAGCCCCGCACCAGGTGCCGCGGCCGCGACCGGGTTCCGCGCCCGCGCGCCGCCCGCGGCGGGCGGAGGCTCTTGGCGGTCATCGTCCAGCTCCGCGCCCGCACTGACAGCTCGCCGCGCCGGGTGGTGATGACCTCGCCGCGGATCCCGACGTGGTCGCCGGTGTCGACGTGGTCCCGCCACGGGCCCAGCACCGCCGAGTCCAGCAGGACCTGGACCGAGCCGGTTGAGTCGTCCAGCACGGCGAAGCACACCCCGCCGAGGTCCCGGATCGCCGTGACGCGGCCCGCCACGACCACCTCGCGCGCGGTGTGCGAATCCGGTGGCAGGCCGCCGAATTCCGCGACCAGGTCCTCCACGGTGGTGTTCCGGGCGAACGTCGCGGGATACGGCTCGACCCCCGCGTCGCGCAGGTGCCGCAGCCGTTCCAGGCGCCGCCGCTCGGGCCCGTCGCGAGGCGGGGCCGCGGCGGCGCGCTCGGCCGCCGCCTCCACCTCGCGGACCCCGGCGACGAGGTCGTCTTGCACCGCCCCGGCCGGGGTCACCCCGCGCGGGAGCCGCCGCCCGGCGGGCAGGAATCCCTCCAGCGCCCCGGCGGCCAGCGCGACCCGGGTCAGCGACCGGGCGGCCGGGTAGCACAGGAAGCGGGGCACCCAGTCCGGGTCGTACTTCGCGTTCGCCCGGTAGAGCGATTCCAGCTGGTAGAAGCGGGACGGGACGGTGAGCACCGCCCGCCACGCCCGCAGCACCGGGCCGGCGCCGAGCCGCTCCCCGGAGGCGAAGACGGACCGGAACATCGCGAAGTTCAGGGAGACGCGGCGGATTCCGAAGCGGGGCGCCTCCGCCATCAGGCAGGCGATCAGGTACTCGTTCAGCCCGTTGTCCGCCCCGGGATCGCGCCGCATCAGGTCCAGCGACGCGCCGCGCCGCCCCCACGGCACGAAGGACATCAGCGCGCGCAGTCCTCCTCCGGCGTCCCGCGCTTCGAGCATCAGGCACCGGCCGTCGGTCGGGTCCCCGAGGCGGCTCAGCGCCATCGAGAACCCCCGCTCGGCGCGGTCCCGCCGCCACCGCTGCGCGACGGCCAGCAGGTCGGCCATCTCGGCGCGCGGGATGTCCGCGTGCCGGCGCAGCCGCGCGGTGTACCCGGCCCGCTCGACGCGGTGCACCGCCTGGCGCAGCGCGCCGCGTCCCGGTCCGGAGAGCTGGAAGTCCCGCACCCGCAGCACCGCTTCGTCGCCCAGCTCCAGCGCGCGCAGGCCGAAGTCGGAGTACAGCCGCGCTGCCCGCTCCCCGGCGCCGAGCGCACCGGGGGTCCACCCGTAGGTGCGAGCCTCCTCCAGCCAGGCCCGCACCGCGCGCGGCCAGGCGCCGGGATCGCCGACGGGATCCGCGCTCGCGATGCTGGCCCCGCCGATGACCTGGTAGGTGATCGCGGCTCCGCCGTCGGGGGAGAACAGCACGTTCTTGTCCCGCCGGGTGGCGAAGTAGCCCAGCGAGTCGGGTTCGCCGTGCTCGGCCAGCAGCGTCCGCAGCCGGATCTCGTCCTCGTCGGTGCGCCGTCGCCGCCGTCGCGTTCCGCGGAAGAAGGCGTACAGCGCCGCGCCCAGCACGCTCGTGGCCGCCAGGTCCAGCAGCAGGTCCAGCCAGGCAGGCCCGGTGCCGGCCCCGACCCGGTGCAGGCCCAGCAGCCCGCCGACGGAGCGGTCGGCCGCCCACCAGAACCGGTCGGACGTGCCGGCGACCGTGCCGGGGAACGCCTCGGTCAGCCCCCAGCCCGCGAGCACCACCGCGACGATCCCGCCGACGCACACCAGCAGCGCGTGCCGCCACGCGCCCGGCGCCAACCGGGCGGGGAACGCGGGCCGCGCGGTGGCCAGCAGCGCGGCGGTTCCCAGCGCGATCAGCGCTTCGGCCGCCAGCGCCCCGGCACCGGCCGGTCGCCCGGCCAGCTGCCCCGGTTCCGCCAGCCCCGGTACCCGGGGCGCGGCGACGTGGGTGCCGACGCTGGTGGCCAGGCCGCCGAACTGGAACAGCAGCAGGGTGTTCAGGGCCGCCCGCTTGCGGCCGCGCAGCGCGGCTCCCAGCACGACGAGCACCAGGACGTTGACGACGTTGCCCGCGACGGGGACGTTCACCAGCCCGAACAGGAAGACCGTCCAGCGCGCGAACGCGTCGTGCCCGTCCCGCACCAGCAGCACCGCCGAGACGCAGGCGCCGAGCTGGACCAGCGCGGTCACCGCGACGGCGACCGCCGGCCCCCAGGACGCACGCGCTCCGACCATCCCCTCAACCCCCGCCGGGCGATTCTGGCCGCCCGCCGGGCCCCGTGCCACTCACGACCGGTTCGGCCGGGCGCGCTGCCAAAGCCGGACTACCGGCCGGAGGGCCGGTCCGGGCCGGTGATGCCGCGCCGGAGCTCACCGGGCCTGCGGGGCTCCGGTTCGTGGTAGCGGTCGTGGGACGGCGGGAGCTGCCAGGGGACGCTGGTGACCATGACGCCCGGTTCGAACCGCAGCCGCGCCTTCAGCCGCAGCGCGCTCTGGTTGTGCAGCGCGTTCTCCCACCAGCGGCCGAAGACGTACTCCGGGACGTAGACGACGACCAGCTCGCGCGGGTTCGCCCTCCGCAGCGCGCGGACGTGGTGCACGACGGGCCGGGTGATCTCCCGGTACGGCGATTCGAGCACCTTGAGCGGAACGGGGATCGCGCGGCGCTCCCAGGCCTCCTCCAGCTCCCGGGTGTCGGCGTCCTCGACGTTGACGGTGATGGCGGTGAGGTCGTCGGGGCGGGTGGCCCGCGCGTAGGCGAGCGCTCGCAGGACCGGCTTGTGCACGTGGGACACCAGCACCAGCGCGTGCACGCGGGAGGGGAGGGTGGCGTCGGAGTCCGCCGGTTCGAGTTCCCGCTGCACCTGGTCGTAGTGGCGGCGGATGCTCCGCATCGCGACGAACAGCACCGGGACCACGATCACGACCAGGTAGGCGCCGTGCGAGAACTTGGAGACGAGCACGATCACCAGCACCAGACCGGTCATCGAGGCCCCGGCCCCGTTGATCAGCCTGGCGCGGCGCCGGACCCTCCGCGCCGCGCGATCGGCGGTGGTCATCTCCCGGTTCCAGTGCCGCACCATGCCCGCTTGGGCGAGGGTGAACGAGGTGAACACGCCGAGGATGTAGAGCTGGATGAGGCGGGTGGTCGATCCCTCGAACACCCAGATCAGGGCTCCGGCGGCGGCCGCCAGCAGCACGATGCCGTTGGAGAACGCGAGCCGGTCGCCGCGCGTGTGCAGCTGCCGGGGCATGTACCGGTGCCGCGCCAGCAGGGAGGTCAGCATGGGGAAGCCGCTGTAGGCGGTGTTCGCCGCCAGGACCAGGATCAGCGTGGCCGCGGCCTGGACGTAGTAGAAGCCCGGGCTGGTCTCCCCGCCGAACACCGCCGCCGCGATCTGGGCGATGACGGTGAGCTGGGGTTCGGCCGCGCAGTCGCCGGGGAAGCCGATCAGGTCGCAGGGGTTCTCCGCGTAGTGCACGCCGGTGATCAGCGCCAGGGCGGTGACCCCCGAGAACATCGTGATCGCGATCAGCCCCGTCGCGGCCAGCGTGGCCGCCGCGTTGCGCGCCTTGGGCTTGCGGAACGCGGGCACGCCGTTGGAGACCGCCTCCATGCCGGTCAGGGCGGTGCAGCCGGAGGCGAACGCCCGCAGCAGCAGGAGCAGCAGCGCGAACGTGGACCACGAGGTCTGCTCCGGGCGGATCTCGTAGGCCGCGCTGCGGGCCACCGGCGCGGCCCCCGCCAGCACCTGCGCCAGCCCGGTGCCGATCATGACCAGCACGCCCGAGATGAACAGGTAGCTCGGCAGGGCGAACGCGCGCCCCGACTCGCGCATCCCGCGCAGGTTCATCGCCGTCAGCGCGATGACGAACCCGATGCAGATCTCCACCCGGTAGGGGTTCAGCCCGGTGAACGCCGAGATGATGTTGTCCACTCCCGCGGAGACCGAGACCGCCACGGTGAGCACGTAGTCGACCATCAGCGCCGCGGCCACGACCAGACCCGCCGAGGGGCCGAGGTTCTGCGCGGCCACGGTGTACGAACCGCCGCCGGAGGGGTAGGCGCGCACGACCTGGCGGTAGGAGATCGTCACGACCGCCAGCAGGACCACCACCGCCGCCGCGGCCCACCACGCCAGGTGCAGCACCGCCACCCCGCCCAGCGCCAGCACCAGCAGGATCTCCTGGCTCGCGTAGGCGACCGAGGAGAACGGGTCGCTGGCGAACAGGGGAAGCGCCAGCCGCTTCGGCAGCAGGGTCTCGGCGACCTGGTCGCTGCGCACGGGCCGACCCACGACCAGCCGCTTCACCCACCCCGCAGCCCCCAGCACGCCCGGAGCATAGGGGCGCGCGCGCCCCACGACGCGCCTCGGAACCCTCCCGGGTGAATCGGTCCCGGCCCCGCGCTCACCGGTGTCGCGCCGCCCCGGAGGCGGTGCGGAGCTGGCTGGTGCATCGGTGCTCCTGATCGCCCGGCGGTCGATCGGTGGCGGCAGCCGCCCCCGTGATCGACCACAACCCGGCCCGGCCGGATCCCGGGTTCATCGCATCGCGTTGAGCTGGTCGCGCGTGAAGGTCTCGGTGGACTTCAGGCCCGTTCGGAGCAGGATCTCCTCGACACCGCCGTCGGGGAGCGCGCGGTTGCCCGCGGTGCCGACGGCGACTCCGCGCACGCCCCCGGCGAGCGCGCCGAACAGCACGTCGCGCTCGGTGGAGCCCGGTGCCCGGCTCCCGTTCGCGATGCCCGCCGCCGACTGCGCGGCCGCGCCGGTCGCGCCCTTGGCCACGTCGCGCGCGCTCTCGTGGAAGAGGATCACCGGCCACGGTTTGACCGCGCCGAAGGAGGCCCGCCAGCCGTTGTGCCGCCACAGCTCCCGGAGCCGGGCGCCGAACGGCGCGCCCGCGTTGAACCGGGTGGCCGCCGACCGGAGCTCGTCCGAGGCCGCCAGCATCCGCCGCAGCTCGGCGACGACTCCGTCCGCCTGGTCCGCCTCGCGCCCCGCCGCGTTCGCCGAGTCCCGCGCGGCGTCGAGCTCCCGCACCGCCCGGTCGTGCTGGTCGCGCAGCGCGGTCGCTTCCCGGCGGGAGCCGTCGTGCTCGGACCTGGCCCGGCGCGCGGCCGCCTCGGCGTCGTCGAGCCAGCCCCGTTGAGGCGAGTGCTGGTACACGGCCAGGAGGCTCTCCGCGCGCCAGAGCCGCTGTTCGGCGTCGTTCACGCGGCCGCGCGCCGCCCGCCACGCGGAACGGGCGCGCGCCTCGCCGGACTCCGCGTCGCGCAGCGCGGATCGGGCGGCGGTGAGCTCGTCCTGGGCCCGCGACGCCCGCGCCTGCGCGATGCCCGCCTCGTCGGTGAGGCGGCGCCGTTCGCGCGGGTGGCCGCGCACCCCGAGCTCGCGGGCACCGGACCGGGCGCTGTCGAGCTCGCGCAGCTCCTGCTCCCGTCGCGCGCGCGGGGCCGCTTCCGGTGGCGCCGCCTCCCGGCCGCCCGGCGAGGTCCACCGCAGCGATCGCACGCCCTCGTCGATCTGGCCGGCGAACGTCGCGAACTCGGGGCGCCCGTCCGGCGTGCGCGCGACCTCGCCGGACGGGCCGATCTTCTTCGACACCCCGCTGCCGCTGATCCCGCCGAACGCGCCGCCGACGCCGAGGCTGATCGCCGCGTTGGTGAACAGGTGCCCCGGATCGGTGCCCTTGCCCGTGATTCCCGACGCCGTGCTGGTGGCGGCGAGATCGATGGCGAAGTCCCGCGTGCCCTCGACCAGGGCCCGGCCGTAGCCGAAGCTGAAGGCCTCCCCGCGCCAGCTCCGCTGCGCCAGCTGCTTGATCGCGGTGCGCGCCGAGGCGAGCCATCGGGTGAGCGTGGCCAGCACCTCGCCGAGCAGGGCGAGCATCCGGTTCGACTGCGCGACCAGGGTCGCGATGTACGCCTCCGCGGTCGCGACGAGCGGCGGGAAGAACGCCGCCGCCGCGATGTAGGCGATCAGCGCCGCGACCTGGATCGCGATCTCCACGAGGACGTCCGAGATCCGCTGCTGCTGGTGCGCGTGCTGCTCCAGCGCGCGCGCCACGTCCTCGCAGCGGTCGGACAGCGCGTCGAGACCTCCGGTGAGGCCGCCGGTGGAGCTGTGGAAGGCGTCCGCCGCGGGCCCCGACCAGTCGCCACCCGCCCGCGAGCGGGCGAGCCGGGAGCGGATCTCCGCCTCGTGGCCGCGCAGCTCCGCGGCGAGACCGCTCCACGCCCGCGCCTGGGCCTGGAGCGCGGCGGGGTCGCCGGTCCGCAGCGCAGCGCTGATGGCGGCGTCGCCCTGCTGGCTCATCAGGCGCGTCCCGGGCGCCCGGCGATCCGCGCCGACTCGTCCTCGGCGGACCGGTAAGCACGGGCCTGCGCCTCCAGCGCGTCCGCGCGGGCGTGCAGTTCTTCCACCTGGTCCCGCATTCCGCCGACGACCGCGTGCACGATCTCCAGCGCTTCCGCCGCCGCCGCATCCGATTCGAGCAGCTGTCCGAATCCGGTCGCCTGGAGTCCGCTCGCGAACCGGTCGCCCGAATCGCGCACGCCCTCGGCCGCGTCGCGGAGGGATGCCGCGGTCCTCGTGAGGTGTCCGGAGTCCACCGAAACGAGCTGCACCCTGCTGCCTCCTCTTCCCCGTCACGATCGCCGGTGCCGTGCGGTCGAGAGATTCCAGCAGGAGATTGGTGCACCGCAAGGGAAAACTGCGGCTGGTGATCTTTCCGACAGCCTGGTCGCGGCGCATCGCCCGATGTTCACCTGCCGTGCACCGCCCGATAAGCCCGGTGCTGGCCGGGCATCACCGAGGTCTGCGGCGCGAACCCGCCCGGCGCGGGGAACGGGACTGTCCCGGTGGCGCCGAGAGTCGGCGAGGTTCGACGGAACGGCGCGCGCTCCGGCCCGCTGCTTCTGCGGCGGGGGAGCAACGCCGGTTCTTCGGCCGGTGCGGAGTTCACGTGCGCGGGCGGCGGGCCCACCGCACCGGGGGGACCCGCCGCCCGAGGTCGCGGCCGGGGTCAGGTCATCATCTCGCCGAACTGCTGCTGCACCGGCCCGATGATGTCCGGGTTCATCGCTCCCAGGGTGAGCGCGATGCCCGCGAGGATCCCGAGCACCAGCGCGATGGTGCCCATCACCAGCCCGGCGGTCGCCAGGCCCTTGCCGGTCCGATGCGGCTGGCCGGCCTGCTTGCGCCCGAGGATGCCGAAGACGATGGCGACGATCCCCAGCAGGATCGCCAACGGCGCCAGCACGGCCGGGAGCACGCAGAACAGGGCCAGCAGCCCGAGCACGAGGGCGGTCACGGCCATGGGGCTGTTCGTGACCTGCTGCACCGATCCCGGCGAGCCGGTCGTCCACGAGGTCTCCGCAGCGGGATCCTGGCGCGGTTCGGCGCGGCTCGCGCCGCTGTGCTCCTCGGCCCCGTTCCCGTCGGGCCGGCGTGGGTCGTTCCGGTGCTCCACGTCGTGCGAGTCGTGCGAATGTGTCATGGCCGTTCTCTCCCCCGCGCGGATCTCGGCGGCCATCGCGCCGCCCTGCGTGCGCTCCTCGGGTGCCCTGCCCGGTCGGGCGGGCAAACCCACCCGGAACCGGGTGCCCAGCGCGACCGGGTGCGGAGCGGGAGCGGACGAGCGGCAGCGCGAGGAATCCATTGGCGGGCGCGTTCCGGAGCGGGAAGCGGTGCCTCCGGGCACCTCGGCAGCGGCCCCCGCGTCCGCCGCCGAGGGCGGGCCGCCGACCGGCCGGACGCGCCCCGCGCGGGCAGGTCTCCGGCCGCGACGTGGGATCGAACCCCGCCAGCTCCCGGGCCGCGGGCGGTCAGGAGTCGGGCCAGTCGACCGACAGGTACTGGGTTTCGGTGAACTGGTGCAGCCCCTCCTGGCCGCCTTCCCTGCCGAGGCCGCTCTGCTTGAGGCCGCCGAAGGGAGCGGAGGGATCGGAGACGATGCCGCGGTTGATGCCGACCATGCCCGCGTCCACGGCCTCGCCGATCCGGAGCGCGTGCCCCAGGTCCCCGGCGTAGACGTAGGCGGCGAGGCCGAGCTCGGTGGCGTTGACCTGGCGGATCAGCTCGTCCTCGTCGTGCCAGGTGACCACCGGGGCGATCGGGCCGAAGATCTCCTGCCCGAGGACGCGGGCACCGGCGGGCACGTCGGCGAGCACGGTCGGTGCGGCGAAGTGCCCGCCGGTGCCGGTGGGGAGCGCGGCCCGGGCGGCCACGCGGGCCCCGTCGGCGAGCGCCGAGTCCACCAGCGCGTCGAGCGCGGAGGCCGCCTTCGCGCTGATCACCGGGCCGATCTCCGCGCCGGGGTCGGATCCCGGCCCGACGCGCAGCGCGGCGACCCGGGCGCCGAACCGGTCGAGGAAGTCCGCCGCGATCTCCTCGTGCACGTAGAACCGGTTGGCGGCGGTGCAGGCCTGCCCGCCGTTGCGGAACTTCGCGATCATCGCTCCGGAGACCGCGGCGTCCAGGTCGGCGTCCGCGGTGATCACGAACGGGGCGTTGCCGCCCAGCTCCATCGAGGTGGTGAGCACCTGGTCGGCGGCCTGGCGCAGCAGCAGCCGCCCCACCGCCGTCGAGCCGGTGAACGACAGCTTGCGCACCCGCGGGTCCTCCAGCCAGGTGGTGACGACGGCCGCCGCGTCGGTCGTGGTGACGAGGTTGACCACGCCACCGGGCAGGCCCGCCTCGGCCAGCAGGTCCGCGATGGCCAGCGCGGTCAGCGGGGTCTCGGCCGCGGGTTTGACCACGGCGGTGCAACCCGCCGCCAGCGCGGGCGCGATCTTGCGGGTCGCCATGGCCGCCGGGAAGTTCCACGGCGTGACGAGCGCGGCGATCCCGACGGGGCGGTGGGTGACGAGCGTGCGGGCTCCGCCCGCCGGGGCCGGCCCGTAGGCACCGCCCGGGCGGACGGCTTCCTCGGCGTACCAGCGGAAGAACTCGGCCGCGTAGGTGACCTCGCCGAGGGCGTCGGCCCGGGACTTGCCGTTCTCCGCGACGATCAGGTCGCCGAGGCGGTCGCGGTCGCGCACCATCAGCTCGAACGTGCGATGCAGGACCTCCGAGCGCTGCCGCGCGGGCAGCGCGGCCCAGGCGCCCGCGCTCGCCGCCGCGGCGTCGACGGCGGCGATCGCCTCGGCCCGCCCGCCCTCGGGGACGGTCGCGATGATCTCCCCGGTGGCGGGGTCTTCGACGGGGAACTCGGTCACGGGGGAGCCCTTCCTCGATGTGCTGGACGGCCCCGCGACGACTCGGCGGCGGGAGCCCGGGATCATCCTCGGACCGCGCGCCCATGCCGTCCAATGCCGATTCGGCTCCCGTCCCATGCCCTGCTGGCATACTCCGCGGCGTGGAGCTGCGCAGCCTGCGGTACTTCGTCGCGGTCGCCGACCTGGGGTCGGTCAGCGCGGCGGTCGACGTCGTCCGGATCACCCAGCCCGCGCTGTCCCGCCGGATCCACCAGCTCGAACGCGAACTGGGGCTGCGCCTGTTCGACCGGACCGGTGCCCGGCTGGAGCTGACCGCGGCGGGACGGCACTTCCTGCCGGCGGCCCGGGAGGTGCTGCGCAGCGCCGAGGCCGCGCGGGCCGCGGCCGACGCGCTCGCGGCGGGGAGGCTGAGCCACCTGGCCATCGCCGCGCCCACCACGACGTTCACCGACGTGATCGCCCCGTTCCTCGCGACCTTCGGCCCGCGGGATCCGCTGCCGACACCCGTGGCGCCCGCCGGGACCGAGGCGCTGCGCCACGGCGCCGACCTGGCCATCGCCACCGCCGTGCCCGAACCCGCGTGGCGGCACCGGGCGCTGGCCGCGCTGCCGCTGTGGGCGTACGTGCCCGCCGGACATCGTTGGGGCGCGCGGGAATCCGTGCGCTTGGCCGAGCTGGCCGCCGAACCGCTGATCGTGCTCGAACCCGAGCTCCGGCCGCGCCTGATCCTGCGGGACGCGCTGGCCGCCGCCGAGCTCGCGCCGGAGGAGCAGATCGTGTGCGGCGATGCCCAGGTGGCGCAGGCGCTGGCGGCGGCGGGCCGGGGAGTCGCCGTGGTCTCCGACGACGCGCGCTTCGGCCTGCACGGCCTGCGGATCGAGGGGCCGCGAGGACCGCTGCGGATCAAGCTGTACGCGGCCTGGTCACCCCGGCACCACGCCGCCGGGGTGCTGGCCGGGATCGCCGAGCGGTTGCGCGAGTTCTGCGCCGACCGCTACGGCGCGGACGTGCTCCCGCCGGAGTGACGCGGTCCGGCGGTCCCGCCGCTGCTCTCGGACCGCCTCCGGAACTCGCCCGACCGCGCGTCGCGGGTCAGAGGACCTCGTCGCAGTCCAGGTCGGCCGCGGCGCCGGGTTCCCAGCGGACGTCCGAGAAGGTGACGTCCAGCCGGTCGTCGGAGAACACCAGGAACGGGGTGTCCACCTGGTCCGGCTCGGACGACGGATCGAGCTGGTTCGGCGGCACCCCCGGTGGGCGCGGATCGCTCTCGGCGAAGCAGGACAGCGGGATCGCGACCCGGGTCGGGGTTCCGGGCGGGATGCGGCGGAACAGCTCGGTGGCGGAGCGCTCGACCCCGCACGGGTAGGTGCAGTGCAGGCCGATCCCGACGTAACCGGCGGGCGGTGAGTGGACCTCAGCGGTGAACACCAGGGCCCCGTCGTGCTCCAGGAACGCCGGGAAGTCGATCGAGGCGAGGCCCTTCTGGACCTGCACGTAGAGCTGGGCGGGCAGGTCGCCGGTCCAGGTGGCGCGGAGGCCGTCCGCGGCCGGATCGACGCGCAGCGCTCCGTCCGGCTCGTGGGAGAAGTCGGCGCCCTGCCAGTTGTTCTCGTCCGAACCGACGAAGCCGGACAGGCCGGGAGCGACCTCTCCCGAGTAGATCGCCTTGGGCCGGGGGGTGTCCGCGGTCGTGATGAACGAGGTGGCCGCGAGGCCGGCCAGCAGCGCGGCCCCCACCGCGCCACCGGCCACCAGCCACTTCCGGTCCCGCCCCGGCGGCGGGGTCGTCCGCGCTGGTGCCTCGGGCGGGGCGGGCGGCTCGATCGGGGAGCTGACCGGCACCGAGACCGGAGCTTCCACCGGCCGCACCGACAGCTGGGCGGCGCCGAGCGCGACGGTGTACTTGGGGTGCAGGGCTGCCCGGACGGGCTTGGCGAACTCCTCGGCGATCTGCTGCCGCACCAGCGGGACCTGGGACGAGCCGCCCGCGAGCAGGACGGCGGACAGGTCGCGGATGCGCAGTCCGGCGGACTGGGTGGTCCGGTGCAGCGCGTCGATGGTCAGGCGCACCGTGGGCGCGATCATCTCGTTGAACTGCAGGCGCGTGATGGTGATCTCGCGCGGGCCGGCGGGCATCGGGACGCTCAGGCGCACGTCGGGTTCGGTCGACAGCGCCTCCTTGGCCCGCACGCAGAGCGCCTCGATCTCGGTGAGCGCGGTGGCGTCCCGCGGATCGGACGGGTCGAGCTCGCTGATCGCGCCGTCGAGCCGCTGGTCGAGGTGGGCGCGGATCGCCCGGTCGAAGTCGACGCCGCCGAGCTGCTCGACCCCTTCCGGGGTACCGAGGATCTCCATCCGGCCGTCGCGCATCCGCAGGACGGTGGAGTCGAAGGTGCCGCCGCCGAGGTCGTATACGGCGATGACCTCGCCGTCGCCGAGGCGGCGCTCGGTGGAGTAGTGCGTGGCGGCCGCTTCCGGTTCGGTGAGCAGCCGGACGTCCGGGATGTTCGCGAGCCGGGGGACCTCGGTGAAGTGCTCCCGCCGGTACGGGCCCCAGACCGCGGGGTAGGTCAGCACCACGGATTCCGGCGGTCCTCCGGTGATCCGCGTGGCGGCCGAGATCACGTCGCGCAGCTGCGCGGCCATCAGCGCGGCGGCGGAGTAGGTGGCGCCGCCGAGGAACAGCGGAGCCGGATCGCCCAGGCGGCGCTTGAAGTTCCGGGCCACCTTCCGCGGATCGGTGTCCGGGCTCAGGGCCGCGTCTCCGGTCAGCAAGGCGCCGCCCGGGACGCGGTAGGCGACCGAGGGCACGATCATGGAGGGGGACATCGGCACCATGCGGGTGCTGCCCGGACTGCTGATCGCCGCCGAGGTGAACGACGTTCCGAGATCGATTCCGACGCCGTAGCGCACTGCACAAGCCCCCTCAGATCTTCGGAAAGCACGGCACCATGACTACGTGTGTGATCAACACTAACCCTGGTGCGGCGTGGTGGACATCCCCACCCGGCACCGGATCGGCGCGCGTCCCCGCTGCGCACGGCCGCTCCGGGGAGCGAGGTGCCGGCTCCGCGCCGCGCCGGTCGCACCCCAGCTCGGCGACCGCGCAGGTGACCACGATTCCGAAGCGGCTGACCCGGATTGGTGATCTTGAGCCGCGTAGGCTCTCGCCAGCGATCACCACGACGCCCCCGCCCGCGCGGGGCGGGGAACTCGATGGGAGTCGGCTGAACGACCACCCCGGGGGACGCGGAGCCGGGGGCGGTGGACGAGTTGTCGGACGATCGTGCGAGGGGTGGGTACCCGGAGATGCTCGCGGACCACGGAGCGCGGGCCGCGCTCGAGGAACTGGCGACGACCCTGCCCTGCCCGGTCAGGTTCGGCGGTGACCTCGGGCCGCGACCGCCGGAGGACGTCGAGTCCGGCTTCCACCGCGCGGTCGCCTCCGTGCTGAGCCTGCTCGCGGAGTCGGTGCGGGGCGCGGACGCGGCGCTCGTGGTGGAGTTCGGGCACGACGAGGCGTTGCACGCCAGGGTGGTCTCGACGGCCGTGGCGCTGTCCACGAGCGAGCTGCGCGCCTCCCTCGAAGCCGACGCGGAGCGGATCGCTGCGGTGGGCGGTGCGATCGAGTCCGCCGTGGTCGGCGGCGCGGCGATCGTGACCGTCTCGCTGGGGGGAGCACCGGCGCAGGCGGTCCCGGCCTGGAGCCAGGGCAGCGCGCTCAACCGCCGGTTGCTGGACCTGGTCCGGCAGGGTCGCCGCGCGTTCGCCGAGGAGTCGGAGCAGCAGCGCTGGGAGGCGGTGCGGGAGAGGTTGACGAGTCCGCCGCGCCTGGCCGTGGTCTCCGATCTCCCCGCTGACCCCGATGCGGTCTCCCGCGCGTCGGAGCTGGGGGTCGCGGTGGTCATCGCGGAGGACCCGGCCGACGAGGCGCTGGCCGAGCACTTCCTCAGCGAGGACGATCCGCACGGGTCGATCGACGCGGTGCTCGTCGACGCGCGGCCGGACCTCGGCTTCCTGGCGGCGCTGCGGCGCAGCGGGCAGCGGGTGGAGGTGGTCCAGGACTCGACGGTCGACGAGGCGGCGCGGGAGCTGCTCGCACTGGCCCCGGTGATCGCCGCCCGGCGCGCGCTCGTCTCGTTGCGCGGCCTGGTGCGCGGTCTGTCCGGTGAACATCCGCTGCGGTGGGCCGTGGACCAGCTGGCCACCGAGGCGCACGAGGTCACCGAGCTGGACCTGCTCGACGAGATCC
This sequence comes from Saccharopolyspora antibiotica, assembly GCF_047200635.1. Taxonomy (NCBI): domain Bacteria; kingdom Bacillati; phylum Actinomycetota; class Actinomycetes; order Pseudonocardiales; family Pseudonocardiaceae; genus Saccharopolyspora; species Saccharopolyspora antibiotica. The sequence goes on along the minus strand of NZ_JBJZOI010000017.1, from coordinate 89,568 downwards.
GGGCGGGTGAGATCAGGCTGCGGGAGGAGCTGGTCGAGGACGCGGCGCGGTTGCTCGGCGCGTGCGGTCCCGACCCGCGAGCCCGGCTCGGCCTGGACGCCGCCGACGAGGACGAGCAGGTGCGCGCCGCTGCCGAGGACGCGGTGCTGCGGTGGCGTGCGGAGGCGGGGGGACCGGGACTCGTCGGGCGCAACGCGATGACCTGCGAAGTCCTGGTGCGCACCGCGGAGGGCCTCCTCGACGCGACGCGCACCGCCTGACGGCGGGAAGCCCGCCTCCGGCGCGGGCGGCGGCCCGCGACGCCGCGCTCGGCGAACCGGGTCCGGGCGTCGATCACCCGCGTCCCCGGGCGGCGACCCACTCGGCGGCGGCCGCCAGGACCGCCTCCTGCGGACCGGCGCTGAGCCGGGACGTCGCGCGAGGAATGCGGCCGAGCGCCGCCGCCACCGCTTTCAGGCCGGGGATCGCCGGGGCGCTGAGCTCGGTGACGTCGAAGGCGGCCAGCACGCGGCGGTGCGCCTCGGCGACGTCGGCCCGCCCTTCGCGCACGGCGGCGACCAGGTCGACGAGCTCGTCCGGGAAGAGGTTCGCCAGGCCGCTGACCGCGCCGTCGGCCCCGGCCCACATCGCGGCGGGGATGAGGTCCTCGAAACCGGCGACGATCGCGAAGTCCGGCCGGTGCGGCCGGGTGGCGCGCAGTGCCGCGATCACCGCGAGCAGGTCGCGCACGGTGAGCTTGGCGCCGATCACCCGGGGCTCCTCGGCGGCGAGGCGGCCGAGCAGCCCGGGCGACAGCGGTTGTGCGGTGAGGCCGGGGAAGTCGTACACGACCACCGGAACGCCCGCGGCGTCGGCGACGGCGCTGAAGTGCTCGAAGACGCGGTCGTCGGGCACCTTCCAGTACAGCGGTGGCAGCGCGAGCACGGCGTCGGCACCCGCCTCGGCGGCGTCGGCCGCGAGCGCGCGGGTGTCGTTCGTGGACAGCCCGCTGACCCCGGCGAGCACCGGTACCCGCCCGGCCGCGCTCGCGAGGACGGTGTCCAGGACGGCTCGCCGCTCGGCTCCGGAGAACTCGGTGAACTCGCCGGTCGAGCCCAGCGGGACCAGCCCGTCCGCGCCGCGCGCGATCAGGTCGGTCACGAGTCCGGCGAGCGCGTCGTGATCGATCGCGCCGTCCTCGTGGAGGGGGGTCAGCAGAGCGGGCCACAGACCGGATAGCCGCACGAGCGCTCCATCCTGCGCGGGAAGGCTTGCCTGGTGGGCGATGCCCGGGGGAGAAGGTAGCGGAGAGGAGCGGCCCGCGACAGCGCTGGACGGGTGCCGTGGCACCCGTGCCGGGAGCGGTGCGGTCCGAGCGGCAGCCCGGTGCCCGCCTCGCCGCCCGCCGGCCCCGGGAACACCGGCGCGGGCCACCGGTCACCAGTCGTGCAGGGTCCCGTCGAGCAGGCGGTTCGTCGGGAGGTAGGCCGGTTCGTACTCGTACCGCGCGGCCAGCTCCTCGTCGACGTGCACGCCCAGGCCCGGTTCCTCGCTCGGCCGCAGGCCACCGCCGGAGAAGTCGAGGGTCGTGCCGAAGACCTCCCCGGTCCGCTCGCTGTGCACCATGTACTCCTGGATGCCGAAGTTGTGCACCGCCAGCCCCAGGTGGACGGCCGCCGACAGGCCGATCGGGGACACGTCGGTCGGGCCGTGCATCCCCGACTTCACCTGGTACATCCCGGCGTAGTCGAGGATCCGGCGCACCCCGGTGATGCCGCCCGCGTGCGTGACGGGGGAGCGGACGTAGTCGATCAGCTGCTCCCGGATCAGCGTCTGGTAGTCCCAGACGGTGTTGAACACCTCGCCGATCGCCAGCGGGGTCGTGGTGTGCTGGCGGACCAGCCGCAGCGCCTCCTGGTTCTCGGCGGGGGTGACGTCCTCCAGCCAGAACAGGTCGTAGGGCTCCAGCGACCGGCCCAGCCGCGCGGCCTGGACGGGGGTCAGCCGGTGGTGCGCGTCGTGCAGCAGCGCGACCTCCGGTCCGAACTCGTTGCGCACCGCCTCGAACACCGAGGGGACGTGGCGCAGGTAGGCGCGGGTGTCCCAGCTCTCCTCGGTCGGCCGGGGGGAGCGGCGCGCGGGCTCGTAGTCGTAGCGGGTGCCGTCCCCGACCGCCGCCGCCTCGCTGGAGGCCACGCCGTACACCGAGTCCAGCCCCGGCACCCCGGTCTGGATCCGCACCGCGCGGAACCCCTCGGCCAGGTGCGCGCGGACCGAGTCGAACAGCTCGGGCAGGTCCTTGCCGCTGGCGTGGCCGTAGACCAGGCAGCGCTCCCGGCTCGCGCCGCCGAGCAGCTGGTAGAGCGGCAGGCCCGCCACCTTCGCCTTGATGTCCCACAGCGCGGTGTCGACCGCGGCGATCGCGGCCATCGTCACCGGGCCCCGCCGCCAGTAGCCGCCGCGGTAGAGGTACTGCCAGGTGTCCTCGATGCGGTGCGCGTCCCGGCCGAGCAGCAGCGGGGCCAGGTGGTCGCGCAGGTAGGAGGCGACGGAGAGCTCGCGGCCGTTGAGCGTCGCGTCTCCCCAGCCGACGACGCCGTCGGAGGTGGTCAGCTTCAGCGTGACGAAGTTGCGGCCCGGGCTGGTGACGATGACGTCCGCGCTGGCGATGAGCACAACACCACTCCTCCTGCTCGTCGGTGGATCGCCCTCCGGCCCGCTCCCGGAGCGGTCCTGCCGCGGCGATCGGCGTCCGACGCTAGGAGCGCGATCCGGTGGGCGGCAACGCATTGCCACTTGTTGTCACCGCGGCCGGTGTGCTCGATTGGGTGCGGACATCTCCCGGAGGTGAGCGGTGACCGAGCGTCGGCCGACCATCTACGACGTGGCGCGCCGCTGCGGCGTCGCCGCGTCCACCGTGTCCCGCGCCTTCAGCAACCCGGCGCGGGTCAACGCCACCACCCGCGCGCTGGTGCGGGCGGCGGCGGCCGAGATCGGTTACGCGCCGCGCCCGCTCGCCAGGGCCGAGGCGCCGGGCCGGTCGCGCACGCTGATGCTGGTCGTCACCGACATCGCGAACCCCTACTACGCGAGCATGATCAAAGCGGTGCAGGCGCGCGCCATCGAGCACCGCTACACCCTCGCGCTCACCGACAGCGACGAGTCGCCCCAGGTGGAGGCGAGCAACCTGCGCCACCTGCTCGCCGGGTCCAGCGGCGGCATCCTGGCGACCTCCCGGCTCTCCGACGACACCGTGCGGCAGCTCGCCCGGCACCGGCCGCTGGTGGTGGTCAACCGCGAGATCGCCGGGCTGCCGAGCCTGGTCGTCGACACCGCGGGCGGGATGGGCGAGGCCGTGCGGCACCTGGCGGCGCACGGCCACCGCCGCATCGCCTACCTGTCCGGGCCGCGCAATTCCTGGATCAACGGGCAGCGGTGGAACGCGGTGCGGGGCGCCGCGGCCGAACTCGGGGCGCGCGCGGTGTTCCTCGGGCCGCACGCGCCGACCAGGGAAGGCGGTCACGACGCCGCCGAAGCGCTCCTGCTGGACGGGGCGACGGCGGCCATCGCCTACAACGACCTCGTCGCCATCGGCGCGGTGCGACGGCTTCAGCACAGGGGGATCCGGCTGCCGCAGGACCGCAGCGTCGTCGGCTGCGACGACATCTTCGGCGCGGACCTGCTGGTGCCGGGGCTGACCACGGTCGCGGGGCCCACCGGGCAGGTCGGTTCGTGCGCGGTCGACCTGGTGCACGCGGAGCTCACCGGCGGCGTCGCCCGGTCGAGGACCTTCGACGCGCACCTCCGGGTGCGCGGCTCCACCGGACCGGCACCGGCAACCGATGGCAACTAGTTGTCCGGGGGCTCCGGCGGCGCTGATGCTGCGCGCATGGCTGGCAGTTCCCCTCCTCCGCTCGCACCGCACCCGGACCGGCTGCTGCCCAGCGACCCGGTGCAACGCCCCATCGCCCGGCGGCTCCACGAGAGCGTGCGCGATCTCCCCCTGATCAGCCCGCACGGGCACGTCGACCCGGAGCTGCTGGCGGCCGACCGCCCCTTCCCCGACCCGGCCGCGCTGCTGGTCACGCCCGACCACTACGTGACGCGGCTGCTGCACGCGCACGGCGTGCCGCTGCACGCGTGCGGCCTGCCGGGCGGGCCGGAACCCGCGCCGCCCCGGGAGGTGTGGCGGACGTTCTGCTCGCACTGGCGGCTGTTCCTCGGGACCGCCTCCCGGCAGTGGCTGGAAGCGGAGCTGCACGACGTGCTGGGCGTGTCGGTGCAGCCGTCGGCGGAGACCGCGGACGCGCTGTTCGACGAGCTCACCGAACGCCTGAGCCGACCCGAGCTGCGCCCGCGCGCGCTGTACCGCTCGTTCGGCATCGAGGTGCTCGCCACCACCGACGACCCCGCCGACGACCTCCGCCACCACCGGGCGCTGGCCGAGGACCCGGCCTGGCACGGCCGGGTGGTGCCGACGTTCCGGCCCGACCGCTACCTGGACGCGACCAGCGCGAGCTGGCCCGGCGCGCTGGACCGGCTCGCCGCCGCCAGCGGCATCGACACCGGCGACTACCGGGGGTTGATCGCGGCGCTGGAGTCGCGCCGCGAGTACTTCCGGGCGCACGGCGCCACCGCGACCGACCACGGCGCGCCCGATCCGCGGATGGAGTTCCTGCCGGAGAACGAGGCGTCCCGGTTGTTCGACGAGGTGCGCGCCGGCCGGGGAGACGCGGCGCTGCTGTCCCGGCAGCTGCTCGGCGAGATGGCCCGGATGTCCAGCGAGGACGGGCTGGTGCTCGCGCTGCACACCGGCAGCCTGCGCGACCACCACCCGGAGACCTCCGCCCGCTACGGGCCGGACACCGGCCACGACATCCCCACCGGCGCCGAGTTCACCCGCTCCCTGCGGCCGATGCTGCGGCGGTTCGGCACCCACCCGCGGTTCCGCACCGTGCTGTGCACTCTCGACGAGTCGGTGTTCTCCCGGGAACTCGCGCCGCTGGCCGGTTTCTACCCGTCGGTGTACCTGGGCGCGCCGTGGTGGTTCCTGGACGCGCCGCGAGCAATGCGGCGGTTCCGGGACGCCGTCACCGAGACGGCGGGATTCCACCGCACCGCCGGATTCATCGACGACACCCGGGGTTTCTGCTCCATCCCCGCCCGGCACGACACCGCGCGCCGGGTCGACGCCGGGTACCTGGCCTCGCTCGTCGCCGAGCACGTGCTGAGCGAGGAGGACGCCGCGCAGGTCCTGCGCGAGCTCAACGACCTCCAGCCCCGCACCGCCTTCCGGTTGTGATCGTGCGGTTGCGCCGCGAGCACGCACCCGCACCGGTCCGGGCCGTCCACCTGGGACTCGGCGGCTTCCACCGCGCGCACCAGGCCTGGTACACCGCCGCCGACCCCGAGTGGGGCATCGCCGCCTACACCTTCCGCAGCACCGCGCTGCCCCGGGCGCTGGGCGAGCAGGGCGGGCTGTACTCGTTGCTGGTGCGCGGAGCAGCGGGTCCCGCGGTGCGCACCGTGGCCTCGATCAGCCGTGCCCATCCCGGAGGGGACGTCGAGCGGTGGCTGGCCGACCTCGCCGACCCCGAGGTCGCACTGGTCACGCTCACCGTCACCGAGGCGGCCTACCGGCCGTCCGCCCCGGGAGAGGATTCGGCGCTCGCCCGGCTGGTCGCCGGGCTGCGGGCGAGGTTCCGCCGCTGCGCCGCCCCGATCACCCTCGTGCCCTGCGACAACGTGCCCGCCAACGGGGACGTGCTGCGGACGGCGCTGCGGGCGTCGATCCCCGCGTCGGAGGCGGCGTTCGCCGCGTGGGCGGAGACGGGGGTGTCGATCGCGAGCACCGTGGTCGACCGCATCACCCCCGCCACCACCGCCGAGGACGTGCGGGCCGCGCGGGAGCTCACCGGGGTGCACGACGCGGTGCCGGTGGTGACCGAGCCGTTCGCGGAATGGCTGATCGCGGGCGGCTTCGCGGCGGGGCGGCCGCGCTGGGAGCGGGCGGGGGCGCGGTTCACCGGCTCCGTCGACGAGCACCAGCGGCGGAAGTTGTGGCTGCTCAACGGCGCGCACACCCTGCTCGCCTACGCGGGTCCCGCGCGCGGGCGGAGCTCGGTGCGGGAAGCGGTGGACGACGACGTGCTGGCCGGGCTGGTCGAGTCCTGGTGGGACACCGCGTCGCGGCACCTCGCGCTGCCCGCGGCGGAGCTCGCCGAATACCGCGAGCGGCTGCGGCGGCGCTTCGCGGCCCCGGCCATCGAGCACCGGCTCCGGCAGATCGCCGCCGACGGCTCGCAGAAGATCCCGGCGCGCGTCCTCCCGGTGCTGCGGGCCGAGCGGGCGGCCGGTCGGCTGCCGGAGGCGGCGGTCGCCGTGCTGGCCGCGTGGACCGCTCACCTGCGCACCGGTGAGGTGCGGGACGCCCGCGCGGCGGAGCTGGTGCGGTTGGCGGCGTCCGGGGCCCGCGCGCCGCTCGCGGAACTGGATCCCGAACTGGGCGCCGACGACGAGCTGGTGGCCGCGATCGACGCGGAGCTGGGGCGCTTCAGCTGACCCGCGAGCGCGCGCCGCTCGGGACCGAGCGGCGGGGCTGAACGGGCCACGTCGGCGACGGCGGAGCGACGCGCGCCGGCCCGGATGGCAAGTAGTGGCAACTGATTGCCGCGCGGATCCGCGGCTGCCTAGGTTGAACGCCCTCCGCGCCGCCCGGGAGCAGCGGCGACACCCGCGGCGACGTCCCGCGACGGCACCCCCACGACGAAGTGAGCGCCGGACGAGTCCGGCCAGGGAAGGGAATCGACATGCACCCGTTGGACTGGGCGGTCATCGCGGGCTACCTGCTGGTGATGGTGGCGATCGGCGTCTGGGCGCACCGGCAGGTCGCCGACACCGCGGACTTCTTCACCGCGGGCGGGCGGATGCCGTGGTGGCTGGCCGGGATCTCGCACCACATGTCCGGCTACAGCGCGGTCGTGTTCGTCGCCTACGCCGGGGTCGCCTACGACCAGGGCGTCGTGTCCTACGTCGTGTTCATGTTCCCGCTGGCCGTCGCGACCGGGATCGGCGCTTTCCTGTTCGCTCCCAAGTGGAACCGGCTGCGCACCCACTACGACATCGCCTCCCCGCTGGAGTACCTGGCGCGCCGCTACGACGTTCCCACCCAGCAGGTGCTGGCGTGGAGCGGGTCGCTGCTGAAGGTGTTCGACGTGGCGGCGAAGTGGTCGGCGATCGCGCTGCTGCTCAACAGGTTCGTCGGCGTCCCCCTCGGCTGGGGGATCGTGATCACCGCTGCCGTGACGCTGGTGTACTGCACCGCGGGCGGGCTGTGGGCCGACGCGCTCACCGAACTCGGCCAGTTCGTCATCCAGGGCGTCGCGGCGTTCGCGATGATCGGTGCCGTCGGCGTGGCGCTGGCGGACCGCGGGTTCAGCTACGCGAACTTCTGGTCCGCGCTGCCCGAGGGCCACACCGCGCCGACCACGAGCAGCTATCCGGCGTACTTCCTGCTGGTCTACGTGATCGTGAAGACCTTCGAGTACAACGGCGGCATGTGGAACCTGGCGCAGCGCTACATCGCCACTCCCAGCTCCACCGCGGCGAAGCGGACGGCGCTGCTGTCCAGCGGGCTCTACCTGGTGTGGCCGATCGTGCTGATGCTGCCGATGTTCGCCGCTCCGCTGCTGGTGCGGGTGGCGGACTCGCAGGACGTCTACGCCGAGATGGCGCTGCGGTTCCTGCCCGCCGGCCTGCTGGGCCTGGTGCTGGTCGGAGTCTTCTCGCACACGATGGCGATGGCCGCCTCCGACGCCACGGCCATCTCGGCGGTGATGACCCGCGACGTGCTGCCGCACGTCTGGCGCCGCGCCCGAGATTTCACCGACCTCCAGTCGCTGCGGGCCGGGCGAGTGCTCACGGTGGTGTTCGTGCTGCTGAGCGTGGTGCTGGCGCTCAACGCGGAGAACCTCGGCGGAGTGCTGGGCATCATCGTCGCCTGGGTGGGCGCGCTGATCGGACCGATCTCCATCCCGATGATGCTGGGCATGTTGCGCCCCTTCCGGTACGTGGGGCCGGCGGCGGCGCTCGGCTCGTGGGCGGGCGGGCTGCTCACCTTCGCGGTCACGAAGTACGCGCTGGTCCTCCCCGAGGCGGTCACGGTGGTCTCGCCGGTTCTGGTCTCGCTGCTGCTGTTCGTCACCATCGGAGCGCTGCGCCGGGACGCGCCACCGGCGGCCGAGGAGATCACCGCCGCGCTCACCACCGACCCGGACGCCGGCACCCCGAGCCCCGCCGCCAGCTGAGCGCTCGATCACCGGCGGTGGGCCCGTCCGGGCTCAGCGCGGACCGGCGGTGAGCTCCAGGGCCGCCGCGTCGCCGTCCCGCGTGCGGACCCCGGAGACCTACCGGGCGGCCCGCGACGTCGTGCGGCGCTGCGCCGCGGTGCCCGGCGCCCGCTGACGCGCCTCCCGCGCCGGGCGGGGGACCGGTTCGAGCCCCGGCTGGGGGCGGCCGGGGCTCGAACCGGAGAACGGGGTCAGGCCGCGACGTCGAGTGCGGTCCAGGCCAGCGCGGTCGCCGCGTCCAGCAGCGCCTTCTCCGCGTCGCCGCCGACGCAGTGCGCGGCGAACTCCGGCTGGTGGTTCAGCGCGGGTAGCGACCCGATCCCCACGTAGGGGTGGATCGCGGGCACGACCTGCGAGACGTTGCCCATGTCGGTGGAGGCACGGTTCATCCGCCGCGCCACCGGGTCCTGGCCGAACGCGCGGCCGAGCCGCTCGGCGTTGCGGACGTAGGCGTCCAGCGCCGGGCGGCAGGTGCGGAACTCCGCGTACGGCTTGCTCTCCGGCACGATCTCCAGGGAGGTGCCGGTGGCGTGGGCGCCCGCTTCGAAGCAGCGCCGCACCTTCAGCTCGGTCTCGGCCAGCTCGCCCAGGCTCTCGGCCCGCACGTACCAGCGGCCCTCGGTGCGGGCCGGGATCGCGTTCGGGGCCTCCCCGCCGTTGGTCATGACGCCGTGCACCCGGACGCTGGGCGGCAACTGCTGGCGCAGCAGCCCGATGGCGACCTGGGCCACGGTGAACGCGTCGGCGGCGTTGACGCCCTGCTCCGGGTACGCCGCCGCGTGCGCCCCCTTGCCCTGGTAGGACACGTGGGAGTGCGAGACCGCGAACGGCTCGGCCTCCGCGACGTCCACGGGTGCCGGGTGCGCCATCATCGCCAGGTCGAGACCCGCGAACGCCCCGCGCTCCAGCAGCTCGATCTTGCCGCCGCCGCCTTCCTCGGCGGGAGTGCCGTAGACCTCGACGGTGAGGCCGGCCGCGTCCGCCAGCCCGGCCAGCGCTCGCGCCGCGCCGACGGTGATCGCCGCGATCAGGTTGTGCCCGCAGGCGTGCCCGAGCCCGGGCAGCGCGTCGTACTCGGCGCACAACCCGAGCCGGAACGGGCCGCTGCCGAACGTCGCGAGGAACGCGGTCTCGAACCCGAGGTAGCCCGGCGTGACCTCGAATCCCGCTTCCGCCAGGGATTCGGCGACCCAGCGCGCCGAGCGGTGCTCCTCCCACGCCGTCTCCGGGTGGGCGTGCAACTGCTCGGAGAGCCGGACGAGCCGGTCGGCGTCGGCGGCGACGGTGTTGGCCGCGTGCCGCTTCGCGGCGCTCATCCCTCGTCCCCGGGCACGCCGTAGGAGGGCGCGGCGGTCGGGTCGAGCGCGCGGGTCACGTAGTCGTCGCGCTGCGGCAGCCAGATCTCCAGCAGGGCGCGGAGATCGGCGATCGGGGAGTCGCTCCAGTCGATCCGCAGGTCGGTCTCGCGCCACGACACCGCCCGGACCACGGACACTCCCGCCGAGTGCACCGGTCCGGCCTCGCCACCGGCGGCCAGCCCCGCTTCGAGCGCGGTGAGCAGCCGCTGCTCCAGCTCGCCCGCGGACCCCTCGAACGCCTCGGCCACGGCGTCGACGACCTCGGGGGCCGCCAGCATGTTCCCGGCCGCGACGACACCCGCGCCGACGCGGTGCCGGTGCACGCCCAGCGACGCGGAGCCGGAGTGCGCGGCGCCGGCACCGCCCAGGTCCAGCACGGTGAGCTGCCGGTGCTCGGTCAGGTCGTTGCCGCCGACCACCGCGTCCAGCGCGCCGCGCGCCCCGGCACCGGCTTCCAGCGCGTCCAGCAGCGCGGTGCCCAGCCGCGGATCGGTCACGTTCTGCGAGGACGCGCCACCGACCCCCGCGCGCAGGTGGACGCAGCGGGCCGCCACCGCCGGGCTGGAGGAGGTCACGGCGATCCCGACGGCGCCGCGGCCGTCGGTGCCGAGCACGGAGAACGTCACTCGGCACCTCCGGGGAGGACCGCGATCGCGTCGACCTCGACGAGCCATTCCGGGCGGGCCAGCGCGGAGACCACGACCCCGGTGGAGATGGGGTGCACGCCCCGGGTCCAGCGCCCGACGGTGCGGTAGACCGCCTCGCGGTAGCGCGGGTCGACGAGGTAGATCGTCAGCTTCACCAGGTGCTCCATCCGGGCACCGGCCTCCTCCAGCAGCATCGCGATGTTGGCCATCGCCCGCTCGGCCTGGGCTTCGACGTCGCCGATGCCGACCGACTCGCTGGTGTCGAGGTCCTGGCCGATCTGACCGCGCACGTACACGGTGTTCCCGGCGACGACGGCCTGGCACAGGTCGTTGTCCAGGTCCTGCTCCGGGTAGGTGTCGCGGGTGTTGAACGGCCGGATCCGGGTGTGCCCGCCCGCGACGATCGGGGGGCTCGCCGGGTTGGAGGTCATCGTCGGCTCCTTCAGCTCTCGTGGTCGGCCGCGATCGCGGCGGCGTGCTGCGCGAGGTAACCGCGCTGGGTGGCGATGTGGTCGGCGACGTACCGGGCGTCGTGCCACACGCCCCAGATGAAGCTCGACCCGCGACGCGACAGCCACGGCAGGCCGAGGAAGTAGACGCCCGGCTCCGCGGACACGCCGCGCCGCTGGTCGGGTCGCCCGTTCTCGTCGAAGGCGTCGACCTGGAGCCAGCCGTAGTCGGTGGCGAAACCGGTCGCCCACACGATCGAGCCGACCCCGGCCTCGGCCAGGTCGAGTTCCCGGCGCGGATCGGTCGCGCTGGCGGGCAGCGGCCCGAGGACGTGCGCCTCCGGTTCCGGTGGCAGGTCGAGCCCGTTGCGCTCCGCGTGCTCGTCGGCCGCGCGCAGCAGCGCGAGGTGCTGGGCGTCGCCGAACTCGATGTTCGCGGCCAGGTCCGGTGCGAAGCGCAGCACGCCGTCCGCGAAGGACTCCGTCATGCCGACCAGCTCGATGCCGGTGCGGGCCAGGGCCCGGAAGTCGACGGTGCGGCCGCCCTGCGCTCCGCTGACCGCGATGGTCACGTGCCGCGCGCCCTGCGGCGGGGTGTCCGCGTCCCACAACCCGAGCACGCCCAGCCACCAGCAGAAGTCGCGCCCGCGGTACCGGCGCGGCGGCCGGTCGTGCGGTCCGACCGAGAGCAGCACCCGACGGCCGGAGCGGCGCAGCTCGTCGGCGATCTGGACGCCCGAGGAACCGGCCCCCACGACGAGGACCGCTCCCTCGGGCAGCTGGGAGGGGTTCCGGTAGTCGCTGGAGTGCAGCTGCACCGGCCCGGCGTCGGCGGGGACCACGGGCGGGATCACCGGGTGCTGGAACGGGCCGGTCGCCGCCACCACGAACCGCGCGTCGATCGGGCCGTCCGAGGTCTCGACCCGGAAACCGGGAGCACCGGCGTTCTTGCGCACCGAGGTGACCTCGACGCCGCAGCGGATCGGTGCGTCGATCTTCGCGGCGTAGTCGGCGAAGTAGTTCGCCACCTGGTCCTTGGTGGCGAACTCGTCGGGGGCGACGTCGGCGAACTCCATGCCGGGGAAGCGGTCGTGCCACGCGGGCCCGTTGGCCACCAGCGAGTCCCAGCGCCCGGTGCGCCAGCGCTCGGCGATGCGGTCCCGCTCCAGGACGACGTGCGGGACCCCCTGCTCGCCGAGGTGCTCGCTCATCGCGACGCCCGCTTGGCCCGCGCCGACGACGACCACCTCGGTCCGTTCGCTTGACATGTCGACCTCCCTCGATCGGCGGCTCCGAGTCGTCCCCGCTGCCGCGGGAAAATCCTCGAAGACGTCGACCCTTCTGTCCAACAGATGTTGCAGCTGCGCCGGATCGATTCTTCGGATGCGGCTACCGCGTCCGCGCCGGTTCGGCGCTCGGCTCGGTGGCCTCGGGGGCGAGGTCCTCGGGCCGCAGCAGCTCGTTCCCGGCGGTCTCCCGCAGCGTCAGCGCGGCCACCAGCCCGCCGACGGCGAAGATCATCAGGTACGGACCGGGCACGAGGGTGCTGCCGGTCGCGGAGATGAGCACGGTCAGCACGTACGGCACCGTCCCCGCGAACAGCGCGGCGGTGACGTTGTAACCGATCGACAGGCCGCTCTGGCGGGTGCGCGTCGGGAAGATCTCCGCCGACCACACCGCGTAGGTGCCGAGGATCGCCGCCAGGCACGCGCCCAGCAGCAGGCCCGCGATCCACGTCCCGACGAGACCGGTCCGCATCAGCAGGAACGCCGGCGTGGCGAGGACCAGCAGCGCCGCGGTCGCCCCGATGAACACCGGCTTGCGCCCCACCCGGTCGGACAACCCGCCGAACAGCGGCACCAGCACCAGGCCCAGCAGCGAGATCGCCGTGGACAGCAGACCGGCGCTGCCCGCCGGGTGCCCGAGGTGGTCCGTCTCGTAGGTGACCAGGTAGGTCAGCACCACGTAGAACGGCACGTGCATCGCCGTCATCAACCCGGCCGCCTGCAGCAGCTCGCGACGATGGGTGCGCAGCAGCTCCCGCGCGGGGCTGCGCGGCACGGAGTCGTTCGCCTCCAGCGCGCGGTACTCGGGGGTGTCCTCGATCTTGTTCCGGATGACGAAGCCGATGACGCCGAGCGGCGCGGCGATCAGGAACGGGATCCGCCAGCCCCACTCGGTGAGCTGGGTCTCGCTCAGCCCGACCGACAGCATCAGGAACGCGAAGGAACCGGCGAGGAAGCCCAGCAGCGAGCCGACCTCCAGCCAGCTCACGCCGAAGCCCCGGCGGCGGCGCGGCGCGGTCTCCGCCAGGAAGCTCGCCGCGCTGCCGAACTCGCCGCCCGCCGCGAAGCCCTGCACCAGGCGCAGCACCACCAGCAGCACCGGCGCGGCGATCCCGATGGACGCGTACCCGGGCAGCAGCCCGATCGCCAGCGTCGCACCGGACATCAGGAAGATGACGAGCGAGAGCGTCCGTTTCCGGCCGATCCGGTCGCCCAGCGGCCCGAACACGGCGGCGCCGATCGGGCGGATCCCGAAGGACACGGCGAACACGGCGAACACGGCCAGCAGCCCGGAGGTGCCGTCACCCGCGGGGAAGAACACCTTCGCGACGGTGTCGGCCAGGTAGGCGTACGCGGCCCAGTCGAACCAGTGCACGAACACGCCGACGGCCCCGGCGGCGACGCTCCGCCGCAACCCGGCGGCGTCGGGGGCGGCCTCGGCCTCCGGAACGGCCGGGCCGTTGTGCGAGGTCGGCATGGGCGCCTCCTGATGTCGGGATGGTGGGCGAGCGCGCTCGCCGGACGTCCCGGTGGCGCGGTGCGGACAAGACTGACGCCGGGGGGAAGGATTCGTCCAATAGATGTTTTCGCTGCGCCTGAACGGAAGAACAGATGATGTCGCCCGGGTTTCGGAATCGTTCCAGGCGCGTTTCCGGACGCGGTCAGACCACGTCCCGCAACAGGGCCATCACGGCGCGGGAACGCGCGGTCTGCCGGACACCGCCGACGACCGTGATCGTCACCTCCAGGGGAGGTCGGTTCCCGAGCAGGTCCAGCGCGACGACCTCACCGCCGCCGTAGGTCTGGGCGGTCCGCGGCCGCTGGTTGAGGATCGAGTACCCGAGCCCCTGGGCGACGAGCGACCGCACCGTCTCGTAGCTCCGGCTGCGGTACCGGACGTCGGGCGCGGTGCCCGAGGACGCCACGACCTCGCGGAAGTAGTCCCTGCTGTGGGGCAGGTCGAGCAGCACCATCGGGTCGGGCGCCAGCTCGGCCAGGTCCACCGCCTCCCGCCCGGCGAGCCGGTGCCCCGCCGGCACGATGACGTGCGCTGGTGCCAGGTCGATGGTCTCCCGCCGCAGGTCGGCGTCGGTCGGCGTGCCCAGCCCGTAGGTGAGCGCGAAGTCGATGCGGCCGGTCCGCAGCGCCTGGTGCAGGTGTTCGGCCTCGTCCTCCACCACGGTCAGCTCGACGTCGGGGTAGTGCTCGCCGCAGGCGGCGAACAGCCTGGGCAGGTAGTACGGGCCGAGCGTCACGAAACAACCGATCGCCACCGGCCCGGTGACGGTGCCGCCGCTGCCGCGCGCTTCCGCCTCGACGTCGCGGGCCCGGGTCAGCAGGTCGCGCGCCTGGTGCAGCAGCCGTTCCCCGGCGGAGGTGAGGGTGAGGCCGCGCGCCCGGTGCCGGATGAACAGCTGGAGCCGCAGTTCGTGCTCCAGGTTGGCGACCGCCGAGGAGACCGCCGACTGCGCGATGCGCAGCTCGTCGGCGGCCGCGGTCATCGAACCGCGCTCGGCCGCGGTGACGAAGTAGCGCAGCTGCACGAGGGTGAAGCCGACGGGGGTGGGCATACCGGGCCTCGGGGGTGGGGGAGCGGTCTCCTCCGAAGGTTAGCCCGCGACCGCCGCCCCGGCGGCTGGCGGAAGCCGCCCGTCACCACCGGTGGCGGCGGCGCAGCGCGGCCGGGCGCCCGTCTGGGTCCACGACGGCCCGCTCGACGGGCACCGCCCACACCCGGGTCAGCGCGGAGGTCACCGGGCGGGAGTGCCGCCGCAGGTGGCCGGGAGGTCGCGGTCCCGCCCCGGCACCCTCGTGCCAGCGATCGAGCTCGGCGGCCGCCCGGCGCAGCACCTCGGTGCCCGCGACCGGATCCGCCAGGTCCGCGACGAGGTCGTGCTCGCGGCCCAGGTGCTCCCGCCACAGGCGCAGCCGGAGCTCCCGGGCGAACGCGCCGCCCTCGTCGACGACGGCGGCGGTGAGCTCGGAGTCGTAGGACCACGAGCGCCGGTTGAGGTTCGCCGAGCCCACCGCGGCCCAGCTGTCGTCGATCACGCAGACCTTCGAGTGCAGGTAGATCGGCATGTCGCCGGTGTTCTCCAGGTCGTAGACGTCGACCCGGTCCCCACCGGCCGCGCGCAGCACGTCCAGCGCCGCGCCGTGGGCGACGCGGCTGGTCGCCGTCTCCACCGCGCCTCCCTTCTCCGGGAGGTGCGGCACCACGGCGACCAGGCGCAACCCGGGCTCGCGGCGCAGCGCGTCGGCGAACGCCTCGGCCACCACCGGTGACCAGAGGAACTGGTCCTCCACGTAGACCAGCCGCCGGGCGCGGCGCAGCGCCTTCACGTAGGCACGGGCGATGCTGCGCTCGCCCCCGGGGGCGAACGGGTAGGGCGGTCGCTTGGCCGGGTAGGTGCGCAGCAGCTGCACCGAGCTGGACCCGGCCCGGGGTGGTGGCGGGAGGCGGTCCGGGAGCCCGTCGGCCCGCCGGGGGCCCAGCCACCGCCGGGTCCGCGAGATCGGCCCCCGCCGGGACGCCGTCGCGTCCGACCACCGCTCCCGGAAGCAGTGCTCGACGTCGTCCACCGCCGGTCCGCGCACCAGCAGGTGCGCGTCGTGCCAGGCGGGTCGCGCACCGTAGCGGCCGTCCATGGACGCCTGGACGTCGGGATCGCCGGGGTGGCGGTGGTCGTCGCGGCGGCTCGGGCACGGGTCGATCCCGCCGAGGAAGGCGGCGTCGGAGGCCGGGTCCTCCGGGCGGCGGATCACCAGGAACTTCTGGTGGTGGCAGCCGAACGGTCGCACCCGCTGGTCCAGCAGCGCGGCCCCGCCCCGGTGCCGCAGCGCGGTGACGAACCGCCGGTTGTCCGGGACGAGGTCCCGGCGCAGCGTCAGGAACGGCCACCAGAACAGGGCGTGCACCGAGGCGCCCAGCTCCAGGGCGCGCAGCAGCAGCGCGCCGAGCGAGGTCCCCGCCCCGTCGAGCGGTTTGTCCTGGACTCCGCTCCAGGCCGCGAAGAAGACCTGATCCCCGGCCCGGACGTCGTTGAGCTCGGACACCAGGCCGGTGAAGTACTCGGTGCCGTCGATGAGCGGCCGCACCGAGTTCCCCGCCGACCAGGGGCTCCCGCCCGGGTGCCGCCGGTCGAGGTCCGTGGCCGGGTTGCCGCGCTCGTCCGCGGTCAAGAACCAGTGCGCCGGCCCGCTGTCCGCCGGTTCCTCCGCGGACGGGTACTCGGGGGGTTCCGGCACGGCTCGTCGCTCACCGCCTCTCGTGGTTCCGCTGCTCGTCACCGCAGCCGGGCCTCGCGTCCCGGAGCGGATCACCCGGGATGGGTCTCACCGCCGACCGGTGCGAGCACCTCCCCGGTGTAGTAGCTGGAGAGCTGGTTGGCGGCGAAGAACACGTAGGAGGGCGCGATCTCGTCGGGCTGGGCCATGCGCCCCATCGGCACGTGCTGGCCGAACCCCTCGACGGAGCTCTCCGGCAGGGTGGCCGGGATCAGCGGAGTCCACACCGGACCGGGCGCGACGCAGTTGACCCGGATGCCCTGCTGCGCCAGCGATTGCGCGAGCGACATCGTCAGCACGTGCACCGCGCCCTTGCTGGCGGCGTAGTCGATGAGCGTCTTGTTGCCGCGCAGGCCGTTGACCGAACCGGTGTTCACGATCGCCGAGCCCTCCGGCAGGTGCGCGAGCGCGGCGCGGGTGAGCCAGAACGGGGCGTAGACGTTCACCTTGAACGTGCGGTCGAACTGCTCGGTGGTGGTGTCGGTGAACCGCTCGACCGGTGCCTGGGTCCCGGCGTGGTTGACCAGCACGTCGAGCCCGCCGAACTGCTCGGCGACCTCGTCGACGAGCCGCTGGCAGGCGGCCTCCTCGCCGAGGTCGGTCTTGTGCAGCTCGCACCGCTGGCCCTGGGCGCGGACGAGCTCGGCGGTGCGTTCGGCGTCCTCGTCCTCCACGTCCGCCTGGTAGGCGATGGCCACGTCGGCGCCCTCCTTCGCGAACGCCACCGAGACCGCGCGGCCGATTCCCGAGTCGCCTCCGGTGATCAGCGCGCGCTTGCCCTCCAGCAGCCCCCGTCCGCGGTAGTCCGCCATCTCGTCCCGGGGCGCGGGCTCCATCGCCGCGCTCGTCCCGGGTGCGGTCTGCTGCTGGGGCGGGGGAGTGGAGTGCTGGTCGGACATGCGCGCCTCCTCGGCGTCGTCGTGCGTGCTCGCGCGGGAGCGGGGCGACCGGTTTCCCGAGCCGCTCCCGCCCGTCTCCGCGGCGGGTCGGGGATTCTGGCCCCCACCTACCCGGTTCGGCAGCCGGGTAATCGGCGTCGTGCCGCATCAGCTCTCGCGCACGTCGGCCTCGCGGTCCCGCCCGCCGCCGAGGCACCGCCCGGCCCGGCGGGCCCCGCGTGGCGTGATCGAGATGCGAGGCGGGGGATCTCCCCGGAAGGGAAGGTCGGAGCGGGGCGGCGCGCGCGGAGTTGCACCTTCCGCGGCGGCATGTGGTCCAGTGGCCCACGTCCCGATCCCCGGAGGATGAGGTCCCCGCTCATGCGTTCGTCTTTCACGCCACCCCGCCAGGTCAAGATCGGTGACGCGGCGGCCTTCGCCGGCACCACGCCGCGGGCGATTCGCCACTACCACGAGATCGGCCTGCTCCCCGAGCCCGAGCGGGGCGGTGATGGTCGCCGCCGGTACGGGTACGAGGACATGATCCGCCTGCTGTGGATTCGCAAGATGGCCGACGCCGGGATCGCCCTCGACGACATCCGCGACGCCCTGGCCACCGGCACGGCTTCCGCCGGTGCGGACGGCGAAGACGGCATCACGAGTGTCCTCGAGCGCTTGGAGGAGACCCTCGCCCAGCGAGAGGCGGAACTGGGGCGGCAGCGGACCGCCGTGCAGCGGATGCGCACCGAAGGCAGCCGGATGGGCCTGCTCTCCGATTTCGTCACCGATCGCCTCAAGAGCCTGCCCGAAGGCTCCCTGCGTCAGGAGGACCTGGACGCTCTGCTGGTCACCGAGCGGATCTTCGGCCCGCTCGGCGCGGCCGTCCAGGCCACCCGCTTCCTCGTCCTGGCCACGCATCCCGCCCTGCGGGAGCGATCCGACCGCGTGGACGAGGCCGAGGAAGCACTCGACGACAGCGTCGCCGTCGATGATCCGCGGGTGGTTCGAGTGGCCGTCGAGCGGCACGCCTTCGAGACCGCCCTGCACACCGCCATCGAGGAGTCCGGCTTGGACGAGGACGACGACGCCCTCTTCGACGCCTGGGACGCCTCGCACCCCGCTGCCGCCGACGATGAGGCCGACCTCAGCTCCGGCGGATCGGAGGCCGCCTCCACGAGCGCGTTCGAAGCCGTGGGCAAGATGCCCTACGACGCCTCCCCGGCCCGCCTGCGCTGCATGGAACTGGCCGTCGAGATGTTCGCCCAGGACTCACCCGCCACCTGAAGCCTGAGCGGGATCGGGCGCCGGACGTCGCGGCCCTACCGGGGGCGGGACGGGCCCGCCCCCGGTGTTGCGGCCGTGCTACTGGGCGCGGTTGCCGAGGAGAGCCATCCCCAGCGTCCCGGCCCCGGCGAGGGCCAGGAGCGCTCCGGCGACGACGTTGCTCCACACCATGCCGACGGTGGGTGCCGCGGCCGGGACGATCCACGTGGAGATGATCAGCCAGATGCCCAGCGGCACCAGGACCCAGCTGATCCCGCCGCCGCGCTCGAACAGACCCGTGACCCCCAGCCCGATCCCCACGGCGACCAGCCCCAAGATCAGGTTGTGGGTCCGCATCGCGGGCTCGGTGGCGTTGAACCCGAGCACCCAGGGCGACAACGCGGCCCAGAGTCCGGCGAGCGCCACGATCCCGTCCGCCGCGACCGTTTGCGGGGAGCCGAGCGTCCCGCCGTACTGGCGTTGCAACGACACGACGTCCGGGTGGTCCCGCATCGACGCCTCGTGCGAGGAGCGCTGTGCCATGTCGAGCTCCTTCCCGGGAGGAACCTGCCTCCCATCACGGAATCTCCGGATGACGTGCGGGAGAAACGTGCCGCGGCGGGGGAATGCGTCCCGATGTCGCCGACCCTCGCGGGACCGGCCGGGCATCGGAACGCTGGCGGTGACCGAGCCCGTTCACTCCCGTCGTGCCGCCGCGAGGGCCGCGCCCGCGCACGGCTACCGGAGCGGGGCGCCGAGGAAGTCGCCGATCTCGCGCACGACCCGTTCGGGGGCGTCCTCCATGAGGAAGTGCCCGGCGCCGGGGACCACGACGAGCTCGGCGTGCGGAATGGCATCGCTGAGGCGCTTCGCGTAGCGCGCGGGCTGCCACTGGTCCTCTTCGCCCCACACGATGCGGACGGGCGCGGTCAGGTGGCCGAGCTGGTCGCTGATCTCCTCCGTGTACGTCGAGTCGTAGTGGCGCACCTGGTGCTCGAAGAAGGAGACGCGGCCCGGCGCTGACTGGTGGGGCGCCAGGTACGCCTGGAGGACGTCTCCGGACATGAGCGAGTCGTCGGCGACGGTCATCTTGAGCTGCCGGGTCAGCAGGGCGTTGAACTCGTCCTGCGACATGGCCGCGACGTCGTCCAGGTGCTCTTCGATGATCTTCTTCCAGGTCGGGGAGGGCCACGAGTCGAAGCTGACCGAGTCGATGAGCATCAGACGGCGCACCCGCTCGGGGTGGGCGAGGGAGAAGCGCTGACCGATGGCGCCGCCGATGTCGTGAGCGACGATGCTGACCCGGTCGACGCCCAGCGCGTCGAGGAGGTGTTCCAGGAGTTCCGCCTGGGCGGCGACGGAGGTGTCGCGGTCCACCGGCCGTTCGGAGCGGCCGTAGCCCAGCAGGTCGTAGGTGACGGCCCGGAACCCGGCCGCCTCGATCCGCGGTACGACATCGCGCCACTCGTGGGAGTGCGAGGGGGTGCCGTGGATGAAGATCACGGGTTCGCCCTGGCCGCGATCCCGGTAGGCCAGGCGCACGCCGTCGACGATGAGGCTGTCGGTCAAGAGGGTCATGGTGCGTTCCTCGGGTAGCTGACGTCGGGGAAGGCCCGGCGATCGCCGAGCAGGCGGGAGCCTATACTAGGTAGACCAGTCTACCTAGTTGAATCGAGGGGCCGATGGACGAGACGGGACGAGCACCGGGCGCCGGGAGGCGGCGACCGGCTCGGGAGCGAGTTCTGGACGCCGCGGCGCTGCGCTTCTACCGCGACGGGGTCGCGGCGACCGGCATCGACACGATCACCACCGAGGCCGGGGTGGCGAAGATGAGCCTGTACAACA
This sequence comes from Saccharopolyspora antibiotica, assembly GCF_047200635.1. NCBI lineage: Bacteria > Bacillati > Actinomycetota > Actinomycetes > Pseudonocardiales > Pseudonocardiaceae > Saccharopolyspora > Saccharopolyspora antibiotica. The sequence goes on along the minus strand of NZ_JBJZOI010000017.1, from coordinate 69,228 downwards.
ACTTCTCCTCCAAGGCCGAACTGGTCCGCGCCTACCTGGACGCCCGGCACGAGGAGTGGCTGGACCAGTACCGCTCACGCCTCCAGCGGGCGGAAGGTCCCCGCGACGCCGTGCTGGCCGTGTTCGACACCTACCTCGACAGTGCCGCCGGGGAGGGCTTCCGCGGATGCGGACTGCTCAACGCTGCCGCGGAAATGCCCGCCGGGGACGAGGGGCGCGCCCTGGTGCGTCGGCACAAGGAGGAAGTCGAGCGCCTGATCGCCGGGCACACCGCGGCGTTGTCCCCCGAGCGTCCCGATGCCGCTCGCGCCGCGGCGGAACACCTGGCCTTCCTCCTGGAGGGCGCCATGACGCGCGCCGGCCTGGAGGGCGACAGCACCCGGTTGCGGCACGCCCGGGCCCTGGCGGTGGGGCTGCTGGACCAGTTGTGACCGGGTCGGCCCGAGTCCGCGAGCGCCAGGCCCGCGCCGGGACGAGCGCGGCGCGCCGACGTGCGGCGCGGGAGGTGGCCTAGTCTTGCGAGCGGACGCAACGGCTCGACGATCGCGGGGGACGCTGATGGGTGTGTTGGATTTGCGCGGAGTCCCCGCCAGGCGCGCCGTTCCGGCCGCGGTGGGGTTCGTGCTCGCCGTGACCGCGGTAGCCGCGGCCGGCTCGCTGTCCGCGGGTTCGGCGGCCCAGAGCTACGCGACGCTGGTGCAGCCCGCCTGGGCGCCTCCCAGCTGGTTGTTCGGTCCGGTGTGGAGCCTCCTGTACGCGCTGATCGCGTTCGCGGGCTGGCGGGTCTGGCTGGCCGCGGGGTCCATCGGCAACGCCCGGACCGAGCTGTCGGTGTACCTGGTGGGGTTGATCCTGAACGCGCTGTGGACACCGCTCTTCTTCGCGCTCGGACTCCCGGTGGCGGCGATGGTCGACATCCTCGCGCTGGACCTGGTGATCATCGTCACGGCGGTCCTGTTCTGGCGCCGGGACCGCGTGGCTGGATGGGTCTTCCTGCCCTACCTGGCGTGGACGCTGTTCGCCACCGCCCTGAACGGCGCCATCATCGCGTTGAACTGAGCAGCGGCGAGCGTCTCCGCTGCTGTCAGCCCGGCTCGGGGAAGTCGGGGAAGCGGTCGAGGAGGGTCGACCGGATGTGGTAGTCCACCCTCGTTCTCCGATAGGTGACGTCGTTCTCGACGCTGTCGGGCAGACCGCGGCGGACGCTGCCCGAATCGGCGTCGTACTCGGAAGAGCCGAAGAACCGCACGCACGATTCCGGTGCTTCGGAGAAGCGCAGTTCTTCGGCCTCCACCACCGCGACGAAGTCGATGTCCGGTTGCTGGCGGGAATCGGTCATCGCGGCTTCTCCCGCCGGGCAGGTCGGGGCCGCTCGGAGCGCTGCGCCGAACTCGGCCTCCTCGTGCCCGTGCGGTCCGCCTTCTTCCGGGCGGGCCGCTTGCCGCCTTCGGCCGAGTCGTCGGTCGCGGTTCGCGCGGTCTCTCCGACGTCTTCGGCCGCGCTCCTGGCGCCTTCGCCGACGTCTTCGGCCGCGCTCCTGGCGCCTTCGCCGACGTCTTCGGCCGCGCTCTCGGCGCCTTCGCCCACGTCCTCGACCGCGCTCCCCGCGCCCTCTCCGACGTCCTTGGCCGCGCTTCCGGCGCCTTCACCGACCTCGTGCGCCGCCTTCCCGGCGCCTTCTCCGACGTCTTCGGCGGCGCTTCCGGCGCCTTCGCCCACGTCCTTGGCGGCGCTTCCGGCGCCTTCGCCGACATCCTTGGCCGCGCTCCCCGCGCCCTCTCCGACCTCTTGCGCCGCCTTCCCGGCGCCTTCACCGACCTCCTTTGCCGCGCTGCCAGCGCCTTCTCCGACGTCTTCGACCGCGCTTCCGGCGCCCTCGCCGACTTCCTTGACCGCGCTTCCGGCGCCTTCGCCGACGTCTTCGACCGCGCTTCCGGCACCTTCGCCGACGTCCTTGACCGCGCTTCCGGCGCCTTCGCCGACGTCCTTGACCGCGCTTCCGGCGCCTTCTCCGACGTCCTTGACCGCGCTGCCCGCGCCCTCGCCGACTTCCTTGACCGCGCTTCCGGCGCCTTCTCCGACGTCCTTGACCGCGCTGCCAGCACCTTCGCCGATCTCCTGCGCCGCCGCGCCGAGCCCCTGGGTCAGGTTCTCCAAGATCTGCGGGTTCCTGTCGATGGTCTTGAGAACGCGCTCCAGGATCCCCGCGACGTTGTCGAGCCGGACCTTCAGCAGGGCCTGCGCCTCAACTCCCTTGATCTCCAAGGCGACCCGCCCGAGGAAGACGTCCGCGCCGACGTTGAGCTTCACCAGGTCCAGCACCTCGGCCTGGAGCGACACCTTCGCCCGGACGTTCTCGACCTCCAGGTTGATCTCGTCGACCTTCAGGAGCGGCACGTCCAGCAGGACATCGGGCTCGGCGGTGTTGCGAACGGCGGTCTCCTCGTCGTCGTCGGCCTCCGGCTCGTCCTCGCGATCTCGCCCGTAGCGCGCGTCCTCATCGTTGCGATCCAAATTCTGGTCGGCCATCGCGTTACCTCTTCTCGCATCGGCCCGTTCTCCGGAGCGCAGCGCCGACCGCGGCCCGGACCGCTCCGGCAACGGCCACTCACCGGAAGTCGGAGGTCCGCACGGGCGCGGGTTCCTCACCTGGCCCGCTCCCCGATGAGCGCATCACTGGCCGGGAGACTTCGGCCGCCGGGTTCGCCGCGGTGCCGCGGTGCGAGCCCGCGAGGTCGCTCGCCGAGCGGAGCTCTCCCGGCCGGTGGCGGCGGAGCCCTCCTCGGACGCCCGATCGTCCGCCTCCTCCGGCTCTTCGCCGCCGCGGTCCTCGGACTCGCGCGCGGCCTCGTTCGCTTCGGCCTCCTCTTCCTCGTACTCGTCCTCGGTGCCGCCCTCCTCGGGAGCTTCCGGTTCGGTCGAGCGAGCCGACCGCTTCCTGCCTCGGAGGGTGCTGGCGGTGTCGGTGAGCGAACCCGTCGCCGTCTCGGCCGCCTTCTTGCCGGCGGCGCCCGCGGTCCCGGCGGTGTCGGCGACGGCGCCCGCGCCGGTGCCCCGGATCCTGTCGGCGAGCGCGTCGACCCGGCTGGTGGCCGCACTGGCGGCCGCGTTGGCGGCGGCTCGCAGCAGCTGCTCACCGAGTTCCCCGGTGACCTTGTTCTTGACCTCTCCGGTGAGTCTCTGGAGTTCCGGGGAGGAGTTCAACAGCTTGGTGCCCTGCTGCATGAGCTGTTTCGGATCCAGCGACAGCCGCCGGCCCGCCAGCATCCCCGCCACCGCGATCGCCAGTTTCATCCTGCGCGTGCGGCCCAGCAGGTAGCCGATGGCCACCGCGACCGCCGTCCTCAGCGTCGACATCGCAACCCCCTGTGTCGGTCGGCACTCCGAAGCCTCGGTTGGCCGGGTACCCACAACCCCGGACGCCATATCGGGCCAGGTGCGCTGGTCTGCCGTCCACGGGCGAACGGACGTCGAAGGACCCGGATCCGCCGGTGATCTGTTTGACCCGGGGGAGGGCGGGCATTACTGCGGTAGCCGCAGCCGGACGGCGGCCCGTGGGCCGGGGTGGGGAGGTTGCGGCGACGGCGCGAACGACCTGGCCGACGGATCGATGTGCCGCGTCGCGTGGAACGCGGTCTGGGTGCGCCCCGGACCCGGGACGCGCCGGTGGCCACGTGGCCCCCCGCGTGCCGCGGCACGCGGGCCGAACCCGACGCGTGTCGCGACTGAGGCGTGTCGCGGTCAGCACCAGCACGACGAGGGGATGCCATGGTTGAGACCGGTCAGAAGCAGGGATCGATGAGCAGGGTGATGAGCGAGCTGCCGATCGATCCCCTCAAGAAGTCAGGCCAAGGGCTCGTCGACGCCCTCGTCTCACGGGCGTTGGGCACGGTCGACACCAAGGTCACCGCGCTGACGGGCCGACTCACGGAGGTCGCCGAGAGCGGTGGCACCGGACTCCTCAGCGCCATCACCGGCAAGGAGGAGGAGGAGAACGGCGAGAAGGGGAAGGGCGGTCTCCTCTCCAGCATCACCTCCGGGCTGAGCGGTGGCGCGAGCAAGGCGACCGAGACCGTCAAGCAGGCCGTGGGTGGGGGCGGCGGCGACGGAGACGGCGGGGACGGCGGCGACACGGGTGGTGCGGGCGGCAGCAACGCGAAGGTCGTCAACATCATCGAGCAGTTCGACGTCGGGTTGCCGCTGCGGGTCGCCTACGACCAGTGGACGCAGTTCCAGGACTTCCCCACCTTCACCCGCAAGGTCGAGAGCGTCGACCAGGAGTCCGACGAGAAGGTCAACTGGAAGGCGCAGATCTTCTGGTCCCACCGCAGCTGGGAGGCCACGATCACCGAGCAGATCCCCGACACCCGAATCGTGTGGCGCTCGACGGGGGCGAAGGGCTCGGTCGACGGAGCGATCACCTTCCACGAGCTCGCGCCCTCGATGACGCGGATCCTGATGGTGCTCGAGTACCACCCGCAGGGCTTCTTCGAGAAGACGGCGAACCTCTGGCGCGCTCAGGGCCGACGCGCGCGCGCCGATTTCAAGCAGATCAAGCGGCACATGATGACGCGGACGATCCTGGAGCAGGACGAGATCGAAGGCTGGCGCGGCGAGATCCGCGATTCGGAGGTCGTCCAGACGCACGAGGACGCGCTCGAGGAGGAACGCGAGAGTTCCGCCCAGTCCGAGGAGTCCGAGCACGGCGACTACGAGGACACCGGCGAAGAGGGTTACGAGGAGGAAGGCGAAGGCGAAGAAGGCGAGGAGGACTACGAGGAAGAGGAGGACGAAGAAGAGGAGGACGAGGACCGGGAAACCGAGAAGCCGGCGCAGGGCCGGAGCCGGTCGCAGGAGAAGCCTCGCAGGGGAGACAGGGGGTAGCCCATGTCCGCCCGCGCACGGATACCGGGCCTCGGTCTCCTCCGGAGAGGCTTCGACGCACTGGTGTCCAAGATCAAGGACTGGGGCAGCAAGATCGTCGACACCTTCTCGGAGAGCGTGAAGGCCCTGCCCGGGATCGGACACGCCATCTCCGCGGCGATCCAGGGCAAGAACCCCCTGTGGGAGGGGCTCAAGGGAGCCGTGGCCCACCTGAGCCGCACCACCAAGACAGTCCTGATCGTCGGAATCTCCCTCGCTCTCCTGCTCGGTCCCGTCATGCTCGTGGTCCTGCTCCTGGGGGCCCTGATCGCCTGGATCGTCACGAGCGTGCGAACACGCCAGAACAAGACCTCCCGCGGCCGGACCGCACGGGGTGGGACCGCCCAGGGCGCTCGCTGAGGGATGAGCTCGGGTGCGACGTGGTCAGCTGGCCGATCGGGCTCGGTGGCCGCGGTGGCGAGCGTGCCGCGGACGGGGGTGCCAGCTCCGGCACCGGCACCGTCCACGGCGGAAAGCACGAAGGACGGCGCGCCCGGTCGCCCACGAGCGGTGGGCGCGCCCGCCGGTTCGTCCCTCTAGAGCTGAACTCGATCCACGATCTCGTAATAGGCGTGGAGGTCGAGCCATTCGACGCCCGAAACGACCTTCCCGTTCTCCAGGGTGAGGATGTAGAGGTAGCCGTTGGCGTAGGGCTCACCGTCGATCGCGATCCCGGTGCTGTCGATCCGGGCGATGACGTCGTCCCCATCGGCCCACAGCCCCCGGGTCTTGATCTCCAGCGGGCGTTGGAGCCGGTCGAACAGCGCGGCCTCGGCTCGGTCGTGCAGATCTTTCAGGCCGTGGTAGAAACCGGCGACCGGGCCGTGCCCCGCGATCTCCCACCTCGTGTCCTCCGTGAAGATCTTCGCGAAGAACTTCGTGAAGTCGTGCGCTCCTTCCAGCAAGGCGTCCCGGACGATCTGGAGGTTCTTCTCTTCTCGCGCCGAGTTCGGCAAGTGCGTCTCCTTCGGTGCTGCGCTCCGTCCGCGGCGGACCTTGCCGCCGCGGGCACCTGGCTGGTGCCCAGCACGAAACTAGGTTCGTCCGGACCGAGGTGGCAGGACGTGTTGCGCGGGGGTGCGGCACACCCCCTCACGCGCCGCGCGGAGCCGCTACCATCGGCCTGCGTGGCAGCAGATCCGAAGCGGAGGACGGAACTGGGTGCGTATCTCCGCGCTCGACGGGCCGCTGTCGACCCCGCCGACGTCGGACTGCCCAGGGGGCGGCGTCGCGTCAGCGGGCTCCGGCGGGAAGAAGTCGCGACCTTGGCGGGCGTCAGCGTCGATTACTACTCCCGGCTCGAACAGGGCCGCGAGCGTCATCCGTCGCCGCAGCTGCTGAGCTCGCTGGGGCGCGTTCTCCGGCTCGACGAAGAGGAACGCCTTCACCTGCACCGCCTCGCCGGCGCGGACCCGGCCCAGGCCACCGCTCACGTCGCCCGGTCCGTTTCCGCGCCGCTGCGCGGGCTCATCGACCGCTGGTCCCAGAACCCCGCTTTCGTCTACGACGACGCCCAGGAGATCCTGGCCGCGAACGCGCTGGGACGAGCGCTGCATTCCGGGTTCGCGAATCCCGACAACTTCGCCCGGATGGTATTCCGCGATCCCGCGGGCGCCAGCTTCTTCGTCGAGTGGGAGCGAGTCGCCTCGGACACCGTCGGATTTCTCCGGCAGGCGTGGGGGAAGTCCGCGTCGAGGTCGCGCACGGAGGCCGTCGTCGACGAACTCCTCGAATCCAGCGTTGATTTCAGGCGCATGTGGCGCGCGCACTCGGTCATCGGGAAAAGTCATCGGACGAAGACGCTCCACCACCCGGAAATCGGCCGGGTCGTCCTCGAATATCACAGCTTCACCGTTCCGGACGCTCCCGGCCAGCACCTGCTCATCTGCGACGCGCCTGCCGGAAGCGAATCGGAACGGCGCGTTCGACTGCTCGCCGGTCCGGCGGACGCGGAGCTCCCGAGGACGGAGGCCGAGGGCTCAGCGCTTCGGGACGGCCCCGGGAGATCGGGCGAACGCGCATCGTCCACCTGAGCCGCGAGTCACCGGTCGGGAGTGGACCTCGGCGGTGGTCGCCGCGCGCCCCGGCCGGTGACTTTCGCCCCTCCCCGGGCGGGGTGGACACCGGAGACGCTCGATCGAGGTGAGAGCGGGATGTGCCTCGTCGAGGAGCTGCGTTGAACCGTTGGCCCCGGAGGACCGAGGATCGACCACCGCTGCGCGCGCAGGAGGAAGCCGCGCCGCGCGAGGCTCGCGCGGACGGCAGCTCGGGCGCCGGGAACGCCTCGGCGCGGGCCGCGGAGCCCCCGGGGCGCGACATCCCGGAGCTGTCCGGGCGCCGGGGGTTCTCCCCCGCGCCGAGCGCGGATCGTGCGGTGGCCCGGGGGCGCGGGCGCAAGGCGTGGCGAGCGCTGGCGAGCTGGGGCGTCGCGCTGATCGGGCTCGGCCTCCTGGCGTGGCAGCTGCCGGCCGCGACGGCGGATGCGCGCGGGTTGGGCTTCGAGCTGGCCTCGCTCCGAACCGGATGGGTCGGGATCGCGATCCTGCTGGGCACGGGTGCGCTCGTGCTGTACGGCGAGTCGCACCGCGTTCTGCTGCGAACGGGCGGTGCCCGGTTGCGGTTCGGCACGGTGCAGGCGGTCAACTTCGCGGAGAACGCGTTGTCGACGACGTTGCCCGGCGTCGGCAACGCCGCCGGTTTCGCCTATGCGACGTACCGGCTGCGGCAGCTTCGGGTGACGGTGGCCCTGGCCGCGTGGTCCTCGCTGCTGGCGGGGATCGTCGCGATGCTGACCCTGCTGGTCCTGGGGCTGCTCGGACTCGGCTGGAGCGGTCAGGTGTCGGGTTTCATCGCGGCGCCCGCAGCGGTGGCCGTGCTTCTCGCCGCGTGGGGAGCGTGGGCGCTCCTCGGCCGCGCCCCGGCCGGGCGACGCGGGAGCACCTCCGCGCCGGCCGGGCGATCGCGCGCGGCGCGGGCATGGCACGAGCTCTCCGGCGAGGTCCTCCTCTGGCGTCCGAGCCGACGGCGGTGGATCGCGGTCTTCTTCCTCGCGGCGATGAGCTGGACCCTGGACATCGCGAGCCTCTTCGCCAGCATCGCCGCGACCGGGCACCTGGTGCCGTGGGCCGCACTGGTCACCGGGTTCCTGGTGGTGCAGGCCAGCATCGCCCTGCAGGTGTTCCCCGGTGGTGCCGGTCCCGCCGAGGCGGGCTTGTTCGGCGTGCTGGTCGCCTTCGGCCTCCCGGCCGCGCCGGCCGCGGCCGCGGTGCTGGTCTACCGGCTCATCAGCTGGGTGTGGCTGGCCGTCCTCGGTTGGATCGTCTACCTGGCCCAGTCCGGTGCCGGAGCACGAACCCGCGGCACCCCGCGCCGGCGGCGCGCTGATGGGCGTGCGCGATCGCGGAAGTCGCGCTGACGCCCCCCCGGTTGGAACGGCAGGTGCGCATCGCGGTGGCCGCGCGTTCCACCTCACGCAGGTGTGCTGGTTCGCGGTCGCCGCCCGCGGTGCGGGTACGGTGCCCGGATTGTTCGGCGTGGTTCCGGGATGTCACGCAACCAGCGTTTCCGGCAGTTCGTTGCGTAGTTTCCTGTGCTGACCGTAACGGTTCGCGAGTGGGCGCGTTCGGGGTGGGAGTTATCGGCTCTTGATGCTTCCGTCCGGTCTTGTTACGGTTCGTGCATCGGTGATGACTGGGGTCGCCGACCTACTGTGCACTGGGGTGTATGAGTTGAAGTCTGTCGTCTAGAGCGCCGTTTTTCTTCTGCGTCGCTCCGCCGGACGCGGTTCCGGTGGAGACTGTTCGGGCAAAGCCGCTGTGACTTTTCACGAGTGGCGTGCGCTCGCTTGATGAGGGGTATTCAGTGCGGCGACTTGCTGTTTTTTTCGGCGGTGAATTCTGTTCGCTCGCAGATTCCGCTGTCAGTTATCTGCTCGATGCCGGGCATTCCGCCTGCGTGCGTGACGCATCGGGATCGTGGTCGGGCCGGGACGATCCGAACTTCGTCGTGCTGGAGCCCGGGAGCCTTCCCGGACCCGAGTGGGCGCACGAGCTCGTGTTCGGCACCGACTCCCCGGTGACCGGGGGCGGGTGCCTCCGCCTCGACCTGGTGCGAGCGTCCGGGGGCCTCGTCGCGACCTGCGAGCTGGGGCAGCAGGGGAGAACGACCTCGTTCACCAGCACCCGGTGCCCCGGCGCGGCCGGGCGCCCGCCGACCGCGGTCGCGGCGCGGGAGGCGCTGGTCGACGTGTGCGTGGACGCGATCATCGAGCTCAGCCGGGATGCTTCCCGGTCAGCTCCCACCGCGCCCGGCGGTGCGGCCGAGGGGGCGGGGGAGAGCTGTTTCGAGGAGTACGCGCGGGCCGAGCGGGAGTCCCGCCGGATTCGTCGGCGGTGGCGGGAGTGCTCCGATGACCACGTCCGGTGGAGCGCCCCGGCGGCTCGCTCCGGCGCGGAGGCGCCCAGGGACGCCGTGGAGCGCGCGGTGCCCGCGGGGATCGATGTCCTCCACCTGGAACGGCTGTCGCTGGCGCTGCAACTGCTGATGAATTCGCGCAAGCGAGCCGTGTTCAGCCACGCGGTGAACACCTCCGCCGGGACGCTGGTGCGGTTCGCCGAGGTATCCGCCGAATCCGCGGTGCGAGACGTCGGTGCCGCCCTGGGCGAGGTCCCGCTGAGCGTTGTGGAGAACCCCTTCTACGAGTTCTCCGACGTGTTCGGCGACTGGCCCGACTCGGGATTCGTGGTGCAGGTCGGCTGGGACTCGCCGGAGCCGCCCGGAGCGGTGGTCGTGTTGCGGCATTGCCCGCGCCGCGCCGCGCTCAGGATCTCGTACCCGCGCGATCTGCCGTTCTTCGCGCGACTGCCCGAGCAGCTGGACGCATTCTTCGGAGAAATCCCGGAGTCGCGCGACGGCACCCGCTCCTTCGGCGATCTGACCGCGCTCGCCCCACCCGCCCGGCACCGCCTCGAACTCGTCCCGGCGCCCGCGAACTTCGATCCCACCCCGATCCACCACGTGATCGAGCGGCAGGCCCGGCGGACGCCGGAGGCGCCGGCCCTGGTGCACGAGGAGGTGGTGTGGACGTACCGGGAGCTCAACGAAGCGGCGAACCGGCTCGCCCAGCACCTGCGGGATCGCTTCGGCCCCCCGCGCGGCGCGCCGATCGCGGTGCACCTCGATCGCGACGCGAACCTGCTGATCGCGTTGCTTGCGGTCCTCAAGCTCGGCTGCGCCTACGTTCCGCTGGACAAGGACGCGCCGCTCCACCGGATCGGGTTGATCATGTCCGGCTCCGAGCCCGCGCTGGTGCTCACCGACGCCCCCGGCTCCGCCGCGCTGGCCGCCTCCGGCACCGGCGTTCCGCTGGTCCCGCTGGACGACCCCGACACCCGCGAGGCCGTGCGGGCGCGCGAGGGCCACGACCTGGACATCGCGGTCGACCCGGACGACCTCGCCTACGTCATCCACACCTCCGGCACCACCGGCGTTCCCAAGGGCGTGGCCGTCGAGCACCGCAACTTCGCCAACATCGCCGCGGACATCGCCGAGCGGATCCGGTTCGGGCCCGCGGACCGCGTCCTCGCGGTGACCACGATCGCGTTCGACATCTCCACGCTGGAGGTCTTCCTGCCGCTGATGCGCGGCGGGTGCGTGGTGCTCGCCGGGCAGCAGGACCTGCTCGACATCGAGAAGCTGCTCGCGCTGGTGGACCGGGGCGGCGTCACCGTCATGCAGGCGACCCCGTCGCTGTGGCAGCTCCTGGTGCCGCGCCTCGGCGGGCGGAGGCTCCCGGTGCGGGCGCTGTGCGGCGGGGAGGCGTTACCGCCGCACCTGGCCGCCGAGCTCGTCGAAGCGGTGCTGGAGTGCTGGAACGTCTACGGCCCCACTGAGACGACCGTGTGGTCCACGGCCCACCGGCTCACCGGTGCGCCCGGCCCGGTGCCGATCGGGCGTCCCGTGGCGAACACGCGGTGCTACGTGCTCGACGAGCGGGGGAGGCCGCTGCCGGAGGGAGTGGTCGGTGAGCTGCACGTCGCGGGCAGCGGGGTGGCGCGCGGGTACCTCAACGACGAAGAGCAGACCGCCGACCGCTTCGTGCCCGACCTGGTGCGCGAGGGCGAGCGGATGTACCGCACCGGCGACCTGGTCCGGGCGCTGCCGGGCGGTGAGCTGGAGTTCGCCGGCCGCAACGACTTCCAGGTGAAGCTGCGCGGGCACCGGATCGAGCTCGGCGAGATCGAGAACGTGCTGCGCGATCACCCGGCGGTGTCGCAGAGCCTCGTGGTCGTCGCCGACGGCGCCCACGTCGAGCACGGCGACGGCCGGTTCCTCGCCGCCTACGTGGTGACCGACCCCGGCCGCACCGAGGAGATCCACGAGCACCTGGCCGCGGCGCTGCCCGAGTACATGGTGCCCACCGTGCTCGTCCCGCTGGCCGAGCTGCCGCTCAACGTCAACGGCAAGGTGGACCGGAGCGCCCTGCCCGACCCGGCGCCGCACCGGGTGTCCGGGCACGTCGCGCCCAGCACCGAGCTGGAGGCCCGGCTGTGCGAGCTGTGGCAGGCGGTGCTGGGTCGGGAGGTCGGCGTCACCGACGACTTCTTCTGGTCCGGCGGCAACAGCATCCTCGGCATCCTGCTGGTCAACCGGATCAACAGCGTGCTGGGGACCGATCTGAAGATCCGGGACCTGTTCCGGGAGAAGTCGGTGCGCGGACTGGTCCCGCTGGTCCGCTCGGGGGCGGGCGAGTTCGCCTACCGGGACTTCGTGATCGAGGGCGTGGACCGGGCGAACCTGCACGAACCGTTCCCGCTGACCAACGTGCAGCAGACCTACTACCTGGGCCGGTTCCACAACTTCGAGCTCAGCGACCTCTCCACGCACGTCTACACCGAGTTCAAGTACGCGGAGCTGGACGTGGCGCGGCTGGAGGAGGCGTTCAACGGCCTGCTGCTGCGCCACCACGCGCTGCGGACCGTCTTCGAGGACGGCGAGCAGCGGTTCCTGCCCGAGGTTCCCCGATACCGCGTGGAGCACCACGAGTTCCACGATCCGGAGCAGCTCGCGGAGCTGCGCGGCAGGTTGTCGCACAAGACCTACGACCCGCAGCGGTACCCGCTGTTCGACGTCGTGGTCAGCACGCTGCACGGCGTGCACCGGCTGCACGTCAGCTTCGACGCGATCGTCGTGGACATGACCAGCTTCGGCGTGCTGTTCGGCGAATGGGCGCGCCGTTACCGGGAGCCCGCCCTGGAGCTGCCCGAGCTGGGCGTCAGCTACCGCGACTACGTGCTGGGTTACGAGCGGGTGCGGGAGAGCGAGCTCCTCGGGGAGGCGCAGGAGTACTGGGAGGGCAAGCTCGCCGACTACCGGATCGACCTGAACCTGCCCGTCCGGATGCGCCCCTCCGAGGTGGGCAAGCCGCACTTCCGGCGGAAGAGCGCGGTGATCGCCGCGCCGGTGTGGCGGGAGTTGTCCGGCAAGTGCCGACGCTTCGGGATCAGCCCCACCGCCCTGGTCCTGGAGGTCTACGGGCGCGTCCTGGGCACGTGGAGCGGGCAGGACCGGCTGTGCGTGAACCTGACCCTGTTCAACCGGTTGCCGCTGCACCCGGAGGTGCCCGACCTGGTCGGGGACTTCACGGTGCTGGGCTTGTTCGACCACCGCACGAGCGCGGAGCTGAGCGTCGCGGCGAAGTTGCGGGGGGTGCACGACGAACTGCTCCGGGACATCGACCACAACCTGTTCGACGGCGTGGACGTGCAGCGGCTGCTGAAGACCACCCGGGGGCTGCCGGTCGACCAGGTCGTCGCGCCCGCGGTGCTCACCAGCACGCTCGGGACGGGTGATTCGGCGAACCTGTTCGAGCTGGTGCTCGACGACGGGTACCTGGGCGTGGACTACTCGATCTCGCAGACCTCGCAGGTGTGGCTGGACAACAAGGCCTACGAGACGGCCGAGGGGTTCGTCGCCGAGTGGGACTACGTCGAGCAGCTCTTCGACGAGCGGGTGGTCGAGGACATGCACGCGGCGTACTGCTGGTCGCTGGAGCGGCTGGCGGAGCTGGACTGGGAGGCGGATTCCTTCCCGGTGCCGCCGCTGCCCTCCGCCGACCTCGCGCTGATCGCGGGGGCCAACGACCAGGACCGCCCCCGCAGCGCGGAGACCCTGGTGTCGCTGTGCGAGCGCTGGAAGGACGATCCGGACCACGCCCGCCGGACCGCGGTGGTCGACGCGGCCCGCGGCGAGCGCTTCGGTCACGCCGAGCTGCACCGCGACTCGCACCTGGTGGCGGCCGGGCTGGCGGAGGGCGCCGAGGGGGCGCTGATCGGCTTGCTCGCCGAGAAGGGCTACGCGCAGGTGGTCGGCACCCTCGGCATCATGAGCGCGGGCGGGGCCTACGTGCCGATGAGCGCGGAGTGGCCCGCCGGCCGGATCGGGGAGGTGCTGGCGCAGGCCGGGGTGCGGACGTTGCTGGTCTCCCGCGAGCAGCGCCTGCGAGCGGACGTCGGCGCGCTGGACGACGTCGAGCTGGTGGTGATCGAGGACCTGCTGGCGGCCACCCCGGACCCGGCGGTGCGCCTGCCCGAGATCACCCCGGACGACACCGCGTACGTGATCTTCACGTCGGGTTCGACCGGTGCCCCCAAGGGCGTCACGATCAGCCATCGGGGCGCGGTGAACACGATCCTGGCGGTCAACGACCGCTTCGCCGTGGGGCCGGAGGACAGCGTGCTCGCGCTCTCCGAGCTGAGCTTCGACCTCTCGGTCTACGACCTCTTCGGGATGCTCGGTGCCGGTGGCACCGTCGTCTTCCCGGCTCAGGAGGACACCCGGGATCCGGCCCGGTGGGCCGAGCTGGTGCGGCGGCACGGGGTGACGGTGTGGAACAGCGTTCCGCAGCTCGCCGGCCTGCTCGCCGATCAGGTCGCGGAGAACCCGGAAGCCCTCGCGTCGCTGCGGTTGTTCCTGCTCAGCGGCGACTGGATCCCCACCTCGCTGCCCGACGAGCTCCGCCGCGTCGCACCCGGCTCGCTGGTGGTGAGTCTGGGGGGTGCGACGGAGGGCAGCATCTGGTCGGTGTGGTTCGAGGTCGGCGAGGTCGATCCGGGCTGGGTGAGCGTCCCCTACGGCGTGGCGATGCCCGGGCAGCGCATGTACGTCCTGGATCCGTGGGGCGGGCACTGCCCCGCGGGGGTCGCCGGTGAGATTCACATCGGTGGCGCTGGCGTGGCGCTGGGCTACTGGGGCGACCCGGGGTTGTCGGCGGAGCGGTTCGTGGAGCATCCGGTGCTGGGTCGGTTGTACCGGACCGGGGACGTGGGGCGGTGGTCGCGCTCGGGGTGGATGGAGTTCCTGGGGCGCACGGATTTCCAGGTGAAGCTCAACGGCTACCGCGTCGAGCTGGAGGAGATCACCGCGAAGCTGTCCCGCCTCCCCGGCGTGGACCGCGCGGTGGTCACCGTCCAGGACGACGCGGACGGCAAGCGGCTCGTCGGGCACCTGGTCGCCGCCGAACGGCGGCTCGGCGAGGGCGGGGACCCGGAGGTCGACCGCGCGGGCTTCCTGCTGGCCGGGCACGGGGTGCTGCACGACGCCGAACCGGTGCACCGGCTCGGCCACGCGCCCGATCCCGAGGTGCACGCCGCGGCCAAGAGCTACCGCCGCTTCCTGGACGAGGAGGTGGATCCCGGCCTGCTCCGCAAGTGGCACGACGAGGTCCGGGACTCGGTCCCGGCGATCCGCGAGCACGCCCGGCTCGACGCCCCGGGCTGGGGCGCGGTGCTGGGGAGCTGCACCGCGGTGGAGCTGCCCGGCCGGGCGACGCCGAAGTACCGCTACCCGTCCGCCGGTGGGACCTACGGGGTGCGCGTGTTCGCCGGCATCACGGAGCCGAGCTTGCGCGGTGCGCACTACCACCATCCGCTGACCGGGGAACTCCGCGCGCATCCGCTGGCCGGGCGGGTGCTCGGGGGCGGGGACGAGATCGCGCTGGTGGCGCACTGGCCGGCGATCGTCCCGCTGCAGGGGGAGCGGTCCCGCGAGTTCGCCGTGCTGGAGGCCGGGCACCTGCTGGGCCTGCTCACCGCCGAGCTCGAAGCTCGCGGAGTGCCCTGCGAGGTGGAGATCACCGACGAGCGGATCGGTGAGCAGGACACCGTGCTGTGCCGCGTGCGCCCCGGATCCGGGGCAGGCGGCTTCGCGCCCGAGCCGCTGCGGATGGCCGCGTTCGCGCGCACCGGTGCCGACGAGTACACCGAGCAGGACGGCACCCGCCGCCTGGACCTCGCCGAGTTCGGCGTGTTCGACCGCGTCACCGACGCGCACGCGGTCCTGCGCGCCGGGCGGTCCGTGGTCACCTGGGAAGGCGAGGACACCGACGCGGCCCGGCTGTCCGCGGGGTTCCTGTTCCAGCGGTTGCGCGACCGGCTGCACGCCGAGGGCATCGGAACCTGCGCGCTGGGGTTCCACCCGACCGAGCGCGGGGTGCACACGATGGTCGCCGGCCGGGTCCCGGCCGAGGATCTCTCCGCGCCGAGCAGCCGGGCGGACCTCCACGAGCTCGTCGACGTCGTCACCGCCGAGCTCGCCGACGCCCTGCCCGCCTACATGCTGCCCGGTGGCTACGCGGTGCTCGGCGAACTCCCGTTGAGCGCCAACGGGAAGGTCGCCATCGACCGCTTGCCCGCGGTGCGGGTCACGTCGGCTCACGTCGAGCCCGACGGCCCGGCGCAGTGGGCGCTCGCGCGGGCCTGGGCGCGCGTCCTGCACCGCGCGCCGGAGGAGCTGAGCGCGGCGGAGAGCTTCTTCGCGCTCGGCGGCACTTCGCTGGCGGCGATGCGTCTGGTCCGGGTTCTCCAGCAGGAGCTGGGCTACGAGATGTCGCTGCGCGATCTGTACGAGGTGAACACCATCGCCGGTCTGGCCACGCGGTTCGGGGCCGACACCGAGGCGGACCGGGAAGAGGGAGAGCTGTGATGCGTGAGCTGGAGCTGCTGCACGAACTCCGCGCGGCGCGCGTGCTGGTCTGGCGCAAGGACAACGGCCGGCTCGGGTTCTCCCACGACAAGGACGGGGGTTTCCCGCCGGAACTGCGGGACCGGGTGGTCGAGGCCAAGGACGAACTGCTGGAGCTGCTGCGCGTCAACCGGATCGATTCGGCGGAGCGAGCGCGAACGACCGCGGTGTGCAAGGTCCCGGAACACCGCCGCGATCGGCGGTTGACCTCCGTCCAGCGCGGAATGTACCTGCAGAGCCGGATCGACGCGCTCGGCTGCACCTACACGATTCCGCTGTTCGTGGACCTCCCGCGAGCCGAACCGGAGTTCGCGCGGCAGGCGGTGCGGGCGCTGCTGGAGCGCGAACCGATCCTGCGGACCCGGGTGCGCGACGACCTCGGCTGGGACCCGCTGCCCGTCGAATCGTTCGAGATCGGCACCGCCCGCGTTCCGTCGGCGGAGCTGGCGGCGTTGCGCGACGACCGCGCGCGCACCGAGTTCCCGCTCGACGGCGGAGCGCTGGTGCTGCCGGAGGTGGTGGAGCTGACCGATCGCGGTGGTGTCGTCGTCGGGCTCACCCACCACCACATGCTCTCCGACGCCCCCTCCGCAGAGGTCTTGGCGGGGAAGCTGGCCGAGCTGCACGACGTCTTCGCCCGCGGTGACACCCCGGCCCCGCGCACCGATCTGGACCGGG
Source organism: Saccharopolyspora antibiotica (assembly GCF_047200635.1). Classification (NCBI taxonomy): domain Bacteria; kingdom Bacillati; phylum Actinomycetota; class Actinomycetes; order Pseudonocardiales; family Pseudonocardiaceae; genus Saccharopolyspora; species Saccharopolyspora antibiotica. The sequence continues at coordinate 52,608 of NZ_JBJZOI010000017.1, read as the reverse complement.
AACCGGACTTCGCCGACCACGCGGCGCACCAGGAGGTCGAGGCCCGCACCCCGGAGCATCGCGCCGCCCGCGCGGAGCTCGCCCGGCGGCTGGCCGGTGCCGAGGAACTGGCCCTCGGCGACGTCGCGGACCCGGCGGCCGACAACAGCGCGGTCACCACGACCAGGAGCCTCGGGCCCCGGTTGCACCGCTCGGTGCTGGACTTCGCCCACGAGCACCGGATCAGCACCTTCGCGGTCCTGTTCACCGCCCTGCACCACGTGCTGACCGCCTTCGCCGGCGGCCGCTCGGGATTCCCGGTGGCCACCGCGATCGGCAACCGCCCCGCGGGCTTCGAATCGGCGGTCGGGCCGTTCATCGCGACCGCGCCGGTGCTCGCCGAGCACCGCTCGGGCGAGTCGTTCGCGGCGAACGCGCGCCGGGTGCACGAGGAGGTGCTGTGGCTCAACGAGCACCAGCAGCTCAACCTGGAGGAGCTCACCGACGAGCTTCCCGGCGGCGGCGCCGATCTCGCCGAGCTGGTCCGGGTGCTGTTCACCTACCACAACTTCCGGGCGGTGCCGGGGGGATCCGGAACCGAGCACCGCGTGCTGCCTTACGCGGACGTGGCGGAGAAGTTCGGCATCTCGGTCATCGCCAAGGACGAGGGCGACGACACCTCGCTGACCGCCACCTGCGCCGCGGCGCGCTACGAGCCGGAACTCGTGGCGGAGCTGCTGGACTCCTACCTGGTGTGCCTGGCCTCGGCGATGAATTCCGATGTGGACGCCCCGCTGTCCTCGCTGCGGCTGGTCGCCGCGGAGCGGTTGCGAGCGCTGGAGGCGGGCAACGCGACCGCGGTGGACCACGGGGGCCCGGACGACGCGGTCGGCGTGTTCGAGCAGCAGGTGCGCCGCACGCCGGACGGGATCGCCGTGGTGTTCGGGGATCGCGTCCTGACCTACCGCGAGCTGGACGAGCGGGCGAACCGCCTCGCGCGGGTGCTGCGGGACCAGCACGCGGTCGAGCGGCAGAGCCTGGTGTGCCTGCTGCTCGACCGCAGCGAGCACCTGCTGGTCGCCGTGCTCGGCGTGCTCAAGGCGGGATGCGCCTACGTCCCGATGGATCCCGAGTGGCCGGCGGAGCGGGTGCGGTTCGTCCTCGACGACACCGCGACCCCGGTGGTGCTCACCGATCAGGAGCGAGCCGGGTCGTGGGCCGGAGAGGTGGCGGCGCTGGCCGTCGACGATCCCGAGCTGGGACGAGGACTTCCCTCCGACCCGACCGGAATTCCCGTGCGCGGTCGCGATCTGGCGTACGCCATCTACACCTCGGGAACCACCGGCCGGCCGAAGGGCGTGCTCTGCGAGCACCGGGGGCTGGTGAACCGGATCCGGTGGATGAACCGGCGCTTCCCGCTCGGTCCCGCCGACCGGGTGGTGCAGAAGACGCCCTACACCTTCGACGTGTCGGTGTGGGAGTTGTTGTGGGCCAACTGGTTCGGCGCGGCCGTCGTGCTCGCCGAACCGGGCGCGCACAAGGACCCGGAGCGGCTCGTCCGGTTGATCGAGCGCGAGCGGGTCACGGTGGTGCACTTCGTGCCGTCCATGCTCGCCGCCTTCACCGACTCGTTGCGGTCGCCCGGCGGACCCGATCCGGCGGCGCTGCGCGGCCTGCGGCTGTTGTTCTGCAGCGGTGAGGAGCTCAAGCTCGGGCAGGTGCGCGCGGTGCACGAGCTGCTGCCGGGCGTGCGGGTGAACAACCTGTACGGGCCGACCGAAGCGTCCATCGACGTGCTGCACCACGATTGCAGCGATCACCGGCTGGAGCGGGTGCGGCTCGGCGCGCCGATCGACAACATGCGCGTCCACGTGCTCGCGGAGGCGGGGATCCCGCTGCCGGCGCACGCGATCGGGGAGCTCCACCTGGGCGGGGTGGGCCTCGCGCGGGGGTACCTGAACCTGCCGGAGCTGACCGACGAGCGGTTCGTCCCCGATCCGGCGGTGCCGGGGGAGCGGTTGTACCGCACCGGCGACCTGGTGCGGCGGTTGACCGATGGCGACGTCGTGTTCGTCGGGCGCGCCGATTCCCAGGTGAAGGTGCGGGGTTTCCGCATCGAGCTCGGTGAGATCGAGGCCGCGCTCGAACGCCACCCCGAGGTGCGCCGCGGTGCCGCCGTCGTCCGCGATGAGCGGCTGGTGGGGTACTACGTGTCCGGCCGGGAACTCGACGACGAGCTGGACTCCCTGCTGCGCGCGGTGCTGCCGGAACACGCGGTGCCCGCCGCGCTGGTGCGGCTGGACGACGTTCCGGTGACCGCCAACGGCAAGCTCGACCGGGCCGCGCTGCCCGAGCCGACGGTGCTGCGCTCGGCGGAGTTCACCGAGCCGCGCGACGAGCGGGAGGCGCGGATCCGCGAGCTGTGCGCGGCCGCGCTCGGCCTCCGGCCGCAGGACCTCAGCACGCGCGCCGACCTGTCGCGGCTGGGGCTGGACAGCCTCGTCGCGATCCGGCTCACCGGCTGGCTCCGCCAGCACCTCGACTCCGCGATCACCGTCCGCGAGGTCTTCTCCCACCGCACCGTCGAGCGGATGCGCGAGCGCGTCGACGGCCCCGCCGAACGGCCCGCCGCCGAGACACCGGTGCTCCGCGAGCAGGGCCTTCCGGTGGGGCCAGCGGACCTGCTGCCCGTCCAGTCCTGGTTCCTCGGCCTGCCGCTGTCCCGCCCGCACCACTGGAACCAGGCGTTCCAGGTGCGCACCCCCGAGCTGGAGCCGTCCCGGCTCGACGCCGCGCTGCGGGAGCTGACCGCCCACCACGACGCGTTCCGGCTCCGCATCGGACCCGACGGCGCGCAGCACTACGTCCAGAACCCGGTGCACCCGGGGCTGCACGTCCTCGACGTGCGCGCACTGCCGGGAGCGGAGGACGGGGAGGAGTTCACCACCGCGCTGCGCGCCACGCTCACCGCGTGGCAGCGCGGTTTCGACCTCGACTCGGGGCCGCTGCACGCGTTCGGCTACCTGCACGGTTTCGCCGATGGCAGCGCCAGGGTCTTCCTCGCCCTGCACCACCTGATCGTGGACGGCGTCAGCCAACGGGTCCTGGCCGAGGACCTGCGTTCGCTCTACGAGGGGCGTTCGCCGGGCGCCAAGGGCACCAGCTACCGGCAGTGGGCGCGCGCCCTCGCCGAGCACGACTTCGGAGCGGACCGGGCGTTCTGGCTCGACAGGCGGGGTGCCGGCGGTGCCTTCCCGCTCGACAGCGCGCATCCCGCGCTCAGCGCGGACGTGGTGCTCGGCGAGCCGGAGACCGCGCTGCTGGTCGGGGACTGCCACCGCGCCTACCGGACCAGCACCGAGGACCTGCTGCTGACCGCGCTGGCCCGCGCGCTGCGCGAGACCACCGGGCAGGAGGCGCACGAGGTGCTGGTGGAGGGGCACGGCCGCGAGGAGTTCGCGACCGGGCTCGACGTCACCCGCACCCTGGGCTGGTTCACCACGTTCTTCCCGGTGCGGCTGCGCGGCGAGCCCGATGCGGGCGCCGCGGTGCGGGCCGTGAAGGAGGAGCTGCGCGCGATCCCCGGGCGCGGGTTGTCCTACGGGCCGCTGTTCGGGTACCGGGACCTGCCGGCCGTGTGGTTCAACTTCCTCGGCCACCTCGACGGTGGCACCGGTGACTGGGAGATCGTGCGCGGCGAGACCGGCGAGACGATGCCCGACGGCGTCGCACCGGGCGCCGCGGTGTCCGTGCTCGCCGAGATCTCGGGCGGCCGGCTGCGGATGCGACTGGACAGCGGGATCGGCCCGGCGGCCACCGAGGCGCTGCGCGACGCCCTGGAGCGGGCGCTGACCGACGTGGTCGAGCACTGCCGAACCCGGGAGTCGGTCCGCTACACCCCGAGCGACTTCGCGGCCGTGGGCGGCGAAGCCGATCTGCGCGAGCTGCCCGCGGCGATCGGCGCGGATCCGCACGGCTGGTTCGCCATGACCGACCTCCAGCAGGCGTACCTGGTGGGCCGCCTCGGCGGTTACGAGATCGGCAACGTCGCCAACCACGTCTACACCGAGCACGTCTACCCGCACCTCGACGTCGAGCGGCTCGAAACCGCGATCAACCGGCTCGTCGCCGAGTGCGACGTGCTGCGCACGGTGTTCTCGACGGAGCGGCTGGCCCAGCGGGTGCTGCCCGCCTCGGAGGTGCCGCACTACGCGGTGCGGGTGCACGAGTTCGCCGACGGGGACGAGGACCTGCTGCTCGACGTGCGCGATCGCATGTCGCACGAGGTGCACGACCCCGAGTCGTTCCCGCTGTTCGCCTTCGAGGTCAGCAGGTTCCCCGACCGGTGCGTGCTGCACGCGGGCTTCGACCTGATCACCGTGGACGTGCGCAGCAGGCTGGCGCTGCTGCGCCGGCTCGACGCGCTGTACCGGGGTGAGCAGGCACCGCCCGCGCTTCCCGCCGCGACCTTCAAGGACTACCAGGACCACGTCGAGCTGCTGCGCTCCTCGAAGTGGTACGCCGACGACCGCGCGCACTGGCAGCGGCGGCTGGCCGAGATGCCCGCCCGCTGCGCGCTGCCGTTCCGGACACCGCCGGAAGCGGTGGTGCACCCGCGCTTCGCCGAGCACAGCGAACACGTCGCGGCCGAGGTCTGGGACCGGTTCGCCGAGCAGGCCGCGGCGCGGGGCCTGTCGCCGTCCTCGGTGCTGCTCGCCCTGTTCGGCAGCGTCCTCGCGCACCACTCCGGGACGACCGAGTTCCCGATCACGGTCACCGTCGCGCGACGCCTGCCGGTGCTGCCCGAGGTCGGGGAGGTGCTGGGCAACTTCACCTCCACGGTGCTGCACCACTTCATCGACGAGTCGCGCGATGCCGAACTGCTCGCGCGTCGCACGCACGACGTGCTGTGGGAGGACGTGTCGCACGCCCTGTACTCGGGGGTGCAGGTGCAGCGCGACGCCGCCCGGACGAACGGGCTGGACACGGCGAAGGCGGTCTCGCCGATCGTGTTCACCGGTGCCGTGGGCGGGGACACCCGCGACTTCGAGGGCGCCGCGCACCTCAGCGACGACGAGGACCGGTCCGGCAGGTACTGGGAGGCGCAGACGTCGCAGGCGTGGATCGACCTGCAGGCGGTGCGGACTCCGGACGGCTTCACCGCGAAGTGGCTCTACGTGGAGCAGCTGTTCCACCGGGCCGACATCGAGCACTTCAACCTGCTGCTGCGCGGGCTGATCGAGCGGCTCGCCGACGGGGACTGGACGTTGCCGAAGGACCGCTACACCCCGGAGGCCGACCGCGCGCTGATCGCGGCGGCGAACGACGCCGAACGGGAAGCGGCCGAGGAGACCCTGTTCGGCGCGCACCGCGCCCGCTGCGCGACGGACGACCGCTGGGACGCGGTGGCGGTCGTCGACGTCGGCACGGGGCGCGCTCACACGCACCGCGAACTGGTCGCGGACGGCGACCACGTCGCACGGCTGCTGACCGGGCGGTCCGAGGCGCTGATCGCGGTGCTCGCGGAGAAGGGGTACGGGCAGGTCCTGGCCACGACCGCGATCATGCGGGCCGGGGCGGGGTACCTGCCGCTGCACGTGGAATGGCCGGTCGCGCGACTGGCCGACGTGCTGGAGCAGGCGGGGGCGAGCTCGGTGCTGGTCTCCCGCGCCCAGTGGGAGCGCGCCGAGGTCCGCGACGGCCTCGCCGCGTTCGAGCTGATCGTGATCGAGGAGGCGCTGGCGGCCGATCCGGTGGACGTCCCGCTGCCGGCCGTCGCACCGGACGACGTCGCGTACGTGATCTTCACGTCGGGTTCCACCGGGCGGCCGAAGGGAGTCACGATCTCCCACCGCGGTGCGCTCAACACGGTGCTGGCGGTCAACGAGCGGTTCGGGATCGGGCCCGCCGACCGGGTGCTCGCGGTCTCGGAGCTGAGCTTCGACCTGTCGGTCTACGACCTGTTCGGACCGCTCGCCGCGGGCGGTGCCGTCGTGTTCCCCGAGCAGCGGCGCGCCAAGGATCCGGCGCACTGGGCCGAGCTGGTGCGACGGCACGAGGTGACGGTGTGGAACACCGTGCCGCAGCTGGCGGGCCTGCTGGTCGACGAGGAAGAACCGCTCCCACCGCTGCGGCTGGTGCTGATGAGCGGCGACTGGATCCCCACGAACCTCCCGGACCGCATCCGCGACCTCGTGCCCGGTGCGCTGGTGGTGAGCCTGGGCGGTGCGACGGAGGGCAGCATCTGGTCGGTGTGGTTCGAGGTCGGCGAGGTCGATCCGGGCTGGGTGAGCGTTCCGTACGGCGTGGCGATGCCGGGGCAGCGCATGTACGTCCTCACCGCGGACGGGACGCACGCACCGGTCGGCGTGCCCGGTGAGATCCACATCGGCGGCGCGGGGGTCGCGCTGGGCTACTGGCGAGCCCCCGAGCTGTCGGCGGAGCGGTTCGTGGAGCATCCGGTGCTGGGTCGGTTGTACCGGACCGGGGACGTGGGGCGGTGGTCGCGTTCGGGGTGGATGGAGTTCCTGGGGCGCACGGATTTCCAGGTGAAGCTCAACGGCTACCGCGTCGAGCTGGGCGAGGTCGAGAGCGCCCTCGCCCGGCATCCGCGCGTGGAGCAGGCCGTCGCGGACGTCCGCGACGTCGGCGGCGTCCAGTCCCTCGTCGGCTACTACGTGGCGCGCGAGCGGGTCGACGCCGCGGAACTGCGGGCGCTGCTCGCCGAACGGCTGCCCGCGTACATGGTTCCGGAACGGCTGCTGCACCTGGCCGAACCTCCGCTGAGCCCGAACGGCAAGCTCGACCGGTCCGCGCTGCCCGAGGTGGACGCGCCCGCCGCTCCCGCGCACGTCGCTCCGCGCACCGCCGACCAGCTGCGGTTGCGGGACCTGTGGGCCGAAGTCCTGGGCGTGCCGGGCGAGCGGCTCGGGATCCGCGACGACCTGCTGCGCGCCGGCGTGGACAGCATCGTCGCGATCCGCATGACGAGCCGGCTGCGCCGCGAACTCGGCCTCGCCGTGGCGGTGCGCGACGTGTTCGCGCACCGCACGATCGAGAGCTTCTGCGCGGAGGTCCTGCCGCACGCGACCTCGCGCCGCGAGGTGCGAGCCGAACAGGGCGTCCTCGACGGTGAAGCACCACCGCTGCCGATCCACTCGTGGTTCGCCGCGCAGCGGTTCCCCCGCCCGCAGCACTGGAACCAGGCGTTCCTGATCGAGACGCCGGAGCTGGGAACCGACGTGCTGCGCGGCGCGGTGACCGCCGTGCTCGCCCGGCACGACGCGTTGCGGCTGCGGGAATCGGCGGACGGCTACCGCTACGACCCGGACGTGGTGTGCCCCGAGATCCGCGAACTGGACGTGCGCACCCTGCCCGCCGCCGAGGGCACCCCCGGGTTCAGCAGCGCGCTGGACGAGGTGCTCACCAGCTGGCAGTCCGACTTCGACCTGCGCACCGGCCCGCTGCTGGCCGTCGGACGGCTGCACGGGTACGACGACGGCGGGCACCGGTTGTTCCTGGCGGTGCACCACGTCGCCGTGGACGCGGTGAGCTGGCGCATCCTCGTCGACGATCTCCGTTCCGCCTGCGCGGGGGAGCGGCTCGGTCCGAAGTCCACCAGCACCCGGCAGTGGGCCCGGGCGGCGGCCGACCGGGCGCGCGCCCAAACCGGTCAACTGCCCCACTGGGACGCCGTCACCGTTCCGGTTCCCGCGGCGCTCCGGCCGCACCGCGAGCCGGTCGAGACGGAGCTGGAGTTCGACGCGGAGCTGACCCGCCGAGTCCTGCACGACTGCCCCCGGTTCCTCCGCACCGGAGTGCACGAACTGCTGCTCGCCGCCCTGGCGGCGGCGTTGACGGAACTGACCGGGGCGACCGAGCACGGCGTGGTGCTGGAAGGCCACGGGCGCGAGGACCTCGGCGACGACCTCGACATCACCCGCACCGTCGGCTGGTTCACCTCCCTGTACCCGTTCGCGCTGCGCACCTCGGAGACCCCGGTGGCGACGCTGATCGACGTCAAGGAGTCGCTGCGCGCCGTGCCCGGCAACGGCGCCGACTACGGGACGCTGATCGGCTACGACCGGCCGCTGCCGCCCGTGTGCTTCAACTACCTCGGCCAGCTGGACGGCGGAACGGGCGAGAACTGGCGGATCACCGCCGAGCCCGCCGGGCGGGCGATTCACCCGGACAACGCGCTGCCCCACGCGGTGAACCTGGCCGGGCTGGTCGTCGGCGGGCGGCTGCGGTTCCGGCTCGGCACCCGACTGCCCGACGCCGGGGCCGCGCTGCTGGCGGACGCCTTCCGCCGCCAGCTCACGGATCTGGTCGCCGCGACCGCCGACCAGCCGCGCGGCTACCTCACCGCCAGCGACATCGGCGGCGTCCTGCCGCAGGAGCAGCTCGACCGGGTGCAGGCCGATCGGGAGCTGGAGGACGTGCTGCCCGCGACCTCGCTCCAGCGAGGGCTGCTGGCGCACGCGATGCGGAACGGGGACGTCGACGACGCCTACCGGGTGCAGGTGGTGTGGGACTACCACGCCGAGCTGGAACCGGACTCGCTGCGGCAGGCGTGGGAGGCCGCGCAGCACTCGTTCAGCGCGCTGCGCACGCTGTTCGACTGGAGCCGGGAACCGGTGCAGGTCATCGCTCGGCGGGCGGAGCTGAACTGGCGCTACCTCGACCTCGCCGAACATCCCGATCCGCGGCGAGCGTTCGACGAACTGCTCGCCGAAGACCGCGCCACGCCGTACGACACCGGCACGCCGGGGTTGTTCCGGGTGCGGCTGTGCCGGCTCGCCGAGGGGCGGTACGCCTGCCTGCTCAACACCCACCACGCGATCCTCGACGGGTGGAGCAGCCCGATCCTGGTGGACGCCGTGCACGACGCGTACCGAGCGCTGCGCGACGGCCGCCCGGTCCCGCGACCGGCCGACCACGCGCCGGCCGTGCACCGGCGGCTGCGGCCGCTGGTGGACGAGCACGCCGCCTACTGGCGGGAGCGGGTGCGCGGGCTGGACGGCTCGTGCGACCTCGGCGGGCTGCTGCGTCCCGAGCGGCGGCACGTCGACCTGGGCACCCGGTCGCAGGTCGAGGACCAGCGCCAGGAGGTCGGCGCGCTGGACGCCGACCTGCTCCAGCGCGTTCGCGGCGCCGCCGCGCGCGGTGGGGTGACCTTCAACGCCGTCCTGCAGTACGCCTGGCACCGGTTGCTGGCCGCCTACGGCCACAGCACCACCACCGTCGTCGGCACCGTGCTGGCCGGCCGCGACCTGCCCGCCGACGGCATCGACGAGGCCGTCGGGCTGTTCCTGAGCACCGTGCCGCTGGTGGTGCGGCACGACGGGTCGGGGACGCTCCTCGACGAGGTCCGCGAGCTCCAGGACGCGGTGCAGGAGGCCAACGCCCGCAGCGCCGTGGACCTCGCGGCGCTGCAACCGCCGGACAGGCGACTGTTCGACACGCTGTTCATCTACGAGAACTACCCGGGCTCCCGAGGTGATCGGTCCGAACCGCACCCCGTCTTCCGCTTCCGGCACCAGAAGCGCGACTACCCGCTCGTGCTGTCCGCCGTGGAGGACGCCGAGGCCGTGGCCCTGGTGCTGGACTTCGCGGCCGAGCTGATCGCACCGGAAACCGCGCGCAGGCTGCTGCGCGGCGTGGAGTCGGTGCTGGCGCGGTTCGCCGAGGCCCCGGAGTCGGCCGCCGACGGACTGGTCCTCGCGGACGACACCGACCTGGCGCGGCAGGCGGACTGGAACGACACCGGCTCCGCCGAACCCGAACAGCCCCTGGTGCACCGCGCGTTCGAGCAGCAGGCGGCCCGGAACCCGCACGCCCCGGCGGTGCAGCACGCGGGGCAGGTGCTGAGCTACGCGCGCCTGAACGAGGACGCGAACCGGCTCGCCCGCCACCTGGTGAGCGCGTCGGGCGAGGGCGAGCGGTTCCTGCTGCTGCTCGACCGCGGGCCGCGGCTGCTGACGGCGCTGCTGGCCGTGCTCAAGTCCGGAGGGGCCTACATCCCGGTCGACGCGGACTACCCCGACGAGCGGATCCGCCGCATGATCCGCGGCAGCGGAGCGCGGGGCGTGATCACCGAACGGCGCCACGCCGAACGGGTCGCGCGGCGCTGGCCCGAGCTCGTGAGCGTCGTGCTGGACGACCCGGACACCGCCGCCCGCATCGACCGGGAGGACCCGGCGAACCGGGACGTGGCGATGCGCGGCGACGAACCGGCCTACGTCCTGCACACCTCCGGGAGCACCGGCGACCCGAAGGGCGTGGTGGTGGGGCACCGGTCGGTGACCGGCGTGGTGGAAGCCGTCCGCGGCAAGCACTTCGCCGGTGCCGGACCGCTGCGCACGTGCAGCATGACCAACCACGTCTTCGACATCTTCGGGCTGGAGTACGGGCTGACCCTGCTCACCGGTGGCAGCGTCGTGCTGGCCGACCCGATGGTCCCCGAGCTGGACTGCGCCGGGCTGGACTTCGTGCAGATGACCCCCAGCCTGCTGGAGATGAAGCGGGACGTGCTGCGCAACACCGGGTCCACGCGCCTGCTGGTGGGCGGCGAGAAGCTGGAACGCCACCTGCTGACGGCCGCGGTGGGCCTGTTCGCGGAGGTCGTCAACGTCTACGGGCCGACCGAGACGACGATCTGGTCGACCTCGCGGACCTACCGGAGCGCGCCCGCCGACTCGGAGCCGGTGAGCATCGGCCGGGCCTTGCCCGGTGAACGTGCGCACGTGCTCGGCAGGGGCGGCGAGCCGCTGCCCGTCGGGGCCGTCGGCGAACTGCACATCGGCGGCGCCGGACTCGCGCACGGCTACGCCGGCGATCCCGAGCTGACCGCGCTGCGGTTCGTCGACGAGCACCGCCTCTACCGCACCGGGGACCTGGTGCGGTGGTTCGGGGACGGGGAGCTGGAGTTCCTCGGCCGCGGCGACGGCCAGGTGAAGCTGCGCGGGCATCGCATCGACCTCGGCGAAGTGGACGCGGCGCTGGTCGCGCACCCGGACGTGCGGCACGGCCTGGCTCGCGTGCACACCCCGGACGGAGCACCGGCGGCGGCGCGGCTGCTGGCCTACTACGTACCCGCCGCGCCGGACGTCGACGAGGAGGCGTTGCGGCGGCACCTGGCCGAGCTGCTGCCCGCGCACGCGATGCCGTCCGCGCTGGTCGGCCTCGACGAGATCCCGCTGACCCACAGCGGGAAGCTCGACGCCGGTGCGCTGCCGGTGCCCGGCGCGGAGGCCGCGTCCCGTCAGGTGGAGCCGCGGGACGAGATCGAGGCCGAGCTGGCGCGCGCGTGGCGCGAGGTGCTGGGGCTGGAGCGGATCGGCGTGCACGACCGCTTCTTCGACCTGGGCGGCAACTCCGTGCTGCTGACCCAGGTGCACGGCAGGCTCGCGGAGCCGCTGCGCCACCGGCTCCGGCTCAACGACCTGTTCACCCGTCCGACGATCGCCGAGCTCGCCGCTCACCTGACCGGCGGATCGGCGGCGGACGCCGAAGTGGTCGTCCGGGGCCCGGTGGCGGAGCGCGACATCGCCGTGATCGGCATGGCCTGCCGGTTCCCCGACGCCGACGACGTCACCGAGTTCTGGCGGAACCTCACCGCCGGGCACGAGTCGATCGTCCGGCTCGACCGCGAGGAGCTGCGCGCCGCCGGAGTCGACCCCGAGCTGCTCGACCGGCCCGACTACGTCCCCGCGCAGAGCAGGCTGCGGGACATCGCCGGGTTCGACGCCGGGTTCTTCGGCTTCTCCCGACACGAGGCCGAGATCATGGATCCGCAGCACCGGGTGTTCCTGGAGTGCGCGTGGCACGCCCTGGAGGACGCCTTCCACGACCCGCACGAGCACCCGGGCAGCATCGGGTTGTTCGCCGGTGTCGGGCGCAACGGCTACCTCGACGAGCACGTCCGCCCCGCGCTGGCGCCGCTCGACCCCGCCGCCGAGTACCAGGCGATGATCCACAACCGGCCCGACTTCCTGCCCACCAAGACGGCGTACCGGCTCGACCTGACCGGTCCGGCCGTCACCGTCCAGACGGCGTGCTCGTCGTCGCTGGTCGCCGTGCACCAGGCCGCGGTGGCGCTGCTCGCCGGGGACTGCGACGTGGCGCTCGCGGGCGGGGTCTCGATCGGCAAGCTCGGCACCGAGGGGTACCTGCACCAGGAGGGCATGGTGTTCTCCCCGGACGGGCGCTGCCGCGCGTTCGACGCCGACGCGCGGGGCACCGTCGAAGGCCAGGGCGTCGGGCTGGTCGTGCTGAAGCCGCTGGAGCGGGCGCTGGCCGACGGCGACCCGGTGCGCGCGGTGCTCAAGGGCTCGGCGATCAACAACGACGGGCACGACAAGGTGGGCTACACCGCCCCGAGCGCCCGCAGGCAGGCCGCCGTGATCAAGGCCGCGCACCGCCGTGCCGGGGTCGTCGCGGACACGATCGGCTACGTCGAAGCGCACGGCACCGGAACCGCGCTGGGGGACCCGATCGAGTTCGCCGGGCTGCGCGCGGCGTTCGACGGCGGTGCGAGCGGACCGGACCGCGTGCTCGGCGCGGTGAAGACCAACATCGGGCACCTCGACGCCGCTTCCGGCATCGCCGGCTTCATCAAAGCCGTGCTCTGCCTGGAGAACCGCCAGCTGGTGCCCACGCTGCACCACCGCGCGCCGAACCCCGCGCTGGAGATCGAGGGCAGCGGCTTCCGCATCGGCACCGAGCACCGGGAGTGGCCCGGCGACGTGCTGCGCGCCGGGGTCAGCTCGTTCGGCATCGGCGGGACCAACGCCCACGCCGTGCTGGAACAGGCGCCCGCCGCCGCTGCCCGCAGCGCGGCGAGCGTCTCCCGGAAGCTCCTGGTGGTGTCCGGGCCGACGCCGGAGGCCGTGCGCAGGCAGTCCGACGCGCTCGCCGCGCACCTGGCCGACCACCCGGACGCGGACCTGAGCCGGGTGGGCTACACGCTGCTCTCCGCCAGGCACCGGTTCGACTTCGGCCGGGTGGTCGTCGGCGAGGACCCGGTGGCGCTGCGGGAATCGCTGCACCGCGAGGTGGACGACCACGTCCCGGCCAGGGCGGGGCGGCCGGTGGTCTTCCTGTTCCCCGGCCAAGGAGCACAGCACAGCGGCATGGGCGCGGGGCTCTACGCCGCCGAACCGGCGTTCAGGTCCGCTGTGGACGAGTGCGCCGCGGTGCTGCGCGAGGTCTTCCCGGACGTGGCCGAGGAGGACCTGCTGGGCCGCACCGATCGCGTGCACGAGCCGCTGCTGACCCAACCCGCGCTGTTCGTCACCGAGTACGCGCTGGCGAGGTTGCTGCTGGCTCGCGGCCTGCGTCCCGCCGCGATGCTCGGGCACAGCCTGGGCGAGTACGTGGCGGCCTGCCTGGCGGGGGTGTTCTCGACGCGGGACGCGCTGCGGCTGGTGTGCGCCCGAGCGCGGGCGACGGCGGCCAGCGAGGCAGGGGCGATGCTCGCGGTCCCGCTCCCCGCGGAGGACGCGCGTGCCGACGAGCACGGCCTGGACCTCGCGGCCGTCAACGACGCCGACAGCTGCGTGCTGTCCGGTCCGGTCGACGCCGTCGAGCGCTGCGCCGCGCGGCTCGCCGAGCGGGGCGTCGTCGCCAGGCGGCTTCCGGTGCGACGGGCCTTCCACTCCAGGTTGCTGGACCCGGTGCTCGACGAGTTCGAGCGCGCCTTCGACGGCATCAGCGCGCACCGCCCGGTCCTCCCGTTCGTCTCCGGGCTCACCGGCGACTGGGCGGATCCCGACGAGGTGACCCGCCCGCGGTACTGGGTCCGCCACCTGCGGGAGCAGGTCGCCTTCGCCGCCGGCCTGGACCGCCTGCACCACTCGGCGGAGACGGCGGACGCGCTGCTGGTGGAGGTCGGACCGGGACGGGCGCTGACCCGTTTCGCGCGCAAGAACCCGCGCCGCGCGGAGGCGCTCGCCGTCGCGGCCATGCCGGACCCGGAACGGGAGCACGCCACCGCGCTGGCCGCGCTCGGGACCGCGCACGCGGCCGGGGCGCGCGTCGATGCCGACGCGCTGTTCGAGCTCACCCCGGCCGATCGGGTCCGGTTGCCGGGATACGCCTTCGACCGCGCGGAGCACTGGGTCGGGCGGGCACCGGACCGGTCCGCACCGGTGGCGAACCCGGCCCCGGCGAGCGCCATCGACTCGGTGGTGGTCGAGGCGTGGCGGGCCGTGCTGGGCGTCGACCAGGTGCGCCCGGAGGACGACTTCTTCGAGCACGGCGGCGATTCGCTCGCGGTGGTGCAGCTGGCGGCGCGCATCGAACGGGGGACCGGACGCCGCGTCGAGTTCATGTCGTTGCCGCGGCACACCCCGGCCGCACTGCTGGAGCACCTCCGGCAGCCGTCCCGGGGACCGGCTTCCGGGAGTCCGGTCGTCCGCGTCCGGCAGGGCGAACCGGACCTCGTCGCCCCGCTGGTGCTGGTGCACCCGATCGGCGGGGACGTGTACTTCTACCGGGAACTCGCGCAGCACCTGCCCGAGGACCAGCCGGTGTTCGCGCTCCGCTCGCCGATGCTCGACGGGGCGGCCGAGTTCGACACCGTCGAGGCGATCGCCGAGTCCTACCTGAACACCCTCGACGAACTGGGCCTGAAGCCGCCCTACCGGCTCGGTGGTTCCTCCTTCGGCGGGATCGTCGCCTACGAGATGGCCCAGCTGGTGTTCCAGCGCACCGGCTGCGCGCCCGAGGTGGTCCTCATCGACAGCCCCGCGCACGGCAACCTGCCGGAGCGCCTGTCGGAGGTCGAGATCCTGCACTACCTGGTGCGCTACGGGCTGCCGGCGGAGATGTTCCCGCTCGCCGAGGTCGAACGGGTGGACGGCCTGCGGGCCAAGATCGACCACCTCGCCCGATCGGCCCGGGGGACGCCGTTCGAGGAGATGCTGAGCAGCGATTTCCTGCCCAGGTACCTGGACACGTGGCGCAGGCACGACGAGGCCATGCACCGCTACGTCCCCCGGCCGTACGAGGGCGATCTGGTGTTCTTCGCGCACGAGGAGGAGATCGCCGACTTCCCCGCCGGCCAGGACCGGTGGTGGCGGGCGCTGGCCCGCGGCGGCTGGCGGCAGGTCGCCGTACCGGGGAACCACTTGAGCATGAACGCGATGCCGCACGTGGCGCGCATCGCCGAGGACCTGGGGAGGACGCGATGACCGAGCACGGCGGGACGCCGCGCGCGGGACGGCGGATCGAGGTGCCCGGTGGCCGGGTGTGGAGCGAGCTGCTCAACCCGGGGGCACCGGGGATTCCGGTGGTGGCGGTGCACGGGGGGCCGGGCACTCCGCACGACTACCTGCGGCCGTTGGCCGGGCTGCTGCCCGGGCATCCGGTGCTGGTCTACGACCAGCTCGGCTGCGGGCGGTCGGATCGCCCGCCCGACCCGGAGCTGTGGCGGCTGCCCAGGTTCGTCGACGAGCTGGCGGAGGTCGTCTGCGCCAGCGGGCTCGACCGCTTCCACCTGTACGCGCACTCCTTCGGAACGATGATCGCCTGCGATCTGCTGCTGCGCGGTGCGCCGGGCGCGGAGTCGGTGGTGCTGCACTCCCCGGTGCTCAGCGTCCGGCAGCACGAGCGCGAGATGCAGAACCTGCTGATGGGATTGCCGCCCCGGGTGGCCTCGGCGATCAGCTCCGCGGTGCGGGGAGTTCCGGGTGGTGCCGAACAGGCGGAGGCGATGCTGCACTTCGCCGAGCGGCACCTGTGCAGGCGCCTCCCGTGGCCGGACGCGCTGGTGGGCGGTTCGGCCGCGACGAGTCCGGTCGTGCGCGACGCGATGTGGGGTCCGACCGAATTCCACGTATCCGGGAATCTGCGTTCGTACCACCGCTGCGACCGGTTGTCCGAGTTGCGCATTCCGGCTCTGCTAACGTGCGGCGAACACGATTTCACCTCGCCCAAGGTGTGTCGCGCGTATTCGCGGTCCCTGCCGGGTTCTCGCGTTACGGTAATCCCAAATTCGTCACACATGGCGCACTTGGAAGAGCCCGCCGAATGCGCGCGGCAGTGGGGTGAATTCTTGGAGAACGCCACGAAAGCCGTCCCATCGTGAGAAGCGGAACAATGACTCAAGAAGCCCGGCCCGCACCCGGGAAGTACCTCCCGGCTCTGCTGGTCATCACCCTCATCGGCACCATCATCGAGATCGACATGTCCGTGCCGAGCTTCCCGGACATCGCCCGCGAGTTCGGCGTCGCGGGGTCGGTCGTGCAGCTCACCATCACCCTCAACTTCCTCGGCTACTGCCTCGGCGCGCTCGTGTACGGCCCGATCTCGGACCGGTTCGGCAGGCGGGCCGTGATGCTCGTCGGCAACTCGGTCATGCTGGTCGGCGCGCTGGGCTGCGCGATCGCCCCGAACATCGAGTTCCTG
Organism: Saccharopolyspora antibiotica; assembly: GCF_047200635.1. Lineage (NCBI taxonomy): Bacteria > Bacillati > Actinomycetota > Actinomycetes > Pseudonocardiales > Pseudonocardiaceae > Saccharopolyspora > Saccharopolyspora antibiotica. The sequence continues at coordinate 36,219 of NZ_JBJZOI010000017.1, read as the reverse complement.
CTGGCCGCGCGGTTCGTGCAGGGCATCGGGGCCAGCACCTCGGTGGTCCTGGTGTTCGTCATCATCAGCGACCTCTACCGCGGTGAGCGCGCGATGGCGATGTTCGGCATGACCAACGCCGCGATGTCCATCCTCATGACGTGCGCTCCTCCGCTGGGCGGCCTGGTGAACCGGACGATCGGCTGGCGGGGCAACTACCTGGTCGTGCTCGCCGTCACCGCGCTGGGACTGCTGCTGGTGGCGCTGTTCCTGCCGGAGACGAAGGGGCAGCTCGACCGGGGCGGTGCCCGCAAGGTCGTCGGCGACTACCGGAGGCTGCTCGGGAGCGGGCTGTTCGTGGCGACGTCGCTGGTGCCGAGCCTGCTGTTCGCCTCGTACATGGTGTTCATCGCCTCCAGCTCGTTCCTCTACGTCGAGGCCTTCGGGCTCACCACGCTCCAGTTCGCCGCGCACCTGCTGGTGATCGTGGCCTCGTTCGCGATCCCGAGCATGGTGGCCACGAAGGTGATCCCGCTGCTGGGCGGGCCGGAGTCCACCGTCCGCATCAGCTTCGGCGCGGCGCTGGCCGGGGTCGTGCTGTTCCTGCTGCTCGGCGGCGGCGCGGTGGCGACCACGGCGTCGATCGCGCTGTTCTGCGTCGGTTTCGCCATCTGCTACCCGGTGGTGTTCGGCCGGTCGATGGAGGTCGTCCCCGAACTCGGCGGTGCCGCTTCATCGCTGACCATGAGCTCCCGCGCCCTGCTGGTGACCGTGCTGACCGGCGTCTCCAGCGGGCTGTTCACCGGCACCGCCCTGGTGCCCGCCGCCGTGATGCTCGTCGCCGTCCTCATCGCGGCGCCGTTGGCGCTGTCCGGGCGGCGGCTGCTGGACGCGCGCGCCGAGAAGGTCCCCGAACCCAGCTGAGCCCTCCGTCCGCGCCGGGGCCCGCGAACCCGGGCCCCGGCGCGAGCGCGGGCCGGCCGGATCGCATCCCGCGAGAAAGGTTGATCATGACCACTACCGACGACACCGCAGTGGCCGGTTCCCGGCTGCGGAGCCTGGGGCCGGACTACGCGGCCCGCTGGGAGGCGCGGGGTTCGGTGCGAACCCGGCCCCGCAAGACGATCGACTTCAGCCAGCGCGGGTACTTCTTCCCGGAGGACCGCCAGCCGCTGCTGCTGGACGAGACCGTCGCCGCGCTGGGGGAGCCGGCGAAGGAGCGGATCCTCATCCAGTCCTTCTTCAAGTACTTGCACGACATCGTGAACCTGGAGATCGAGGAGATCGTGTCGGCGTGCACGAAGGTCCTCCACGCGGACCTCCCGGTCGAATTCGGGCCCGAGATCAAGCTGAATACCTACTCGATCGTGATCGACGAGTACTACCACGTCTACATCGCCCAGGACCTCATCATGCAGCTGCGGGAGCGGTACCCGGACCTGGGTGAGTTCGACTTCCCCACCTCGGATTCGCAGCGCGCCGTCACCGAGATCAAGAAGCGGCTCGACCCGCGGTACCACGACGTGTTCGAGATCCTGGCGAACTGCTGCTTCGAGACGACGCTGGTGCGCGAACTCGTCGAATTCTTCGACAGCAAGGGCGTGCACCCGTCCATCCGCTACTACGTCAACGACCACATGAACGACGAGTCGCGGCACTACGCGTTCTTCCTCGACCTGATGACGTACTTGTGGGCGGAGATCCCGGAGGACCACCGCGAGGCCATCGGATCGCTGATGGGGGAGTTCGTGAAGCTCTACCTGTCCGTCGAATCGGAGAAGCGGTTCAACGCTCAGCTGCTGGAGGAGGTGCTCGGCGACCGCGACGCGGCCGAGCGCTCGATCGGTCAGCTGTACGCGGGTTTCGACGTCACGACGGACATGCCGATCGTGCAGAACGTGCTGCGCGCCTTCGGCAAGGCGGGGATGCTCGAACACCCCGCCGTGCGCTCCAGTTTCCGCAAGATCGGCTGGGAGATCTGATGAGTTCGACCATTTCGCACCTTCCCGGGTCCGGTTCGCACGACGATGCCGAGCTGACCGGCATCGCCGCGGCCGTGGAGCAGCGGTTGCGCGCGGCGGACCGGCTGATCATGGACCTCGACGAGGAGCTGTCGCTGCTCGCCGGGCTGCAGGAGTTCCCGCTGGGGCGGTTCCTGCTGCGCAACCGCGGGCTGAACGGGTACTGGACGTCGTACATCTTCCGCTACGAGCCGGGCACCCCCACCGAGTCGGACACCGAGTTCTGGTTGCTGAACCGATCGTTGCTGTCCGGTGCGCGCGAGCGCTACCAGCGCTTCCGTACCGAGATCAGCCGGTCGATCACCGACGGCGCGGTGCTGGCCTCCCTGCCGTGCGGGGTGATGGACGACCTGGTGCGCCAGGACTACGGCGACGCCCCGGGAGCGCGGCTCGTCGGCATCGACATCGACGAGGAATCCCTGCGCCTGGCGAAGGAGAACGCGGCGAGCCGGGGGTGGGGCGACCGGACCGACGTGGTTCTCTCCGACGCATGGGAGCTCGGCATCGACTCGGAGTTCGACCTGCTGGTGAGCAACGGGCTCAACATGTACGAGCCCGATCCCGGTCGGCTGGTCGCGCTGTACCGCAACTTCGCGAGGGCGCTGCGACCAGGAGGCCGGCTGCTGCTGAGCTTCCTCACCCCGCCGCCTCCGCCGCCGTGGGAGGCGCCGGAGCGGGCCGGGGAGTGGCAGCGCTACGGCATCGCCGAGCACGACCTGCGCCGCGAGCTCGCGTTGTTCGGCGACATCATCCAGGCGAAGTACCTCAACTTCGTCTCGGAGGCCGACACGCGGGCGCAGCTGGCCGAGGCGGGGCTGGAAGTGGAGAGCGTCGGCTACAGCGACGGCGGCGTGCTGCCCATCGTCTCCGCGGTGCGGCCGCGCTGAGGACCCGCGGCGCGGGGAACCGGGGTGCCGGTTCCCCGCGCGCGTTCCGGGGCGGGACGGGCGGCCCGCCGCTCAGCTCGCCGCGTCCTGGCGGTCCGAGGTGCGGAACCGGGTGAGGTTCTCCGCGGTGCGCGGTCCGTAGCGGCGGCGCGCGGTGGCGAACGTGACTCCCAGCGCGGTGCTGATGTCCGCCCAGGAGATCCCGGCCGCGCGATCGCGGGCCACCGCGGCGTCGGTGACGCGCTGGGCGCGGGCCACGAGTTCGGCCACGGCGCCCGTTTTCGGCTGCGCCGGGTCGGCCAGTTCACCGTGACCGCGCAGCACGGTGTCGAGCAGGGCGCGCAGCGCTTCGGCGACCTCCTCGTCGAGCGCCTGGACCGCCACCTCGGTGTCGATCCGCTCGTCGCGGTGCCGGGCCCGGTAGGAGGCCTGCCTGCACGCGGTGGAGCAGAACCGCCAGCGCGCGGTGGCGTCCTCCGGCCGCGGCGCCGTGCAGCGCGGCGCGGCGCAGGTCGCCGCGCCCGAGGTGTCGCGGTCGAGAAACCGGTAGTGGGACATCGGTCCTCCGGGGAGAGGGGAACGGGGGCGTTCCGGTGGAATCCGACGGGTGTCCGGGCGCGCGGCAGCGATCGGATCTCCGCGTCGGGTTGGGATCGATGAGGTCAGGCGAGCGGGACGAGGTCGAGGTGCTCGTCCTCGCGCAGGCCTTCGGTGCCGTCCGGGAGCAGCGGCGCCCGACCCGGCCGCGGCGCTCCGACGGTCTCGTCGTCGCCGGTGCCGAGCGCGATCGACCTCCGGCAGGTCGCGCCGGCGCGCGGGATCTCGTCCCCGGGGCCGGGATCGAGGTCGTTCGCCGGCACGTCCAGCAGCAGCGCGTCGTGCCCGGCGAGCAGCAGCCCGACCAGGTCGACGCGGCCGCCCCGCCCGTCGGAGACCGCGTCCGGGCGTTGTCCGGGAACGCCCCGGCTCAGCCCGAGGTGCGCCACCGGCTGAGCGGAGCCGCCGTCCCGCGCGCGGGCCTCGGCGCGCGTCGCCGTCGCCGGTTCGGCGCCGACCGCCTCGGCAGCTCGGATCTCGCCCACCGGCCCGGCCACGCCGCGGGGCGACCGGAGGCGGTCGGTTGCCGCGCCTTCGCGGCCTTCGGCGCGGGGTGACGGCGCCGGGTGTCCGGCGGAGCCGATGCGTTCGACCGCGCCCGAGCTGGGGGCGGTCGCACCGGACAGGACGGCGACGAGCGCGGTCCTGTCCGCTCGGTCGCGTTCCACCAGGTCGATCTCGTCGCCGGGGGAGACGTGGGAGTCCGCGTGGTCGAACAGCGGACGTGCGCTGACGCGCACGGAAAAATCACCAGAAGTGATCACAGAACTACTCTCCGGATCTAGCTCAGGGCGCACTGCTACCGCGGTGGTGTGCCCGTGAGCTAGTAGATCCGGGAGTTGGACATGTCGGCACTGTAACGCGAGGCCGCCCGCGCCCGCATCAACTTTTCCCACTCCGGCGGACGTCGGCCGCGCCCGCCGCTTCGATCGGCCGATCAGCGCGGCGAATCCGCTCGACGGCGGCCGGGGGAGCGGGTCGCGCCGGTTCGCCGGAGATCTCGGCCGGCGCGGCTCCGGACGCGCGCTCAGCCCGTCATCGGCGGTCGGGCTCCGAGGTTTCCGGGCTCAGCACCAGCGACGCCGGACCGCGGAAGGTCGGGCTGTCCCGCCAGCGCAGCTCCCGCACCGTCGCGCTCGGCAGGGCCCGGGCGAACGCGGTCACCGCCGCTCCGGCGATCGCCCGCGCCAGCGGTGCGCCGATGCAGAAGTGCGGTCCGCCGCCGAAGGCGAGGTGGTCGCGGCGGGCCGGGGCGTGCGCCGGGCAGCGGGCGGGCATCTCGGGCTGGTCGAGGACGTCCTCGCCGTGCAGGGCGAGCAGCACCAGCGCACCGGGCGGGACCTCGGCATCGCCGATGCGGACCGGCCGCAGCGCGAGGCGTGCGACGTGCCCGATCGGGGAGAGCAGTTCCAGCGCCCGCTCCACGACGGTCTCCGCCTCCGCGCCCGAGGGATCGGCGGCGACCCGGTCGGACAACTGGTTGGCGACCAGGTACCACAGCGCGAAACCGACGAGCCCGGACGTCGTCTCCATCCCGCCGAACAGCAGCATCGACACCGTCGCCAGGCGTTCGGCGGGATCGTCCGGCGCCACGCCGGGCAGGGCTCCCGGCCGCTCCAGGACCGAGGCCGCCATCTCGTCGAGCGCGGCCTGCGCCGCTCGCGCCCGATCCGCCCGGTAGGACGTCGCGAGGAACTCCGACACCGACCGGGCCCAGGCGGTGAGCCGCTCGTGCGGCACTCCGCCGAGGTCGAGCAGCGCCGCGATCCCCTGCGCGGCGACGACGTCGGCTATCGCGGGCACGGCGTCCCCGCCGCGGGCGGCGTACCGGCCGACGGCCGCCTCGGCGATCTCGGTGAGCGCGCCGTCGAACGCGCGGACGTGGCGGGGCGAGAACAGGTGGGCGACGGCCTGGCGGCGCCGCCGGTGCGGTTCTCCGTCGAGGGTGACGAACCAGCGGCGCAAGGTGTCGAGCAGCGGAGCGCACTCGTCGCGCACCTCGGACGGCAGGAACGCGACGGTGGCCGCCTCCAGGGTCTGCGCCGAGAGCGCGGGCTCGCGCAGCGCGCGCCGGACCAGTTCGGGATCGGTCACCACCCAGCAGTCGAACGTCGCGTCGTAGCGGACTCCCGGCGCGCTCACCAGCCTCCCCCTCCCAGGATCTCCCCGATCCGCGGGCCGACCTCGAGCATCGAGTGCGGCCGCATCATCTCGTTGTGCCCCACGTCGAACAGGTGGCCGCGCACCTCCCCGTCGACCAGCGGCTGCCACAGCGCCCGCCCGTCCGGTACCGGTCCGTACTGCGGGCGATCGGCCTGGAGGTGCTCGACGACGCCGCGGAAGACGGGATCGCCGAAGGTGGCGGCGATGGGCGCGGCGTCCTCCATGCAGCGGCGCAGCCCCGCCACGACCTCGTCGTCGAGCCGGACGTCGGTGAGCGGGGCGGCATCGAGGGTGGTGAGGTTGCCGATCGCGTTGCGCTGGAACTCCGCGACCTCGTCGTCGGTGAACTCGTCGACCGGGCGCTCGTACCCGGCGGCGTGCGAGGGCGGGTAGGAGTCCACGAGCACCACGCTCTCGACCTCGTCGCCGTCCTCCTGCAACGCGCAGGCCACGGCGAACGCGATCAGCCCGCCCAAGGAGTAGCCGAGCACGCGGTACGGGCCCGAGGGCTGGATCTCGCGGATCAACCTGGTGTAGTCGGCCACCAGGGCGGGCATCGTCAGCGGCGCGGCGGTGGGGTTGCCGAGGCGCGGGGACTGGATGCCGTGCACCGGGACCGCCGGATCCAGGTACGGCAGCAGGTGCGCGTAGGACCAGCAGAGGCCGCCACCCGGGTGCATGCAGAACAGCGGGCGTCCGCCGTCACCGGGGCGCAGCGTCAGCAGCTGGCGCGTCGCTCCGTCCTCGCCGTGGCGCTGGGCCCCGGTGACCAACCGGGCCAGCCCGGTCGCGGTGGGCGCGCCGAACAGCGCTCGGACGCCCAGGTCGACGCCGAGCTCGTCGCGGACGCGCCCCGCCAGCCGCGCCGCCATCAGCGAGTGCCCGCCGAGGTCGAAGAAGCTCTGGTCCGGGCCGACTTCGGCACGGCCGAGCACTTCGGCGAACAGGCGGCACAACGCGTGCTCGACGCTGCCGGACGCCGCCTGCCCCCTGACCGGTGCCTGCTGTTCCGGTTCCGGCTCGGGAAGCCGGTCCCGGTCGAGCTTCCCGTTCTCGGTGCGCGGGAGCTCGGCCACGGTGACGACCTGAGCCGGGATCATGTACCCGGGAAGCCGGCCGCGCAGGTGGTCGCGGAGCCCCGCGCCCAGCTCCGCCGAGTGCGGGTCCAGCGGGGTGTTCGTCAGCGCCCCGCCCGCCCGGGCGGCCGCCGCGGCGGCCGCGGGCCGTCCCTCGCGGTGGACCAGGACGTCGACCGCGCAGCTGTCCTCCGCCGAGAAGTCCACCCGGCCCCCGTACCCGCACTCCCGCGCCGCGTCGAGCAGTTCCACGGGTTCGACCGGCTCGCCCTCCGGCACGACGGGACCCGCCGTCCACCCGCGGGCCGCGCGCAGCCCGGCGGTGCGGGCGAGATCGGCGGCCAGGCGCCCGTTGGGCACTCCGCGCAGCACCACCGCCGGGGCGTCGGATTCGCGCAGCGCCGCCCGGAAGGACGCGGGACCGTCCACATCGGACCCCCACCGCAGCCGCAGCGGATCCGGGTCGCGGAGCGCTTCTCCGGTGGCGAGCACCACGTCGTAGCGGTAGCGGCCCATCTCGGTGCCGCCGTCGCGCTGCAACGCGCTCTCCGCGCTGGTGAGCACGGGACTGGCCGACACGAGTTCGTCGAACCAAGCCGGTTCGACCAGCAGCTCCGATTCGGCGGTGCGGGCGCGATCGGCGGTCGCGGCCAGCTCGGCGTCCGGCGGTGCCGGGCCGTCGCCATCGCCGGCCCGGCGGACCGCGAGCGCGTCGTGGAACAACGCGGCCAGGCCGAGCCGGCGCACGTCGCCCACCACGATGCGGCCCCCCGGGGAGAGCAGCGCGGCCAGTCCGTGCAGCACCCCGGCGAGGTGTTCGGCGTCAGGCAGGTACTGCACCACCGAGTTGACGACGATCGTGTCGAACGCGCCCTCCGGCAGCCCGGACAGGTCGTGCGCGGGCTGGCAGCGCAGCACCAGCCGTTCGGCGAGCTCCGGCCGGTCGGCGCAACGCCGGGCGACCAGGTCCAGCGCCGAGGCGGAGATGTCGGTGGCCCAGTAGGTCTCGCAGCCCGGCGCCAGCTCGGTCAGCAGCAGTCCTTCCCCGACCCCGATCTCGAGCAGGCGGCGGGGGCGGAACTCGCGGATGCGGGCCACGATCCCGTCGCGCCAGCGCCGCATGTCCCGCACCGGGATCGCACTCCGGTCGACGCTGTCGGACCAGCCGTGGAACGCCTCGTCGCGCCCGGGGGCCGAGCTGTCGTAGAGGCCGTCGAACATGCGGTGCCAGCCCCCGATGCGGGCCTCCGGATCAGCGGGCGTGCGGTGTTCGACGACGTAGCCGACCAGCCGGGCATCGGCGCCCCGGCCGCCGCGCACCGCCACCGCCGCCCGGGAGACCCGGGGATGGGTGGCCAGCGCCGCCTCGATCTCACCGAGCTCGACCCGGTGCCCGCGCAGCTGGACCTGGTCGTCGTCGCGGCCGAGGTGCTCCAGTTCGCCGGTGGCACGCCGGCGCACCACGTCCCCGCTGCGGTACATCCGGCTGCCGTCGGCGGCGAACGGGTCGGGCACGAACCGGGAGCCGGTCAGCTCCGGGCGGTTCAGGTAGCCCGCGGCGACACCGGTACCGGCCACGTGCAGCTCACCCGCCACGCCCGGCGGAACGGGACGGCCACCGCCGTCGAGGACGTGGCCGTGCAGGTGCGGCAGCACGGTCCCGATCGGCAGCGGCCCGGATCCGGCGGCCTCGGCGCCGGTGATCTCCTGCCCGCTGACGAACACGGTGGTCTCGGTGATGCCGTACACGTTCCACAGCCGCGCGCCGGAGCCGAGCGGCCGGGCGAACCAGCGCGACACCAGTTCGCGGTCGAGGGTTTCACCCCCGACCAGGACCCAGGCGAGGTCCGCCGCTCCCGGGCCCCGCTCCGCCGCGTCCAGCAGCGCGGCGAGCGCCGTCGGGGTCTGGCTGAGCACCTGCACGCCTTCCCGGCCGAGGAGACCGAGCAGCAGCAGCGGGTCGCGCCGCTCGGCGTGGGTGGCCAGCACCACCCGCCCGCCCGTGAGCAGGGCGCCCCAGACCTCCCAGACGGCGAAGTCGAAGGCGAACGAATGGGTGGACGCCCACACCGTTCCCGGTCCGACCGGGAACCAGCCGGTCGCGGCGTCGAGCAGGTCGACGGCGTTCCGGTGCGTGGTGACCACGCCCTTCGGCGCCCCGGTGGAACCCGAGGTGTAGACGACGTACGCCGCGTCGTCCACGTCCGGGGCCGCGAGCACCGGTGCGGGGCCGGCGGGAGCCGGGTCGACCGGGTGCCCGAGCTGATCGATGCGCACCACCGGCAGTTCCGGGTCGCGGAGCTCCGGGTCGGTGGTCACCACGGCGACGGGGGCGGCGTCGGAGCGGAGGAACTCCCATCGCTGCCTCGGTCCGTCCGGTTCGACAGGCAGGTACGCGGCGCCGCAGCGCAGCGCGGCCAGGGCCGCCACCACCATGCCCGCCGAGCGGTGGGCCGAGACGGCGACCCGCTCCCCGGGCCCGGCGCCGAGCCGGGCCAGGCGCTCGGCGAGCACGCGCGCGGCCTGGTCGAGCTGGCGGTAGGAGGTCGTGACGCCGTCGCACACCACCGCGACCTCATCGGGGCGCGCGGTCGCGGCCTCGTCGAAGGCGGCGGTCAGCGTGCGGGCCGGGCCGGTCGGCCGGGGGGACGGCGGGGCGGTGAGGCGCGCCTCCTCCTCCGGCGCGGTGAGGCCGATCGTCGCCAGCGGCCGCGCCTGGGAGGCCTGGTCCCCGACGACGTCGAGGACCCGTTCGAGCAGCGCGCCGAGGTCGGCGGTGGTGCGGGTGCGGTCGGTCCCCGGGCCGGTGAGCGTCTCCAGCAGCATCTCGTCCGACGACACCATCCGGCCCCAGAACGAGGGAACGTCGACCGCGCTCATCACGCCGCGGTCCTCGCGGGCCAGGCAGCTCCCGAACGCCACGTCGACGACGGGGGGCAGCACGTTGAGCTGGGCGTCGACCCGGCCGGACAACCGGCCGCGCCCACCACCGTCGCGCACCACCTGCTCACCGCGGTAGCGCTGATGCCGCAACGTCGCCTCCAGCTCGGACTGGGCGAGCGCGACGAGTTCCGCGACGTCGTGGACGTCCGCCAGATCGAGCGCGACCGGGACGATGTTCGAGACCATGCCCGGGATCTCGTGCTGCTCCGGGGCGCGGGCGGCCACCGCCAACCCCACCCCGACGACGTCGCGACCGGTCAGCCGGTGCATCAGCAGGCCCACCGCCGCGAGCAGCACCGCCGTGCGGCGGACCCGCACCGCCGAGGTGAGCGCCCGCAGCCTCCCGATGACCTCGGGCCCGAACACGCGACGCGAGTAGGAGACTCCGACGGCGGGATCCGGCTCGGGCAGGGACGGCAGCACCGCGAGCCGGTCGAGCCAGTACTGGCGGTCCCGCTCGTGCTGTTCCGACGTCCGGTACGCGAGATCGGCGGCGACGAGCTCGGCCAGCGATCCACCCCGCCCGGCGCGCACGGCCCGGCCGTCGGCGAGATCGGTGTAGACCTCCGCGAGCCGCCGGAGCACCAGCGACATCCCGGTGGCGTCCGAGGCGACGTGGTGGAAGTCGAGGTAGAGGTGGTGGTGGTTCGGCCCGAGCCGGAACACGACGGCGAAGAAGACCTCACCTCGGGTCGGGTCCATCGGGACCGCGAGCCGGGCGTCGATTCCCCGGTGCGCGTCCTCGGTGGTGGCGTCCGGGCCGAGGTCCACCACCTCCAGCACCGCGCCGGAGCGGTCGACGACGGTCTGGACGACGGAATCGCCCTCCTCGACGAGGCGGACGCGCAGCGCCTCCGTCTCGTCGACGACCCGGTGCAGGCTCCGCTCGAGCGAGGAGAGGTCGAGCGGGCCCTCGATGCGGGTGCTGGCACCGGTGCGGCAGCGCGCCCCGGAGCCGTCGAGCCTGTGCAGCAGCCACAGCTCGTGCTGTCCGGCGGTCAGGGGGAGCGAGCCCGGCGTGGGCCGCGAGTCCTCGCGAGGGGCGTCCAGCGGTGACGTGACGTCCATGCGGCTCCTTCGGTTGGCGGCTGTCCGATCGGTGCCCGGTCGCCGGGCGGAGGGCTTGCCCGGGCGGTCAGCGAGGCAGCAGTTCGTCGACCAGGCGAGCGGTGTCCGGTGCGCGCAGCAGGTCTTCGTAGGGGGCTTCGCACTGCACGACGCGGTGCACCAGGCCGGGGCGTTCGGCGGCGGGGAACGCGTCGAGGCCGTAGCCGTCGGTGGCCGAGTTGAACGCCGTCGCCGACGACCACAGCGGGCGCACCTCGAAATCGGCGGCGGCGGCGAGCCAGCGCAGGTAGGAGGTGAGCACCTCGGCGAGCTCGGTGCTGCGCCGCCCGGTGAGCCCGGCCCTGCGGCAGGCGGGGGGCAGGATCCGCGAGCACAGCGCGCCGAGCGCGTCGGCCAGCTCGCTCGTCCCGGCCGCGTCGAGGTCGGCGGCTCGCCCGGCCCGCACCGCCTCCTCGACCTCGTCCGCGGTCAGCAAGGACGAGAACCGGGTCCTGGCGAGCTCGACGAAGTAGTCGACGACCATGCGGCGGTGCGACCGGTCCGGGTCGAACAGCACCAGCGCGGGCGGATCCTGGAAGCGGGTGATCTCGCGATGCATCGCACCGGCGTAGACGCTGCCGCTGCAGAACCCGAGCACCGCGCGCACCGGGCGCCCGTCGGCCCGGACGTCCTCGACCCAGGTCGCGACGTGGTCCCGCCCGCCAGCTCCCGCCTCGGGACCTCCCGGCAGCGGCGAGGTCTCCCACACGGTGTGCGCGGTGCTCAGGCCCGCGACGAGCTCGGCGAAACCCGCCGCCGGCCGTCCCGCCAGGGCGAAGTCGGCCGCGATGACGAGTCCGCCCCCGCCCTCGCGCAGCACGTGGTGCGCGGCCGGCATCACCGCTCACCCGCCGGCGTCAGCGGCGACGGGCCGGTGGTCAGCGCCTGCTCCGCGTCGGCGGGTGGCGGCAGGCTCAGGCCCCGGGTCTCCGCGCTCCCCGCGAACACGGCGTCGTAGGCCGCCGGATCGATCGGCGAGGGCGTGACGAAGCAGGTCCGTCCCAGCTCGGCGGCGGCCGCCACCACGTCGGCCGGGTGCGCTCCCGGTCCGCGGACGTCGGTGCCCGATCCGGTCGGCAGCGACTCGGGTTCGACGGGACTCGCCGCGTCGAGCGCGCGCAGGCGGTGCAGCGCCGCGGCGATCGGGGTCAGTTCCGGCCTCGGGATTCCGGTGATCGCGATCGGTCCCGGCGCGGCGGCGGCTCGCTCGGCCACCGTCGCGGCCGGGCCGCCGTCCCACGGCGCGCGCTCGATCGTGCTCGGGTCGAGCAGGTCGTCCCCGCGGTGGTGCAGCCGCACGTCGTAGCGGAACAGGTTCATCTCGATCGGGTGCCTGCCCGGCTTGAGCCGGATGTCGGCGAACAGGCCGTGCTCGGCCGCGAACGCGGTGAAGAAGCCGGGGTGCACGACGAGCTCCCGGTCGTGCGCGGCGGCCGAGGAGAGCTGCTCGCGCGCCTCCCCGGCGCTCGTGCCGGTGTTCGGCGCGCGCAGCCGGTTGGCGACCACGCACAGGTGGTGCAGGTCGCGGACGTGCAGTCCGGGCACGTCCCCGACGAACACCGCTCCTGCCGGGGCGCTCACCTCGGCCATCCGGGTCAGCGCGGACCGCAGGTACCGGGCGTTGGGGAAGTGCTGGATCACCGAGTTGGTCATCGCCACGTCGAACGACCCGAGGTCGCCGATCCCGTCGGCGTCGCGCACCAGGAACTCGGTGCCCGGCGTCCCGCCCAGCCCGGCTTCCAGCCGGGCCACGCCGCGCGGGGAGATGTCGGTGCCCACATAGCGGTCCACGTGCCGCAGCAGCCCCCGGGTGATCAGGCCGGTCCCGGCGCCGATGTCGAGAACGCTGCGCGGGCGCAGCGCCAGCACCTGCGCGACGGTGCCCTCGATCCACTCGATCACCTCCTCGTCGGTGTAGTTCTCACCGTTGAGGCCGCTGCGGAATCCCGTGAAGTCCCGCTCCGGGCGATCAGCGGCGTGCCGGTACACCGCGTCGTAGATGCTGGTCCACTGGGCCAGGATCTCGGCTTCCGCCGCGGAATCGGGGCCGTGGGAACCGATGTCGTGGGTCATGCGTCGGGCCCTCCGGAGGTGTTCGGGGTGGAGCGATCGCGGAGCAACCGCGCCAGCTCGCGGATGGTGGGGGCGGAGTGGAGTTCCGCGGTGGGCAGGTCGGGATCGAGGCGTTGCGCGATGATCATCGCCGCGAGCGAGTCCCCGCCGACCGCGTGGAACTCGCTGTCGCGGTCGAGCGGCCCGGTGCCGAGCACCTGCTGCCACACCCGCGCGACCCGGCGTTCCCACTCGTCGCGCGGCGGATCGCCGGTCCCGGCCGGTCCCGGGTCGGGCGCGGTCGAGACCAGCGCCCGCCGGTCGACCTTGCCGTTCGGGCTCAGCGGCAGCTCCGCGGGCCAGGCCCACGCGGTCGGCAGGAACGCCGCGGGCAGGCTTCGCGCGGCGTGCGCCCGCAGCTCCTCGGCAGCCGGGACCGGCTCGTCCGGGCGCGGCACCACCCAGGCGGTCAGCCGACCGCCCGGTGCCGCCACCGCGCAGGCGGCGACCGCGGGATGCGCGAGCAGGACGGACTCCACCTCGGCCGGCTCGATCCGCACCCCGCCGATCTTTACCTGGGCGTCGATCCGGCCGAGCAGCTCCAGCTCCCCGTCCGGGTGCAGCCGCGCCCGGTCTCCGGTGCGGTACAGCCGCTCGTGCCGGATCGGGCCGAAGGACCAGTCGGTGAAGCGCTCAGCGGTGCGCTCGTCGTCCGCGACGTAGCCGATGGCCAGCCCCGCCCCAGCCAGGTGCAGCTCGCCCGGCACTCCGGCGGGCACCGGACGGCGGTGCTCGTCGAGCAGGTAGGCGCGCTGGTTCGCCATCGGAACGCCGTAGGGGATGCTCGCCCGACCCGGATCCGGGCCGGAAGCGGGGACCTCGTGCACCGTGGAGTGGATCGACGCCTCGGTCGCGCCACCGAGCGCGACGAACCGCAGACCGGGAGCCAGGGCGCGCAGCCGGTCTGGCAGGTCCGTGCCGACCCAGTCGCCGCCGAGCAGGGCCAGCCGCAGCGATTCGAGGCCGGTCCCGGTCCGCTCGGCCTGCTCCACCAGCCGTTCGAGCAGCGCCGGCGCGGAGTTCCACACCGTGATCCGGTGCCGTCGCACGAGCTCGACCCAGTGCGCGGGATCACCACCGCGTTCGGGGTCGGGCAGCACGACCGCGCCACCGGCCACCGGCAGCCCGAGGAACTCGAACACCGACATGTCGAAGCCCGGCGCGGACAGCGCCAGCACGGTGTCGCCCGGGCCGATGCCGAAGCGGGTACCGAGGTCGACCAGGTTGTTGAGCACCCCCGAGTGCCGCAGCTCGATGCCCTTGGGCCGGCCGGTGGTGCCGGAGGTGCTGATGACGTAGCAGGGGTCGTCCGGTCCCGCTCCGCCCGCGCCGACCGGGGCGTGCTCGGAACCGTCGTCGAGCTGGATCTCCGGGACCACGTCGGAGCCGGGGAGCCCCGCCGTCGCGGTCCCGGTGACGACGAAGGCGCAGTCCGCGCCTTCCAGGGCCGAGCGCATCCGGCTCGACGGGTGGGCCGGGTCGAGCGGCACGTAGGCGCCCCCGGCGCGCAGCACCCCGAGCACCGCGACCAGCAAGTCCAGCGAGCGGTGCAGGCACACCCCGACGCGCACCCCGCGTCGCACGCCGGCCGCGCGGAACCGCGCGGCCGCGCGGCCCGCCGCGGCGTCGAGCTCGGCGCGGGTCACCCGCCGGTCGCCGTCGACGGCGACGACGCCCTCCGGATCCCGGCGGGCCCGGGCGCTCACGGCCTCGTGCAGCGTCGGACCCGGCAGCGGCAGGTCGGTGCGGGTGTCGTTCCAGGCGACGAGCATCGCGTGCAGCTCGGCAGGGGAGGACAGCGGCAGCGTCGACACCGGTGCCTCCGGAGCGGCGGCCGCGCCGTCGAACAGCGTCGCCAGCTGCTCCACCAGCCGTCGCGCGGTCGCGGCGGCGAACACCGCCGCGTCGTAGTCCACCGCGACTCGCGGTGCCGCGTCGTCGATCAACCGCAAGCACAGCTCGTCGCCGGTCCCCGGCCGCGGTGCGTCGGAGGCCAGCAGTGCCACCCCGGTGCCCGGCGAGTCCACGGCCTCCTCCGGCCCCTCGGCCAGCCGCGCCGCGAGAGCGCGGAACGACAGGCTCTCGTCGACGTCGACCGCGACGGCCCGCGACGGGATCCCCGCGCGGTGCAGGGCGAACGAGCGACGGCCGAGACCGGTGCAGCGAGCCAGCAGCGCCGCCGCACCCGCGAGGAGCACGGCGTCGGTACCGGTCCCGGTGGCCCGGGCCAGGTTCCGGATCGCCTCGGCGGGCAGCGGGTGCGCCGGTTCGCGACCGTCGACCCGGGGGCGATCCGGGTCCCGGCGCCGGTCGGACGGCAAGCGGACGGCGGTGGTCCCCGCAGCGGAACCGGTCGCATCGCCGCACCCGGCGCGACTCACCGGTCCGGCGGACTCCGCGGGTCGCTCTCCGGTCATCGGACCCCCTCGTGCACGGGTTGGTCTGGCATCGGGAAGGAACGGGTCAGCGCCCTGACCTCGGCGCGGATCTCGTCGCGGTGCACCGGGTCCAGCCGGTGCCGCGTCGAGTCCGCCCGCGCCGCGTGCCGCAGCACCCGGTCGATGAGCTCGGCGCAGCGCGCCATCTCCGGCGGTCCCATACCGCGCCGGGCCGGCACGTTGGTGCCCAGGCGCAGGCCCGCCGCGACGGCGGGCGAGGTGGTGTCGCCGGGCACCGAGTTGCGGTTGGCGAGGATTCCGCACTCCTCCAGCGCTCGCTCGGCCATCAGCCCGGACAGTCCGGTGGAACGCAGGTCGACCATCACCATGTGGGTGTCGGTGCCCCCGGTGAGGAGCCGGTGCCCGCGCTCGCTCAGGGCCGCGGCGAGCGCGGCGGCGTCGTCGAGCACGAGCCGCGCCGTGCGCCGGAACCCGGGTTCGCGGACGCGGGCGAGGGCGCGGGCCTTGGCCGCGATCGCCGCCGGGGACGGCGTGCCCTGGGACCCGGGGAAGACCGCCCGGTCGATCGTGCGGGACAGCGGTGCGCCGTCCGGGCCGGGGCGGTCGTGGTCCCGGCCCAGGAGGATCAGGCCGCCCCGCGGACCGTCGAGCTGCTTGTAGGTGCTCGTCGTGGTGACGTGGGCGACGTCGACCGGGTTCGGGTGCAGCCCGGCGGCCACCAGCCCGGCGACGTGCGAGATGTCGACGAGCAGGTAGGCGCCGACCTCGTCGGCGATCTCCCGGAACCGCACGTGGTCGAACTGGCGCGGGTACGCGCTGGCCCCGGCCACGATCACCCCCGGGCGGTGCTCCCGGGCGAGCCGGAGGATCTGGTCGTGGTCGACGAGGCCGTCGTCCCCGACTCCGTAGGAGACCGGCTCGAACCAGCGCCCGGTGACCGATGCCGGGGCGCCGTGGGTGAGATGGCCTCCCGCGTCGAGCCGCAGCCCGAGCAGGACGCCGCCGACCGGCAGCAGCGCGGTCAGCACGGCCAGGTTGGCCGCGGAGCCGGAGTGCGGTTGAACGTTGGCGTGGCCGGCGCCGAACGCTTCCCGGGCCCGCGTCCTGGCCAGGGCCTCGACCCCGTCGAACGGGCCGGCCCCCGGGTGGAAGCGGGCGCCGGGATAGCCCTCGGCGGTCACGTCCGACAGCGCCGCCGCCCCGGCGGCCAGCACCGAGGCGTCCGCGACCCCGGCCGAGGCGACCAGGGACAGGGTTTCGTCCCGGCGGATCATCTCGCCGTCGAGCAGCTCGGTCAGCTCCGGGTCCTCGTCGCGCAACCGGGCTTCGCCCGTGCTCAGCACGGTGCGTCCCGGGCGGGGGAGGCGCCTGCCTGCTCGTTGGTGGCCGCCCGCACGCGCGCACCGAGCCGAGCGGGAGTGGGGCACTGGAACAGATCGGTGATGCGCAGGTCGACGCCGGTGCGCTCCTCGACGCGCTCCAGCAGGACCAGTCCGAGCAGCGAGTGCCCGCCGTGCACGAAGAAGTTGGAGTCGGCGTCGAGGTCCTCGCGGGCGAGCGTCTCCCGCCACAGCGCCAGCAGCAGGTCCACGGGGTCGTCCTCGGTCATGTCGGCTCCTTCTCGCTCATCCATCGTGCGGTGATGCGAGCCGCTTCCGGCGTGCGCATCAGGTCCTCGTGGGGGACGTCGAGGTGCACTTCTTCGGCCACCAGCCCGGCGCGCTCCGCGGGCGGGACGCCGAGCAGACCCGCGCCCGGCGTCGAGGAGTTCAGCGCCGCCGCCGAGGTCCAGGACGGTGGCGGTTCCAGCGACCCGGCAGCGGCGAGCCAGTGGAGGTAGCGCGTGGCCACGTCGAGGTACTCGGCGCTGCGGGCGGGGCCGAGCCCGGCGTTCGCGCAGGCCGGAGTCACCACCGCGGAGCACAGCGCGATGAGCCGGTCGGCCAGGGCCATCAGGTCCGTTCCGGCCTCCTCTGCCGCTGCCCCGGCCGCGCCGAGGACGTCATCGGCCCCCGGTGGCGCGAGCGCGCCGAACCGGGCGACGACCTCGCGGAGGAACCCCAGCATCGGGCGCGCGTCCCCGGACTCGGGGTCGAGCAGGATCAACCGGGTCGGCTGTCGCCGGGAGATCTCCGCGGCCAGCGCGGCGGCGTACACCGCTCCGGTGCAGAACCCCAGCACCGCTCGAACCGGGCGGCCGCTCGCGCGGACCGCGTCCGCCCAGCGGCGCACCTGCGCCGCACCGTCCAGGGCGGTGTCCGGCGGGGTGGGCGCGCTCTCCCAGACGGCCGGTCCGTCACCGGTCAGCGCGACCAGGTCGGCGAACGTCGCGATCCGTCTCCCCGCGGTGGAGAAGTCGCAGGCCAGGACGATCTCGGCTCCCGGCCCGTCGCGGAGCGCGTTCCAGGCCGGCCTCATCGGTGCTGCCCGGCACGAGCGGCCGAACCGGTGCCGAAGGAGATCCGCGCCGCCGGGACCACGCGGCAGCGGGCTCGCGCGGAGAGGCCGGCGAACACGTGGTTGTGATGAGCGATGATGTCCTCCGGGGGCAGCACGCCGCCGGTCGTGGCCGTGGTGTGACCGTCGTCCGGGACGAGGACGTCGAAGGGTTCGCTCAACGCGGAGCGAACCGTGGAATCCACGCAGTACTCGGTGCTGAATCCGCCGATGACCAGCGTTCGCACCCCTTCCGCGCGCAGCAGCTCGGCGAGGCCGGTGCCGAGGAACGAGTCCGGTGCCTCCTTGACCAGGACCCGCTCGGATCCGGTGGGAGGGATCGCGAGCGCCCACCCCGCTCGTTCTGGGCCGAAGCCCGGCTCGCGGTGCTGGATCTGCACCACCGGAACTCCTGAAGCGAGCGCCCGATCACGGAGAGCGGTCAGCGTCCGAACGGTTCCGGTCCCACCGGCCGCGGTGGCCATGTACTCGATTTGGACGTCCACGATCACCAGCGCGTTTCCGATTTCCAAGAGGCGCCTCTCGTCGTCTTCAGTCCGCGAGCTACCCGGGAGGATTCAGCGAAATTCAATTCTCGCGCAAACCTGTTTTTGCTGGCGGAGTAAAGCGCGGGGGAATCCCTCGCCAGCGAGTATCGGCAGGTCGCTGGCATAGTGAATGGTCAATCAAAAGTCAACCTGATGCAGTGTGGTATATACCGAAATGCTCTGCTATTATCCGGCGCGGGTTCTTTCTGGAATGCCCGAAGTTGTTGCGCGAGTTAATTACCACGTGTGTTTTTCGCGACAAAACTAGGAGATTTCCATTGGGTGTTGGAATACTGGGAACGGGTTCTCACGTACCGTCACGAGTTGTCGGCAACACCGAAGTGGGAACGCTCGCCGGCGTCGATGACGAGTGGATCCGGCGCAAGACCGGCATCCGGGAGCGGCGCTACGCCGCCGAGGACGAGGCCACCTCCGACCTCGCGGTCGCCGCGGCCCGGCGCGCGCTGGAGGACGCGGGTGCCGACGTCGCGGAGTTGTCCCTCGTGGTCGTCGCGACCTCGACGCCGGACTCCCCGCAGCCGCCGACCGCCGCGGTCGTCGCGCACCGCCTCGGCGCACCGGCTCGGGCGGCGGCGTTCGATCTCAACGCGGTCTGCAGCGGGTTCGTCTTCGCCCTGGACCTCGCTCGGCGCCACGTCGCCGAGGGCGGCCTCGCCCTGGTGATCGCCGCCGAGGTCTACTCCCGCGTCATCGACCCCGCCGACCGGCGGACGGCGGTGCTGCTCGGGGACGGCGCCGGTGCGGCGGTGCTCGGACCTGTTCCCGGCGATCGCGGCGTCCTCGGGGCGCGGCTGTCCTCCTACGGCGAGCTCGCCGGGGTCGTGCGAGTCGAGGCGGGGGGCAGCAGGGTGCCGACCAGCGCCGCGACGATCGCGGCGGGGATGCACCACTTCCGCATGGAGGGTCGCGCGGTGGTGGAGTTCGTGCGCGGCCGAGTGCCGCCCGAGGTGGAGCGGCTGCTCGCCGACGCGGAACTGGCTCCGGCCGATGTCGACCACGTGATCACGCACCAGGCCAACGGCCACCTGATCCGGGCCCTGGTCGAGGACCTCGGCCTCCCCGCGGCCCGGCTGCACACCACCGTCGAGCGCTACGGGAACACCGGGGCGGCCTCGTCGGCGATCACCCTGGACCAGGCGCGCCGCTGCTCGGATGCCCAGGCGGGGGCGATCGCGTTGCTGGTGACCTTCGGGGGCGGGATGTCGGTGGCGGTAGCCCTGCTGCGCCTCTGAGCGGCCCGCGCAGCGCGTGCTCGTCGCTCGTCGCGCACGCAGCCGCACTGGCCTCGCTGGCCGCGGCGCCACCGGGTCGGGGTCGGCACCATCCCGCCGCGGCCGATCCGGACCCGTGGTGGCTGCCCGAGCTGCGCAAGCACGTCACCGGGCCCCTCGTTCCGACTTGGTGGAGCTGGACACCGCCGCCCCCGCCCCCCTCGGCGGGCACGCCGCAGGGCGGGCCCGGCCGGGGACGCGGGTGTCGCGGTCCCCGGCCGGGCGCGTGCGGCTACCGCCCCGGTCCGCCGATGCCGACGTCCTCGCGCGGGGTCGGGCTGGTGCTGGCGATCTGCTGGGCGAGGCCGTCGCGGGCGGAGCGGGCGGCTTCGTCTCCGGCGCCCTCCGCTCGGGCGGCGACCCGGTCCACCAGGCCGGCCGCGGTGCCGCTGGTGATCAGGTCGCGGTAGAGGTCCGCGTAGGCCTGCTCGTAGGCGGCGCGGAAGTGCTCGTCGGCCAGGAAGCGTTCCTTGAGGGCGCTGCTGCCGCGAGATCCGCCACCGGAACCGTCCGGGCGGCCGCCGGGCATCCCGCCGCCCGGTGGTTCGGGCCGATCACCGCCGGTGTCGCCGGGTGCCCCACCAGCGGAATCCGGGCCCGGCGCGCCTCGGCCGGGGCCCATCCCCATGCCGGTGAACGACAGGTTGAGGTCCCAGGACAGCACGGTGAAACGACCCCGCGCGGTGTCGTACCACAGGTAGTAGTTGTTCCCGGGGCCGTCCATGGCGTCGCCGTTGGCGATCAGGTTCTGCAGAGCGAGGTACCGGGCGAACGACTCGGTGTCCACGTGCTCGTCCAACTCCGCGGCGAACTCCTCGTCGTCCGCCTCGGCGACGAACGCCAGCAGATCCAGCACCGGCTGGAGGTCGTAGCCGCCTTCGCTGTTGATCTGCTTGAACGCCTCCTCGTAGTCGGTGGGGTCGTCGCCCAGGTACTCGAAGGACCCGCCTGCCCGCGCCTTGTACAGCACGCCGTCGCCGTGCTGCTCGGCCCAGGCCGCGTCGGGCGGGTCGAGCAGCAGCCGTGGCACCGCATCGCCGCCGTTGACGCGGAACGAGGTGAGCGTGTGCGCCTGCGTCGTCTCCCCGGCGGCGGCGGTCAGCTCCAGCCCGAGGGCCTCGTTGACCGCGGTCGCGGTGCCACCCGCCTCCGGACGCAGCGTGATCTCGCTGTGGCCCTGGTAGGCGCGCCCTTCGGCGAACTCCTCGAAGCTGATGAGCCACGGGAGCGTCTCGGGCTCGTCCTCGGACAGCGACGCCATCGGACCACCGCCCCGGGGATTCTGCTGCTCGGGCGCTGCCGGATCCTCTTGTCCTGCCGCGGTGTCCTGGGCGGAGCCCTCGGGATCGCCCGCGCCGTCGGCGGGAGCTCCGGCGTCCTCCGCCGCGGTGTTCTCGCCACCAGGAGCATCGGCACCGGGAACCGCACCGCCACCGGCGAGACCTCCGGCACCCGGACCTCCACCGGGCATGGCACCCGGACCCATCCGTTCCTGCCCGCGCAGGCTCATCAGGGTGGAGTTTCCCTTGAGGCGCAGCCCCACGTCCCGCACGGCAGTTCCATCGATCGTCATGTCGGCCCGGACGAACTGCTTCTCGCCCTCCTCGCGGAAGGTGCGCATCATGTCCGCGTACTCGGCCGGATCGAACCGCACCTCGATGCTGTGCTCCCCGCCGTCGAACAGGTTCCCGGTACCGGCGATGTCCTGGGAGATGCTCTCGTGCACGACGGGCTCCGCGACGAACAGCGGGCGGACTCGGGCGTCACCGAAGACGAGCACCAGCGCGGCCACGACCGCGAGCAGAGCCGCGGGAATCTTCCAGTAGTGGCGCAGGCGAACCGGGACGCGCTGCTTCAGCCGGCGCCGGACCGTCGGGGACGCCTCGGGGACGTGCCCGTCCTGAGTGCTGGTCATGTCACATGTCCGTCTGGTCGTACCCGGTCAGCACGGTCGCCTTCTGCCCGGAGGTGACCTCGCGCAGGGCCTCGATCACCGTGCCGGGCTTGACCTTCTTCTTCAGCCGGGCGGTGTAGGCCATCTCCAGCAGGGCGCCGCCGCGCACGGTCTCGGTGCTGATCAGCTCGTACTCGTCGGTGTAGCGGATGAGGACGTCGTCGATCGCCGGGCCGCGGTCCTCGCCATCCGCCGGGACCTGCACCTTGACCACCTGGCGCTGCACGTCCAGCGCGAACCAGTTGAGGCGGTGCATCAGCAGGATCACCCCGCACACCAGCACCGTGGCGATGATCGCCAGCGTGTAGAAGCGCGTGCCGCAGGCCATGCCGATGCCCATGACGAGGAAGATGAACCCGACGTCGCGGGTCTCCTTGATGGCGTTGCGGAACCGCACCACGGACAGGGCGCCGACCAGCGCGAAGGCGCGGGCGATGTTGGACCCCACCACCAGCATGATCAACGAAATGATCATGCCCAGGATGATCAGGGTGTGCACGTAGCTCTGGCTGTAGGAGATGTTGCGGTGGCTGGCGCGGTAGGTCCAGGCGACCACGAGGCTGCACGCGAACGCCAGCAGGAGCGCGATCGCCACGTCCAGGACGCTGAACGTGCCGGACAGGTCGGTGAATCCGAAGTCGAGGTTCATGAGAGCGAATCACGTTCTTTCTGCGGGGATTCCGGCCGGCGGGACGATTCGGCGACGACGTCCTCGCCGGGCACGTGGAAGATCGAGCGCGGCGCCAGTCCGTGCGCCTCCACGGACTGGCAGTACTTGGAGATCCGCTGGATCTGCAGGCCGTGGCGGGCGGCCAGGTCGGTGATCCAGTACGGGGCGCGTTCGTTGGCCTTGACCTCCAGCACCGCGTGGTGCGGGCTGATGATGTAGCGGTTCTCGGCCTCGGCGTTCAGGTCGAAGTCGCGGTCGCGCCCGCGGACGCGGTGGTCCATCGTCACCCGCAGCCCCAGGTCGGCACCGACACCCGTGTAGGCCTCGCGCCGGTACCCGGTCATCGCGATCGGCCGCAGGTCCAGCCGGATGATCAGATCCAGGACCTCGTCCACGAAGACCTGGTCGGCGCCCGGGTGCTCGACCCGCTCCCGGTGATCGCACAGTTGGCGCGCCACGTAGTAGGGCAGCATGACGCGGCGCTTCTGCGTCACCCGGTTCACCCGCTGCTTGATCTCCACCGAGACGGGCGCGTGCTCGGAAACCTCGCCGTAGCGGCGAATCCGCAGCTTCCGGCGGAACTTCAAACCTTCGATCTTCTCGTAGTAGAAGCGCAGCCGACCGGTGTCGTAGTACAGGCTCCACACGTCGTATCCGCGCGGACCCGAGTGGTGGTCCGCCTCCATGCGAGCGGTGATCTCGGCTCGGATCTCGGCCACCTGCGCCGCCGGGACCAGGTACTTCAGCTCGTAGCGGTTGAACGCGTGCAGCTTGCCCGGTGCGCGAAGCCGGCTCCCCGCCTCGCGGATTTCGGGAACCGGCTCCGGGGGTGGTTCGTCGGGTCTGGTGCGGGCTCGGCGCCGAGGGAACAGCGCGTTGCCTCGCCTGGAAAGAAGCATGATCGGAAAACTAGTCGAACAATTCGTGAATTCCTGGGAAGTCTCCTGGGAGAAGCCTGGGAGTCCGGCGGGCGACCGGGCGCCTCCGCCCCGACGCTCACGCTCGCCCGCCGAACAGTCCACTTCGGACGACGATCATCGCGAGAAGGCCCGGCGGGCTCGTTCGCGACGTCCGCCTGCTCACCGCTCTCGGGCGCGGACGGCCGAAGTCGCGTGGCGGAGCTCGCCCGGCGCGGTGGGCATCACGCCCGGAGCGGGGCGGTGGCGAACTCCTTCATGCCGACGCCGAACGCGATCTCGGCGGTGAACCCGAGCTCGTTCGCGGCGCGTGCCGGGTCGGCGACGATGTGCCGCACGTCGCCGAGCCGGTAGCGGCCGCTGACCCGGGGTTCCGGCCCGCCGTGGGCCGCGGCCAGCGCGGTGGCCATCTCGCCGATCGTGTGCGGAACCCCGGAGCACACGTTGTAAGCCCGGAACCCGGTCCGGTCCTGCTCGGCGGCCAGCGCGTTCGCCGCGGCGACGTCCGCGACGTGCACGAAGTCGCGGGTCTGCGCGCCGTCCTCGAACACCACCGGCGCTTCGCCGCGGGCGAGGCTGGAGCGGAACAGCGAGGCGACCCCCGCGTAAGGCGTGTTCCGCGGCATCCGCGGCCCGTAGACGTTGTGATAGCGCAACGCGACCGCGGACGCGCCGGTGTCCCGCGCCCACAGCGCGGCGAGGTTCTCCTGCGCGAGCTTGGTGGCCGCGTAGGTGCTGCGCGGATTCATCGGCGCGTCCTCGGGCACGGTTCCGCGCACCAGCGCTTCGTCGCACCGCGGGCAACGCGGCTCGAACATCCCGGCCTCCAGGTCCTCCGGCCGCCGCGGCTCGGGCCGCACCACGTCGTGCCGCTCGCAGTGGTAGCGGCCCTCGCCGTAGACGACCATCGAGCTCGCCAGCACCAGCTGGTGCACGCCGTGCTCGGCCATCGCCGCCAGCAGGTTCGCGGTGGCGAGTTCGTTGTGCGCCACGTAATCGGGCATGTCGGACATCCCCGTCTCCAGTCCCACCATCGCGGCGTGGTGGAACACCGCGTCCACCCCGCGCACCACGTGGTCCGCGATGTCGGGATCGCGGAGGTCCGCGACGGTCAAGCCGTGCCCGCGCAGGTGTTCGGGGATGGTGCGCGTCGGGTGCGCTTGCGGGAGCAGCGCGTCGACCAGCAGCACTTCGTGTCCGTCGTTGCTGAGCCGGTCGGCGACGTGCGAGCCGATGAAGCCCGCACCGCCCGTGACCAGTACCCGCATGTTCGATCCTCTCGACGACGATTCGGTTCCCGGGCGGTCCTGAAGTCCGCCCGCGGCCACGGCACCGCGCTCAGGCCGCGCCGGCCAGCACGAGCTCGGCAACCCTGCGCCGCCCGTGCTGGGCGTGCCACCGCACCCGCAGCCGCGCCGCCGCCGCGAGCTCGTGCAACACGTCGGTGCCGACCCGTGCCCACGGGAACCACGTTCCGCCCGGGAGCCGGGCGCGCCCCGCGCACAGCCCCACGCCCGGCGGGTGCGCCTCGACCAGGACGCTCCCGGTGTCGGTGATCAGCTCCGTCGCGCGGCGCAGCAGCGCACGCGGATCCCCGCCGATGCCGAGGTTCCCGTCGAGCAGCAGCACGTGCTGCCAGCCGCCCTCACCGGGCAGCGGGTCGAACACATCACCGTGGAAGGCGTGCCCGCCGCGCAGCATGGTCCGGCACACCGCCGCAGCGGAGACGTCCACCCCCAGCGCGGTGCGGCCGCGCCGCACCAGCCCGCGCGTCATCCGTCCCGGTCCGCATCCGACGTCCAGCGTCGCGCCGCGACATCGGCTCAGGACCAGCTCGTCGGCCGGTTCCAGCTCGTTCGACCACCGTCGCGGGTGCAGCAGTTCGGGCGGGCCGTGGTCCATCTCCAGCCAGCAGATCTCGGTGTCGTACACCGCGTCGAACGCCGCCGTCATCGCCCGCGCTCCACCGGGACGGCGGCGACGGCCGCGGCGAACCGCGAAGCGGGGACGGTGGCGGCCACCGACGCGGCATCGGCCATGGTGTCCACATCGGACAACGTGGGGAGAGGTTCGACGCGCAGTCCGCGGGAGCGCAGTGCCTCCACCGTGCGCGCACCGGTCTCGGCGGTGGACATCGGGACCTCCAGCAGCGCCTCCGCGTGCCGCGCCCGGAGAACCCCGAGGGCCCACCAGCCGCCGTCCTCGGCCGCGCCGAGCACGGCGTCCGGAGGCGCGGCCCCGCCGAGCCTGTCCAGGGACCGGGCGAGGATCCGAGGGGTGAGCTGCGGCGTGTCCATCCCGATCTGCAGGATCGGCTCGCCCGGATGCAGCGCGCCGGTGTCCGCGTGCGCGGCGACGAGGCGCTCGGCGAACCCGTCTCCTCGCTGCTCGACGACCTGCACCCGAGCCAGCGCGGCCCGGACCTCCTCCACCCGGGCCGCGGCCGCGGTCTCACCGGTCCAGGCGACCACCGTGGGCAGGCCGGTTCCAGCGGCCGCGTCCAGGGTGTCCAGCAACCCGGCCGCCGCGATCGACGCGGCCTGCTCCGCCGAGGCCGGCGGCGTGAGCCGGGTCTTCGCCCGCCGCGGCACCGGCGCCTTCGCGACGACGAGCAGCACACCGCGGCTCATCGCAGCACCCGCGCCATGTCGCGCACCGCCCGCGCGGTGCCGCGCACCGAGCCGGTCACCTTGGAGCGCGTTCCGGCGGCGCGCGGATAGTAGTCGACCGGAACCTCCTGCACCCGCCAGCCGGACCGGGCTGCGCGCACCAACAACTCCAGCGGGTAGCCGAAACCGCGATCGGTGACACCCAGGTCCAGCAACCGTTGACGCCAGGCCACTCGCAGCGGTGCGAGGTCGCGCACCGGCAGCCCCTGCCTGCGCAGCATCCCGGCGAGCGCGGCGTTGCCCAGCCGCGCGTGCCACGGGAAGGCTCCCCGCTCGGCCGCGACCCGGCGGCCCACCACGAGATCCGCGTCGCCACCCACCAGCAGGTCCACCAGCCGCGGCAGCTGTTCCAAGCGCATCGAACCGTCGGCGTCCACGAAGACGACCACGTCGGCACCGGAGTGCTCCAGACCGGCGTGCACGGCGGCGCCGTAACCGGGGCGCGCTTCGGAAATCACGGTCGCACCGTGCGCGGCGGCCACCTCGGCGGTGCCGTCGGTGGAACCGTTGTCCACCACGAGCGCTCGGTAGCCGTGCGCGACCGGCAGGCCGGCGAGCACTCCGGGGAGCGCGGCCTCCTCGTCCCGGCACGGCAGGATCACATCGACGCTGGTGGTCATCGCACCGTCCTCAACTGCGGTCCTCCTCGGGGGGACGTGTTACGTTCGGAGCTCCGGGCTCCTCGTTGCGCATACTGCCTCTCCGCGCGGGATTCGGTGCTACCCGGTCGGCGGATTGGTCTCGGTTCCACCTTTTTCGGTGGACCGGACGAGAGCTCCGCTCGCGGGGCACCGCGGGCGACGTGGTGGGGGGTTCGCAGTGCACTTCGGACGGCGGCCCGACGAGGGGGCGAGCAGCTGGGACCGGTTCCGGCCGCCCGGTTTCGGGCGCTCCCGGGTGTGGCGCAGCCCGCTGCGCGGCACCCGGCTGACGTCCGTGCTCGGGATGGTGCTGCTCGTCGCGCTGCCGATCGTCGTCGGCACCGGACTGCTGTCCTACGTCGCCTACGGGCCCCGGTTCGGGCAAGCGATGCCCGCGGAGGTCGGATGGCTGCGGCCGCCGCTGTTCGACTGGCCCACCCGGCCGTCCTGGCTGTACCGGCTGAACCAGGGCACGCACGTCCTGCTCGGACTGATGCTGGTGCCGGTGGTGCTGGCGAAGTTGTGGTCGGTGATCCCGAAGCTGTTCGCCTGGCCACCGGTGACCTCTCCGGCCCGCGCACTGGAGCGGCTGTCGTTGCTGCTGCTCGTGGGCAGCGTGGTGTTCGAGATGGTGACCGGCGTGCTGAACGTGCAGTACTACTACGCCTTCCCGTTCAGCTTCTACACCGCGCACTACTGGGGAGCGTGGGTGTTCATCGGATCCTTCGCCGCGCACGTGGCGCTCAAGCTGCCCGCGGCGGTGCGGGCGCTGCGCCGCCGGGGCGGGGACGATGACCTCGCACCGCGCCGGCCCGCGCCTGCCACGATGAGCAGGCGCGGCCTCCTGGCCACCATCGCCGGGGGTTCGGCGCTGATCGGTCTGGTCACGGTGGGCCAGACCATCGACGGTCCTGCCCGGCGGACCGCGCTGCTGTCCCCGCGCTACCGGGACGGGCCCGGGCCGAACGGTTTCCAGGTCAACCGCACGGCCGCCGCCGCGGGCGTCGCCGCCGCGAGCACCGGACCGGACTGGCGGCTGCGGCTGCTGGGCGGTGCCGATCCGGTCGAGCTCGACCGCGGCCAGCTGCTCGCCCTGCCGCAGCGCACCGCGGACCTGCCGATCGCCTGCGTCGAGGGCTGGTCGACCACCCAGCGCTGGACCGGGGTGCCGCTGGCCGAGCTCGCCCGGCTCGCCGGCGTGCCCGAGCCCGATTCGGCCCACGTGCGCTCCCTGGAAACCGGGGGCGCGTTCGCGGCGGCGACCCTGCACGCCGGCCAGGTGCTCGACCCGGACGCGCTGCTCGCGCTGCGGGTCAACGGAGTGGACCTGAGCGCGGATCACGGCTTCCCGGCCCGGGTGATCGTGCCCGCGTTGCCCGGGGTGCACAACACCAAGTGGGTCGCTTCGATCGCGTTCCGCAGGAGGTGAACCGTGCGTCGCTCGGCCCGCCTGCTCGGCACCGACCCGTTCCGGTTCCTGGTGCTGCTGGGCAGCTTCGCGCTCGCCTGGTACGTCTTCCTGCGCGTGCGGGACCAGCCGGAGCTCCCGGCGCTGCTGCTGTGGTTCTTCGGCGCCGTCGTGGCGCACGACGCGGTGCTGCTGCCGCTGTACTCGCTCGGCGACCGGGCGCTGACCGGGATCTTCCGCCACCGGTCCCCGGCCGCGGTGAACCACGTGCGGCTCCCCGCGCTGGGCAGCGGACTGCTGTTCCTGATGTTCTTCCCCGGGATCCTCGGGCTCGGCGCCGCCGACCACGCGGCCGCGACCGGCCAGGACCAGCAGCCGTACCTGGGCAACTGGTTGCTGGTGACGGCGGTCCTGTTCGGCCTCAGCGTCGGCTGGTGGGTGGTGCGGGTGTTGCTGTCGCGGGCGCGGTGTCCGGGAAGATGAGGGCCGTCGGGGCCCGCGGCGGCTCCGAACCACCGAACGCACAGGACCTCGCAGGAAGGACGCCGTGATCGCCACCGGGGGAGAGGAGCGTCGGGTCCCCGCGCTCACGAAGATCGCCCTGCTCGTCGGGGGCCTCGGCGTGCTCGCCGCGCTCGCGCTCCCGTTCGCGCCGGTCGACGCCGAGCGCACCACCGTGACCTGGCCGCGCGCCGGGCGTCCCGTCGAGTCCACCACCGCGCTGTTCGTGCCCTACCGGCCGGAGCACGTGCGGGTCGAGGTCCCGTGCGAGGCCGTGCGGGCCGGGTTGGCGCGGGACGGCGCCACCACGCTGGTCAGCAGTGCGCTGCCCGGCAAGCCCGCGGAGGGCTTCGCGATGTCCGCGGTGGACGGCTCGGTGGCGGTGCTCGTCGGTGGTGCGCAGGTCTACCGTGGACCGGTCGCCGCGAGCGGCTGCGGGTTGTCCCTCGACGCCGGTGCGCGCGG
Source organism: Saccharopolyspora antibiotica (assembly GCF_047200635.1). Classification (NCBI taxonomy): domain Bacteria; kingdom Bacillati; phylum Actinomycetota; class Actinomycetes; order Pseudonocardiales; family Pseudonocardiaceae; genus Saccharopolyspora; species Saccharopolyspora antibiotica. The sequence continues at coordinate 7,434 of NZ_JBJZOI010000017.1, read as the reverse complement.
CAGCACGCTGCGGGTCGGTGCGGAGACGATCGATCTCCCCGACGCGCAGGTCCGCGAGGTGTTCGCCTTCACCACCGACCTGAACCCGGCGGAGGCCGAGGGGATGGGCGTGACCGCGCGGACCGCGAACTGGTTCGAGAGCACGCCGAGCACCGGGAAGATCGCGCTGATCGGGGTGGCGGTCGCCGCGATGCTCTCGTCGCTGGTGCTGCTCGTGATCGGCGACCGGCGCCGGCGGTGCGCGGTGGAGCGTTCCGGTGGCGGCTCCGCCGATGCGAGGCGGGGCGGAGCCGACGAGCCCGGCGATGAGTGCTCCACTTCGGGCAGGACCACCGCGCGGCACCTCGACGCCGACCGGGACGGGCCCGAGCGCCCGGATTCCGGTCCGGATCCCGCCCGCGCCGGGAACGCCCGCCGCGCGGCCCGCTCGACCCTGCTCGTCGACCTCGGCGTTCTCGTGATCTTCGCGGCCTGGCTCGTGCTCGGCCCGCTGAGCCCGGACGACTCGTTCACCGAGGGCATCGTCCGCAACGCGCTGCGCACCGGCGACTTCACCAACTACTACCGCTGGGAGAACTCCTCGGAAGCGCCGTTCACCCTGGTGCTGAACCTGCTCAGCCCGCTGGTGGCGCTGCACGCCTCGCCGCTGCTGCTGCGGGTGCCGAGCGTGGTCGCCGGACTGCTCACCTGGCTGCTGCTCAGCCGCGGTGTCCTCCCCGTGGTGCTGCCCGAGCACGCGCGCCGTCTCGGCACCAGGGCGCTGCTGGCCGGGGCGCTGCTCGTGTGGTGGCTGCCGTTCGACCTCGGCGTGCGCCCGGAACCGTTCATCGCGCTCGGCACCACCGCGGTGCTCACCTGCGTGCTGCGCGCCACCTCGGGGCCAGGCGGGGCGAGCGTCCTGCTGCTCGGGATCGGTGCGCTGGCCGGGGGGCTCACCGTGGCCGTCAACCCGGTGGGCGTGACCGCGGCGGCGCCGGTGCTGCTGCTGGCGCCGCGCGTCCTGCGCGGACTGCGGGCGCGGGACGAGCCGCCGTGGGGCTGGTGCGCGTTGGGCGCCTGCCTGGCCTCCGCGGCGCTGGTGGCCATGTTCGCGGACCAGTCGTGGTTCGGTGCGCAGCAGGCCACCGCGCTGCATCGGTTCTACGGGCCGAACGTCGGTTGGTTCCAGGAGATCCGCCGCTACCAGTACCTCCTGGGTTTCGGCGACTACCAGGGCGGTCTGGCGCGACGTCTTCCGGTGCTGCTCACGTTCGCGGTGGCGGCGTGCGCCACGTTGCTGGTGGTGCGCGGAGCCCGTCGGCTGCCCGGGATGCGGCTGGTGCCGCTGCCGCTGGGCTGCCTGGGAATCGGGCTTGCGCTGCTGTGGTTGACGCCGTCGAAGTGGACGCACTACTTCGGCGCCCTCGCCGGGTTCGGCGCGGTGGCGCTCACCGCCGCGATCGTGCTGCTCGGCACGTGCGCGCGGGAGTGGGCCGCGCGCCGGGAGGTGCTGCTCGTCGGTGGTATCGGCACCGTCGCCGCGATCGCGGCCGCGTGCCTGGCGTTCTCCGGCACGAACACCTACTTCCTGCACTCGCACTTCGGGGTCCCGCGCGACGAGCTGCCGCTGTGGCCGTTGAACGGCCCCCTCCCGTGGGTGCTGCTCGTCGCCGCGCTGCTCGGCGGCGCGCTGCTGCCGCGCTTCGGCGGCCGGGCCGGGGCCCGGCGGATGCTCGCCCGGATGCCCGCGGTGGTGGCCACCGCGGCCGTCGGGGCCGGCGTGCTGGTCCTGCTGGTCTCGTTCGCGGCGGCCCCGATCGCGCGGGCGGGCGGTTACTCGGTCGGTGGGCAGCTGGTGGACGAGTTGTCCGGGACTGGCTGCGGCATCATCGACGACGTCGTGATCAACGCCGACGCCCCGGACGGGGTGCTGGCGCGCGCGGAGGGCGTCGACGAGCTCACCGGCTTCACCGACGGGGGCGGCGCGAGCCCCGCGCCCGCGGGTTCCGGGCCGCAGCGGTGGGGGAGCCTGGCCGGTGGTCCGATCGCCACCGGCTCGCTGCGCAGCGGGTGGTTCGCCGCCCCGCGGATCGGGCCGGACCAGCGGATCGCCGTGTCGGCCGCCGGACGCACCGGGGACGGCAACCGGCTGGCGCTCGAGTTCGCCCGGTCCACCGCGGACGGGCCGCCCAGGCCGCTCGGCACCCGAGTGCTCGACGATTCCGGCGATGAGCGGGACAAGCGCCCGATCTACCCGGCCGACCGGCAGATCGAGCAGCGCCCGCAGGTGCGTCCCGGCTGGCGGACGCTCATCGCCGACCAGGTCCCGCCCGACGCCGACCGCGTCCGCGTCGTCGCCGAGGACGCGACGGGCGACGAGGCCGGCTGGCTCGCGGTGACCGGGCCGCGGCTGCTGGACGTGGTTCCGCTGCGAGCCTTCCTCGACGGGCGGCAGGACGTCTACGTGGACTGGTCGATGACCTGGGTGGCGCCGTGCCTGCGCGACGTGCCGCGGGTCGGTGGCGGGCTCGCCGAGGCGCCGACCGCGCTGCTGAACCCCCCGGCGTCGCTCGGCTTCGACGGGACGGCGGCCTACAACCGGGACATCGGTGGCAGCTTCGCCGGAGTGGACGAGGTCGGCCGCCGGACCCCGATCCCGACCGAGCTGCGCGGGGAACGCGATCCGCGCTACGCGGACTGGGGGCAGGTCAGCACGATCACCTACCCGATCGCCCGCGACGCCTACGACACCCGCACCACCCGGGAGACCCGCTGGGGCTGGCAGGGCGAGGGATTCACCATCACCGGACCGCTCAGCACCAGATGACCGACCGCGGGGGGATCCTCAACGCGGAGGCCTCGCGCTCCGTCACCGACGTCTCCGGGCCGATGATCATCGCGATCGGCGCGCGCGTCAGCGGCGTGTCCCTGCTCGACATCGTCCGCAACGCCGTGGCCGCCTCGACCCTCGTCGCCACCGCCCGCGAGGCCCGCCCGGCTCTCCGCCCGCGGCGGCAGCGAGTCCGCACACCGCGAGCGATCCGCCCGCCTCGTCGCACCTGAAGGGAATCGACGTCCGGTGGTGCGTCCGCACGCGGCGGGGGCGGGGCGGTCCCGCGACCCGGCCCGCTCCGTGCCGCGCGGTCGCTGTCGCTCCGGCGGGCGCTCAGTCCCGATCGTCGGCGGACTCGGCGGTCACTTCCGCCAGCTCGTCCTCCAGGGCGATGATGCGGCAGGCTCCCCACACCGGCATCCCCTGGTCGACCAGCTCCCGGACCCGCGCGGCCCGCCGCAGCTGAGCTCGCGAGTACCTGCGGTGGCCGCCACCGGAGCGTGCGGGCACCAGCGATCCCGACTCCTCCAGCGACCGCAGGAACGGCTGGGTGACTCCCAGCATCTCCGCGGCTCGGCCCATGGTGTAAGCCGGGTAGTCGGCGTCGTCGAACTTCTCCTCGATCTCGGTCCGACCTTCGTCCACTCGTTCTCCCGTCCCCTCCCGAACGAGGCCCCCGGCGCACGCGCGGTGCACCGGGGGCCGGAGGGAGATAGTTCTGTCAGTTACCACTGCCGCTCATCCACCACGAACCAGAGGATGACGCGACGCCGGGTCCTGCGATACGACGCCTCCCTTCACGCTCGCCTGCGGATGCTCTTTCCTTGCTCCCCGGGGGGCCACCCTGCTTGCCCGGCCCGGGGCTGATCGTTGCGCTCACTTCGCCGATTCTTCGATGATGGCGCTGCGGTGACGTCCCGTGCTGTTGCAGCAATCCTAACGTCGACCGGACGACATGTCTACATTCGCCGGTGCAGGTTTTTCGTCGCGGAGCGGACCCGGGTGGCGTTCGGGGCCGACGCCGAAGAGCTGACGCCGGTGTCGGCGTCGGCCCAGGAGGTGCGGGCTCACGGCCCGGGCCGGTTCGGCGACTTCGCCGCGGTCGCCCGCGCCCACTCCCGCTCGCCGAGGTCCACCCGGGGGTGCGCGGGGCCGCGAGATCGTGATCTCCGGGGGAGACCGCGACGTCGGACCCGCGCACGCGGGGATCAGGATTCGCGGGGCTTCAGCGAGACCCGGTTGGCCACCGCGACCGACGCGAGCACGAGCCCCATGCCGCAGACCTCCGGGGCGGAGGGCACCTCGGCGAGGACGACAAGGCTCAGGAGCACGGCCACGACCGGCTGGGTCAGCAGCAGCGCCGCGGTCTGGTTCGCGGGCAGGTGCGGGGAGCCGGAGTTGATGAGCAGCCAGGAGAGCACCTGGCCCAGCAGGGCGAGGCCGATCAGCGCCAGCCACGAGGTGAGCGGGATGGACCCGAGGTGGATTCCGCCGCTGAGCGGGGAGAGCGCGGCCGAGGTGACCGCCGCGCTCGCCGTGGCGAAGGCCAGCGGGACCACGGCCGGGCCGGGTTCAGCGCGGCCCTGTCGTCGTGTCAGGTACAGGTAGAGCGCGTACGCGACACCGGCCAGGACGCCGAACGCGGTTCCGCGCAGCGCGTTCGGGGAAGCGGTTCCGCTTTCGAGCACGCCGCTGATGAGCACGATCCCGGCGAGCATCACGGGGCAGGCCAGCACGAACCGCCTGCTCGGTCGTTCCCGGTCGATGAGCAGGACCAAGGTCGGGAGCACCACGACCTGCACGTTGATCAGCACCGTGGAGATCCCAGCGCCCACGTCGAAGATGCTGCGCGTCCACATCATGTAGTCGATCCCCAGCGCCGCACCGGCGACGAGCGCGACCACGACCCCGCGCTGGGACAGGGCACCGCGCCTCCGGTGTTCCCGCCACGCCAGGGGCGTCAGCACCAGGACCGCGATGGCGCAGCGCAGGAACGCCGACGTCGCCGGATCAACCGCCGCCACCTTCACCAGCACGGCCGATGCGGACAGGCATCCGGCCCCGGCGAGCACGAGCAGCACTGCCTCTCGGCGCCCGCGTCCCGGAACGGGCAGCATCGTGCCGGAGGTCGTGTCGGTCGCCATCCGCCCAGCATGAACGCCGGGATTCCGGCGGGTCCAGGTGGTCTTCGCGGCGAGTGCTGTCGCTGACCGCGAGCCGACCTGCTGGGCGCCACCAGCTCGCGGGCGGAATCTCAGCGAGCGGCGACGTCGGGGAGGGCGCCCGCTGCCGCGCGGGAGCGGGCGGCGCAGGCGGGGTCGTCGCGGACCGTCGTCCGGTGGGCGGCGCCGTCGACGAGCACCACCGGCGGTGTCGAGCACGTCCGGCCCGGCGGCGCCGATCTCGCGCGGCAGGTCAGCGACGTCGGCTGCGGCGCTTCTTCCGCGGCCGGGCGCGGGCGGGCACCGGGCTGTCCGGGGGAACTCGGCGACGTCGTCGAGGGACTGCCGGTCGCGGAGCACCCGCCACCGGCCGGTGCGGTGACCAGCTCACCGCACCGCCGGGTTCGGGCGGCCCGGGGGAGCGGACCTCACGGGCGGTCGGTGAACGCCGCGTCCAGGTCCCGCATCGCACCGGTTGAGGCCGAGGTCGCGAGCGCGGCGTACACGCGCAGCGCTTCGCTGACGGGGCGGACCCGCTCGGCCGGGCGGAAACCTCCGAGTCGCTCGCGCACTTCAGCGCGCCGGCGGAGGAGCTCGGCGTCGGGCACGTCGACCGAGACCGAGCGGCCCGGGATGTCGATGGTGATCAGGTCACCGTCGCGAACCAGGCCGATCGTCCCGCCCGCGGCCGCTTCCGGGGACACGTGGCCGATCGAGAGCCCGGCGGAGCCTCCGGAGAACCGGCCGTCGGTGATCAAGGCGCAGGCGGTGTCCAGGCCGCGGCCCTTGAGGAACGACGTGGGCTGCAACATCTCCTGCATCCCGGGGCCGCCTCGTGGTCCCTCGTAGCGGACCACGATGACGTCACCGGGCGCGACCTCGTCGCCGAGGATGCCCGCGGCGCACTCCTCCTGGCTCTCGAACACCTTCGCCGGGCCGGTGAACCGCATCATCGAGGCCGCGACGCCAGCGGTCTTGACCACGCAGCCGTCGAGAGCCAGGTTCCCGAACAGCACCGCCAGCCCGCCATCGGCCGAGTAGGCGTGCTCTCGCGAGCGGATGCAGCCCGCTTCCCGGTCGGTGTCGAGCTCCGCGTACCGCTTCGTCGAGCTGAACGGGGCGATGGTGCGCACTCCGCCCGGCGCGGCGCGGAAGAACTGGAGCTTCTCCGGCGCGACCGCGGGCGAGCGGATGTTCCAGGCGTCGAGCTGCTCACCCGTGGTGGCGCCGCTGATGGTCGGGAGCGACCGGTCGATCAGCCCGGCCGCGTCCAGCTCGGCGAGGAGGGCCTGGATTCCTCCCGCCCGGTGCACGTCCTCCACGTGGTAGCGACTGCTCGGCGCGACCTTGCAGAGGTTGGGCACCGAGCGCGACAGCTCGTCGATGTCCCGCAGCGCGAAGTCGACCCCGCCTTCGCGGGCAGCGGCCAGGATGTGCAGGATCGTGTTGGTGGATCCGCCCATCGCGAGGTCGAGGGCCATCGCGTTGCGGAAGCCCGCTTCGGACGCGATCGCGCGAGGCAGCGCGGTCTCGTCGTCGTGGTCGTAGAAGCGGCGGACCAGTTCCATCGCGGTGCGGCCGGCATCGGCGTAGAGGGCGCGCCGGTCGGCGTGCGTGGCCAGGAGCGTCCCGTTGCCCGGCAGGCCCAGGCCCATCGCCTCGACCAGGCAGTTCATCGAGTTCGCCGTGAACATGCCCGAGCACGAACCGCAGGTGGGGCACGCGCTGTCCTCAACGGCGGCGAGCTCGTCGTCGGAGAGCTGCTGGTCGGCTGATGCGGAGAACGCGCTGACCAGGTCCAGGTCCTGGGTGCGCAACCGCTCCGGGATCGCGGCCGGGGGGCGACCGGCTTCCATCGGCCCGCCGGAGACGAACGCGGTGGGGATGTTGAGCCGCAGGGCCGCCATCAACATGCCCGGCGTGATCTTGTCGCAGTTGGAGATGCACACCAGCGCGTCGGCGCAGTGGGCGTTCGTCATGTACTCGACGGAGTCCGCGATCAGCTCGCGGCTCGGCAGGGAGTACAGCATCCCCAGATGGCCGTTGGCGATGCCGTCGTCGACGGCGATCGTGCTGAACTCCCGCGGCACGCCGCCGTGGGCGACCACCGCCTCGGCGACGATCTCGGCCACCTGGTTCAGGTGCACGTGCCCCGGCACGAACTGCGTGTAGCTGTTGGCGACAGCCACGATCGGCTTGCCGAGATCACGCCGCTTCACCCCGGCCGCCATCAGCAGGGATCGCGCTCCGGACATGGATCGGACACCGGTGATCGTCGCTGATCGAAGTGTTCCCATCTCGGCAGCGTATCAGTCAAACGACCGTTTCAGGAGCGCGACAATGAACGATTGACTCTCAAGCTGTTATTGAAATGAACATGTGTCCAGCGTTCAGGGGAGTGGCGCGCGGGTCCGCCGGCTCAGCTGATCGGCCGGCCAGGGGCTTCCAGCTGCCGGTGCA
>NZ_JBJZOI010000016.1:0-154556 GCF_047200635.1 Saccharopolyspora antibiotica | reverse complement strand
CCACCCCCCCCCCCCCCCCCTCCTCCCCCCCCCCCCCCCCCCCCCCACCGCTCAGGTCGAGCGCTCCGCCTCCGGACGGCCGACCAGGGCGATGGCGATCGCGCCGAACACGCCCACGACCGCGAAGGCGTAGAAGCCCCACGGGTAGGCGATCCCGGCAGTGAGCAGGGCGCCGCCGAGCAGCGGGCCGCAGACCGCGCCGAGCCGCCCCACCCCGGCCGACCAGCCGAGCCCCGTCGCGCGGTTCGGCGCCGGGTACGACCGGCCCACGTAGGTGTAGACGAGCACCTGGGCGCTGAACACGAAGCAGCCGGCCACGAACACCGCCGCGTACACGCCGACCTCGGGCAGCCGGATGCTCAGCACGGCCAGGAACAGCGCACCGGTGATGAACCAGCCGATCGCCACCTGCCGGATCCGGCCCCGGTCGGCGAGGACTCCGGAGAGGAGCAGCCCGGCGATCGCCCCCAGGTTCAGCGTCAGCAGCAGGCCGAGCGCCGTGCCCAGCGGGTACCCGGCCACCCGCATGATCTCGGGCAGCCAGGTGTTGAGGCCGTACACCAGCATCAGGCCCATGAACGAGCTCACCCAGAAGGCGAGGGTGCTGCGCGCGAAACCGTCGCGGAACAGGCCCCGCACCGCGCTCAGCCCGCCCCGGAGCCCCGCGTTCTCCGCGTCCACCGCCTCGAACTGCCGGGACTCGGGCAGGTAGCGGATCATCAGCGGCACCAGGACCAGCGCCGGCCCCCCGCCGAGCAGGAACATCCACGGCCAGCCCAGCGAGGGCAGCACGGCGATGCCCAGCACCGCGGTGAGGATCGCGCCCACGTGGTACCCGGTCATGATCGTGGTGGTGGCCGCGCCGTTGCGCCCGGGCCGCGAGTACTCGGTGACCAGCGCGATGGCGATGGGCACGCAACCACCCAGGCCGAGCCCCGCGAGGAAGCGCAGCACCGAGAAGACCAGCACCGACGGCGCCACCGCGCACAGCGTCGTGAGCAGCGAGAAGCTGATCACCGAGAAGATCAGGGCCGCCCTCCTGCCGACGACGTCGGTGAGGGTGCCGATGGCGAGCGCCCCGATCGCCATGCCGACCAGGCCCAGCGTGGAGGCCACCGAGGCGGTCGCCGGGGTCAGGCCCCAGACGTGCTGGTCCAGCAGCACCGGCAGCACGCTGCCCAGCACGACCAGGTCGAATCCGTCGAGCAGCACCGCGCACCAGCACAGCGGCACCACCCAGCCCGCCCTCGCGGCAGGTCCGGCCTCGTTCGCAGCAACCACGCCCGGCCCTCCTGGATGATCTTCGGTGCCGTTGCCGAGGCATCGTGCCCGCCCGGCTCCGCCCCACCACCCCGGCGCTTCCGCTCACCGAAAACGACCACGCGAACCGCTCGGCGCTGCCTGCCGCGCTGCGGCGGGTGGCGCGGTTCAGCGCTCGGCGAGCAGCGCGGCGAAGCCGTCGAGGTGCCGGGCGAGGGCGTACTCGAACAGCTCCGCCAGGTCGTCGGCCGCGCCCTCGGGCACCGCCGCCAGCAGCGGGAACCGGGCGCCGTCGAGCGCGCTTCCCGCGCGGGACCGGTGCGCGCTCCGCCAGCGGCCGAGCGGGAGGCCGGTGCGGTGCTCGGCATCGGTCTCCTCGGCCTGCGCGGCGGCGGCCGCGAGCACCAGCGAGTGCAGCGTCAGGGCCTCCTGCAGCCGGATCCGCGGCGGCAGCCCCAGCTCGGTGAGCGCGCCGAGGATCCACTCGGTGTGCGCCATGACGTTCGGTGCGAAGGACGGGCGGGTGAGGGAGATCGCCCCGGGCAACCAGAGGTGCTCGCGGCAGAGCTCCCACTCGACGCGGGCGGCGAGTTCGAGCTTCGCGCGCCAGCCCGGCGGACCGGTCGCGGGCAGCGCGCACCCGGCGAAGGCGCGATCGGCCATCCGCGCCACGAGCTCCTCCTTGTCCGCGACGACGCGGTACAGCGACATCGGGCCGACGCCGAGCTGGGCGGCGAGCCGCCGCATCGACACCGCGTCGAGCCCCTCCGCGTCCGCGATCGCGATGGCCGCGTCCAGCACCCCGCCCCGCTTCGCGTGCGCGGGCCGCTCGGGGCCGGCGGGCCCCGCGTCCGGACCGGCGGGAGCGGGTGCCGCCGCGCGGGCGCTCACCACCGTGCCCGCGCCCACCCTCGGCTCCACCAAGCCCTCCTCGCGCAGCAGCGCGGCCGCCCGGGTCGCGGTGGCGACGGCCACGCCCCACCGCTGGGCGAGCTGCCGGATGGACGGCACCCGGTCGCCCGGGCGCAGCTCACCGGAGCTGATCCGGGCCCGCACCTCCCCCGCGATGACCCGGTAGGGCGATCCCGCTCCCCGCTCCGTCGACGTCACGTCGCCCTCCTCCACACCGCGAAACTCCCCCACCGTACTAGTTCACTTTCGGCTCCGACCTGGCGCACTTCACGCCCAGAATCGGCCCGAACGCCCGGCATCAGCCGCTACCTTGACGCCTGATCGATACACCGTACGCATTCGAGGGGAACACCCATGCGCAATCGCACCGTCCTCATCGCCGGGGCCGGGATCGCCGGGCCGGCGCTGGCGCACCAGTTGCACCGGTACGGCTTCCGGCCGACCGTGCTGGAGCGCGCCGCCACGCCTCGCACCGGCGGCCACGTGGTCGACGTCCGCGGCACCGCGCGGACGGTGATCGAGCGGATGGGCCTCGTCCCGCGGATCCGGCAGGCGCACACCGGCGCGCGGGGCATGGCGTTCGTCGACTCGGACGGACGCCGGGTCGCCGAGCTGGGGACCGACGTGTTCGGGCACTCCGGTGGACCCGTCGCCGAGTTCGCCCTCCGCCGCACCGACCTCGCCCGGATCCTGCACGAGGCCGTCGCCGACGACGTCGAGCACGTCTTCGGCGACTCGATCACCGCCGTGGAGCAGCGCGAGGGCCGCGTCCGGGTCACCTTCGCCTCGGGCGGGACGCGGGAGTTCGGCCTGCTGATCGGCGCGGACGGTGCCCGCTCGGGGGTCCGCGAGCTCGTCTTCGGCCCGGAGGAGCGCTACCTGCACGACCTCGGTTGCTCGGTGGCGCTGTTCTCCACGAGCACCGCGCTGGACCTCGACGGTTGGCAGCTGATGCACACCGCCGCGGCGGGTGGCGGCCGCCCGGGCCGCACGGCGGGGCTCGTGCCGCTGCCGGAGCCGGGCCGGGCGCTCGCCGGGTTCTTCTGGCGCTCGGCTCCCGATCCGCGGCTGCGGCACGACACCGGCGCGCAGCGGGCCCTCGTCGCCCGCACGTTCGCCGGGGACGGCTGGCACGTCCCGGAGCTGCTCGCCGCGCTGCCCGAGGCGGGGGACTTCTTCTTCGACCGCATCGGCCAGGTCCGCGTGGACGGCTGGGCGCGGGGCCGCGCGGCGCTGCTCGGCGACGCGGCGTACTGCGCCTCGCCGATGTCCGGGATCGGCACCAGCCTCGCGCTCGTCGGGGCGTACGTGCTGGCCGGGGAGCTCGCCGCCGCTGAAGGCGATCACCACCGCGCCTACCCGCGCTACGAGCGGGCGATGCGGGAGTTCGTCGACAGGGCCCACGAGTTCGCCCGCGGCGCAGGCGACGGCGGCCTGATGCCCGAGTCGCGGCGGCAGCTCCGGATGCGCAACCGCTCCGTCCGCCTCCTGCGGCACCTGCCGAGGCGCCTGGTCGCCCGCGGCATGGAGCGGGTCGCGAACTCCGTCGAGCTCGCGGACTACCCCGAACCCGTGCCGCGCTGAGCGACGCCACCGCGGCACGAAAAAAGACCAGGTCCTCGGACCTGGTCTTTCGCGGTGGAGACGAGGGGAATCGAACCCCTAACCCCCGCCTTGCAAAGGCGGTGCTCTGCCAATTGAGCTACGTCCCCGCTCGGCGCTCGCTCCCGGCCGGGGACTCACCCGGACCGCGTCGCGCTGAACGGGGCTCCCGCGGCCGCCGGAGTCCCGGCGCCGGAGCTCGAACTCACACCTCGCCGGCGGTGGCCTCGCGCCACAGGTCCGCCTCGGCCTTGGCGGCGCGGTTGCGGCGAACGACGAACAGAACGGCACCGGCAACGACGGCGAGTGCGAGAAGCTTCTTCATTTCCGGTCGCCTCCTAGAACGGGGCACCCGCGCGAACGGCGGGTATCGGGAGAACATCCTGCAGCAGGAAGGGTGGGCCTAGAAGGACTTGAACCTTCGACCTCTTCGTTATCAGCGAAGCGCTCTAACCGCCTGAGCTATAGGCCCTTGGTGTGACTCGAAGATTACACGACGCTCAGCCCGCGCCGCGCAGGGGGGTCCGGCCGGGACGGCGCCCGCGAGGAGCGCCGTCCCGGCCCGGAGATCACTCCCGCTCGGAGAGCGTGACCTCGACGCCACCGGCGAAGTCGGCGGCCACGTTGTAGATGAACGCGCTCACCGTCGCCAGCGCGGTGAACAGCACGATGTTGATCGCCCCGATGATGGAGGCGACGCCGAACACCCGGCCCGCGCTGATCAGGTCCTCGCTGGCGGCGTCCTCCGGCGAGGTGAGCTCGGTGAACGTGCCGTTCAGCGAGTCCCACACGCCCATGCCGTCCAGCACGCCGTAGAGCACCGCGACCGCGATCATCCACACGAAGAACATCGCGACGCTCAGCACCAGGGCGAGCTTCAGCACCGACCACGGATCGAGCCGCTTGACCTGGAGGCTCGCCCGGCGCGGGCCGCGGCTGGGGCGGCGCGCGCTGGTGGCCTGGGAGCCGGGCCGGGCGGCCGCGCCGAAGTTCACCGAGGTGCGGTTCTCGGCGCCCTGGTTCGGGATCTCGGTGCGGACCGTCTCCTGGTCGTACCCCGGCTTCGGCATCGCCTGCGTCTGGGCGGTGTCGAAGCCCGGCGTCGCGGCGGCGTCCGGGTGCCCGTCGGCGGCGTCGCCGCTCGAACCGGTGCGCTGCCACGGCGGAGGCGTCTCGGTGCCCTCGAAGGTCTCCGAACCGTTCGACCCGGTGGCCGACTCGCCGTGCCCGGACCCCGCGGCGGCCGACTCGCCGCCGGGGGCAGCGGGGTCCGACTGCCCGGTCATCACCGAGGTGTGCTGCGAATTCTGTCCGGCCGTCCGGTCGGCGCCCTCGTCGGGCTGCCCGTCCGAACGCTCCGGCTTCTCGGAAGATGTCACGAGAGATCCTTCATGATCGTCATCGGCGGTCGCTACTTCGTCGGCTCAGGCCCGGCGGCGTCCGGATCGGCGGCCTCGTCGGCGCTGCGCGCGATGGCCACCACCGAAGTCCCGTCGCCCAGGTTCATCAGACGCACCCCCTTCGTCTGCCTGCCTGCCTTGCGAACCTCCTTGGCGGTGGTCCGGATGACGCCGCCGGTGGAGGTGATCGCGTAGAGCTCATCGTCCAGGTCGACGATGAGGGCCCCGACAAGCCTCCCACGTTTGCGGTCGTACTGAACGGTGAGCACACCCTTGCCGCCGCGCCCCTGGACCGGGTAGTCGTCGATCTCAGTCCGTTTGGCGTAACCCCCGTCGGTGGCGACGAGGACGTACCGCCCGGGCCGGACGACGCCCATCGCGAGCAGCTCGTCGCCGGAGTTGAACCGCATTCCCAGCACGCCTGACGTGGCCCGGCCCATGGGGCGCAGCGCCTCGTCGGTGGCGTGGAACCGGATCGACTGGCCCTCGGCCGAGACCAGCAGCAGGTCGTCGTCGGTGGAGCACAGCACCGCGCCGACCAGCTCGTCCTCGTCCTTGAGGTTCACACCGATGAGTCCACCCGAACGGTTCGAGTCGAAATCGGTGAGCCGGGACTTCTTCACCAGGCCGCTCTTGGTGGCCAGCACCAGGTACGGCGCCGCGGTGTAGTCCTTGATCTGCATGACCTGCGCGATGTGCTCGTCCGGCTGGAAGGCGAGCAGGTTCGCCACGTGCTGACCGCGGGCCGTGCGGTTGGCCTCCGGCAGCTCGTAGGCCTTCGCGCGGTAGACCCGGCCCTTGTTCGTGAAGAACAGCATCCAGTCGTGGGTCGAGCAGACGAAGAAGTGCGACACGATGTCGTCCTGCTTGAGCTGCGCGCCCTGCACGCCCTTGCCGCCGCGCTTCTGCGCGCGGTACAGGTCGGTGCGGGTCCGCTTCGCGTAGCCGGTGCGGGTGATCGTGACGACGACGTCCTCGTCGGCGATGAGGTCCTCCATGGACACCTCGCCCTCGTACGGGACGATCTTCGTGCGCCGGTCCTCGCCGTACTTCTCGACGATCTCCATGAGCTCGTCGCGGATGATCTGCCGCTGCCGCTCGGGCTTGGCGAGGATGTCCTTGTAGTCCTCGATCTCCAGCTCCAGCTCGGCGAGCCGGTCGATGATCTTCTGGCGCTCCAGCGCGGACAGCCGCCGCAGCTGCATCTCCAGGATCGCGTCGGCCTGCACCTCGTCGACGTCGAGCAGCGCGATCAGGCCGGTGCGGGCCTCGTCGACCGTCGGCGAGCGGCGGATCAGCGCGATCACCGCGTCCAGCGCGTCCAGCGCCTTGACCAGGCCGCGCAGCACGTGGGCGCGCTCCTCGGCCTTGCGCAGCCGGAACCGGGTGCGCCGGACGATGACCTCGACCTGGTGGTTGACGTAGTACCGGATCACCTGGTCGACGCGCAGCGTGCGGGGCACGCCCTCGACCAGGGCCAGCATGTTCACGCCGAAGGTGGTCTGCAGCTGGGTGTGCTTGTAGAGGTTGTTGAGCACCACCTTGGGGATCGCGTCCCGCTTCAGGGTGATGACGATGCGCATCCCGCGACGGCTGTTCGACTCGTCGGCGATGTCCGAGATCCCGGTGATCTTGCCATCGCGGTGCATCGCCGCGATGTTCTCGATCAGGTTGTCCGGGTTGACCTGGTACGGCAGCTCGGTGACGACCAGCGAGGTGCGCCCCTTCGCGTCCTCCTCCACGGAGACCACCGAGCGCATCTTGATGGAGCCGCGGCCGGTGCGGTGGGCCTCCGCGATGGCGCTGGTGCCGAGGATGAGCGCCTTGGTCGGGAAGTCCGGCCCCTTGATCCGCTGGATCAGCTCCTCGAGCAGGGTCTCGTCGTCGACCTCGGGGTTCTCCAGCAGGTAGACCACGCCGTCGGCGACTTCCCGCAGGTTGTGCGGCGGGATGTTCGTCGCCATCCCGACCGCGATCCCGCTGCCGCCGTTGACCAGCAGGTTCGGGATGCGCGCCGGGAGCACGTCCGGCTCCTGGGTCCGACCGTCGTAGTTGTCGGAGAAGTCGACGGTGTCCTCTTCGATGTCGGCGAGCATGTGCATCGCCAACGGCTTCAACCGCGACTCGGTGTAGCGCATCGCCGCCGCCGGGTCGTTACCCGGGGAGCCGAAGTTGCCCTGCCCGTCGATGAGCGGGTGGCGCATCGCCCACGGCTGGGCCAGCCGCACCAGCGTGTCGTAGATCGCCGAGTCGCCGTGCGGGTGGTAGTTGCCCATCACCTCGCCGACGACGCGGGAGCACTTCACGTAACCGCGATCCGGCCGGAAGCCGGAGTCGTACATCGCGTACAGGACGCGGCGGTGCACCGGCTTGAGACCGTCCCGGACGTCCGGCAGGGCACGCGCGACGATGACGCTCATCGCGTAGTTGATGTAGGAGTTCTGCATCTCCTGCTGGATGTCGACCGGTTCGGTCCGGCCGCCCTCCGGAGGCAGCGTCTCAGTCATGCCAGTCCTTCTGGTTCACACCGGGTCGGCGAGCCGGCCCGGCAGGTGGTTGGTCTGGATGCGGCGTCGATCTGCCGGGGCGATCAGACGTCGAGGAAGCCGACGTCCTTGGCGTTGCGCACGATGAACGAGCGGCGCGCTTCGACGTCCTCGCCCATGAGCACGCTGAACAGCTCGTCGGCCGTCGCGGCGTCGTCCAGCGAGACCTGCATCAGCAGCCGGGTGTCCGGGTCCATCGTCGTCTCCCACAGCTCCTGCGGGTTCATCTCGCCGAGGCCCTTGTAGCGCTGGATGCCGTCGTCCTTCGGCAGCTTGCGCCCCGCGGCCGCGCCCGCCTCCAGCAGCCCGTCGCGCTCGCGGTCGGAGTAGGCGAACTCCGGCTCCGAGCGCGGCCACTTGATCTTGTAGAGCGGCGGGCGCGCCAAGTAGACGTGCCCGTTCTCGATCAGCGGGCGCATGAACCGGAACAGCAGGGTCAGCAGCAGGGTGCGGATGTGCTGGCCGTCCACGTCGGCGTCGGCCATCAGCACGATCTTGTGGTACCGCAGCTTGGACAGGTCGAACTCGTCGTGGATGCCGGTGCCCAGGGCGGTGATGATGGACTGGACCTCGTTGTTCTTGAGGACCTTGTCGATCCGCGCCTTCTCCACGTTGATGATCTTGCCTCGGATCGGCAGGATCGCCTGGAACCGCGACTCCCGGCCGTCCTTGGCCGAGCCGCCCGCCGAGTCGCCCTCCACGATGTAGAGCTCGCACTCCTCGGGCTGGTTGGACTGGCAGTCCTTGAGCTTGCCGGGCAGGCCGCCGATGTCCATCGCGCTCTTGCGCCGGACCAGCTCCTTCGCGCGGCGCGCCGCCATCCGCGCCTGCGCCGAGCCGACCGCCTTGTTGATGATCGTCTTGGCGTCGGCGGGGTTGCGCTCGAACCAGTCGTTGAGCCACTCGAAGGACGCCGTCTGCACGAACGACTTGACCTCGGTGTTGCCCAGCTTGGTCTTCGTCTGCCCCTCGAACTGCGGCTCGCGGACCTTGACCGACACGATCGCGGCGAGGCCCTCGCGGACGTCGTCGCCGGTGAGGCTGCCGTCCTTCTCCTTGAGGAGCTTCTTCTCCTTCGCGTAGGCGTTCACCACGCGGGTCAGCGCCGAGCGGAAGCCCTCCTCGTGGGTGCCGCCCTCGTGCGTGTTGATCGTGTTCGCGAAGGTGTAGACCGACTGGTTGTAGCCGGAGTTCCACTGCATCGCGACCTCGACCTCGACCCCGGTGCCGGAGGCGCTGAACGCGACGGCCTTCTTGTGGATCGGCTCCTTCGTCGCGTTGATGTGCTTGACGAAGTCCTCCAGCCCGCCCGGGTAGTGGAAGGTCCGCTCCGAGGCGCGAGCCGCCTGGCCGCCCGCGTCCTCGCCGGACTCGTCCTCCTCGGCGATGCGCTCGTCGCGCAGCACGATGGTCAGCCCCTTGTTCAGGAACGCCATCTCCTGCAGGCGCCGCGACACCGTCTCCGCGTTGTAGCGGGTGGTCTCGAAGATGGCCGGGTCGGCCCAGAAGGTGATCGAGGTGCCGTTGCGCTTGGTCCCCTCGCCCTTCTTCACGTCGCTGACCGGCTTGGAATCCTCGTAGCGCTGGCGCCACACGCTGCCGTCGCGGTAGATCTCCGCTTCCAGCGCGGACGAGAGCGCGTTCACGACGGAGACGCCGACGCCGTGCAGACCACCGGAGACCGCGTACGAGTCGCCCCCGAACTTGCCGCCCGCGTGCAGCACGGTGAGCACGACCTCCAGGGTCGGCTTCTTCTCGACCGGGTGCATGTCCACCGGAATGCCGCGGCCGTCGTCGGTGACGCGCACGCCGCCGTCCGCCAGCAGCGTCACCTCGACGGTCGTCGCGTAACCCGCCATCGCCTCGTCGACGGAGTTGTCCACCACCTCCCACACGAGGTGGTGCAGGCCGCGCTCACCGGTGGAACCGATGTACATGCCGGGACGCTTGCGGACGGCTTCCAAGCCCTCAAGCACGGTGATGGACGACGCGCTGTATTCGTTCTTCTTCGATGCCACGGGCCTCGGTGTCTCCTCGAACCGGCAGTGTGTCGGGTGGCCGACCGCCTCCAGCGGTCGCTTCGGTACCCGCGCGCGGGCACCCACCACAGCGGGCGCGGCTCGGCATCCGGCCCGGCGCACGGTCGCGAACGGCGGTGCGGGCGTGCGGGCCGGGCGTCGGGCGACGCGACGACGCCGCACCCACCCGATGATTCTACTGGGTGTCCCCGACAGGAGTGCGGCAAGGACACCCCTGAATTCCTCGCAGAGCCGAGAACTCGGATCGGGACACCATCCGAGACCCGCGAGCGCATCCGGACGGCTCCTGCGCGGGCTCGCGCGAGCGTCGGCTCAGCCGTAGGTGTCCCGGGGTCCGCGCCCCTTCACCGTGCGCGGGCCGTGCCGCCAGCTCGGCGCCGCCGGACCCTGCACCTTGATCTTGCGGACCACGCCCTTGCCCACCCCGTCGGCGATGCGCTGCAGGATCTGGCGCTGCAACAACCGCAGCTGAGTGGCCCAGGCCGTCGACTCGGCCTGCACGGTCAGCTCACCGTCCGAGAGCGCGACCGGCTTGGTGTGCTCGGCGATGTCCCCACCGACCAGACCCGTCCAGCGGGCGAAGACCTGCCCGCCGGAGAGCCGGTCGGTCCAGCCCCGGTCGGCCGCGATCCGGGAAGCGAGCCTGCCCAGCGGCTGCGGGTCGCGCTCGTCCGCGCCCGGCCCCGACCAGCGGCGACGCCGTCGGCCACCACCGGAGCCGAGCACGCTGCGCCGGGACCGGCGCTGGGTCTTCGACTTCTCCTTGGCGGCCGCCAGCGCGGCCCGCGCCAGATCGGATCCGCGCAGCTCGGCGCCGTCGGACCCGACCGCGGCGGGCGTCGCGGCACCACCTTGCTCGCCCGTTGTCATCGAGTTATCCACACCATCCACAGCCTTATCCCCAGTTGTGGGTAACTCTGGGGGGAACTCACTCACCCTGCGTGTTCCCCCGGTCCGGGCCGCTCCGCGCTGCCGCTCACTCGACACGGCGCACCTCCCCGTCGCGGACGTCGAAGCGGGTTCCGGCGAGCTCCTCGGGAACGTCCTCCCCCACCGCCGCCGTCACCAGCACCTGCTCGGCCCCGGACACCAGCTCCGCGAGCCGCGACCGGCGCCGCCGGTCCAGCTCGGCGAACACGTCGTCGAGGATCAGCACCGGCTCCGCGCCATCCTCGGCGAGCAGTCGGTACGAGGCCAGCCGCAACGCCAGCACGAAGGACCACGATTCGCCGTGGCTCGCGTAACCCTTCGCGGGCAGCTCGCCGAGCACCAGGTCCAGGTCGTCGCGGTGCGGCCCGACCAGTGAGACGCCCCGCTCGAGCTCCTGCCCGCGCACCCGCTCCAGCTCCGCGAGCAGCGCGGACTCCAGCACCTCCCGGTCGGCGCGCGCGCCCAGCGGCACGCCGTAGTCCGCGGGCATCGAGTCGCCGAGGCTGCTGCGGTAGTGCGCGTCGGCCACCCGGCCGGCGGGAGCGCTGTCCGTCCCGGTCTCGGCCACGCTGGCATAAGCGCTGGTCACGTGCGGGGCAAGATCGGCGACCAGGTCCAGGCGCCCGGCCAGCAGGTCGGCACCGTGCCGGGCGAGGTGGCCGTCCCAGACCTCCAGGGTGCGCAGGTCGGCGGCGGGACCGCCCCGGCGCGCCGCGCCCGCCGACTTCAGCAGCGCGCTGCGCTGGCGCAGCACCCGCTCGTAATCGGAGCGCACCCCCGCGTAGCGCGGTGCCCGCGTGACCAGCAGGTCGTCCAGGAACCGCCGCCGCTCCCCCGGGTCCCCGCGCACGATCGCCAGGTCCTCCGGGGCGAACAGCACCGTGCGCAGGATCCCGAGCACCTCGCGCGGCTTCCCCGGGGCGCCGCGGTTGATCCGGGCCCGGTTCGACTTGCCCGGCGTGATCTCCAAGTCGACCAGCAGCTCCCGGCCGGAGTTGACCACCGCCGCCCGGACGTAGGCGCGCTGCGCGCCGTAGCGCACCAGCGGCGCGTCGCCGGACACCCGGTGGGATCCGAGCGTGGCGACGTAGCCCAGCGCTTCCACCAGGTTCGTCTTGCCCTGGCCGTTCGACCCGACCAGCACGCTGGCCCCGGGTTCGAAGGTCAGGTCGGCCTGCGGCCACGACCGGAAATCGGTCACTTGCAGATGTCGGACGTACACAGCGCTCCACGGGGTCTGGTCGCGCGAGCGAGGACGCGCGCGGAACCCGGCCGCCGGCCGGGCACGTGGTGAGGTGACCCCGCGCGGAGTCACCTCACCGACATGTCACCTTGTCGACACGGCGACCCGGCTCAGCCCTCGTTGGTCTCCACCGCGTGCCCGCCGAACTGGTTGCGCAGCGCGGCGACCGCCTTCATCGCGGGCGAGTCGTCCTGCCGGGAGGCGAAGCGCGCGAACAGCGCCGCGGTCATCACCGGGGTCGGCACGGCGTGGCGCACCGACTCCTCCACCGTCCAGCGGCCCTCGCCCGAGTCGGAGACGTAACCGCGCAGCTTCTGCAGCTCGGGGTCGTCGTCCAGCGCGCGGACCAGCAGGTCCAGCAGCCAGGAGCGCACCACGGTGCCCCGGCTCCAGGCCTTGACCGTCGCGGGCACGTCGGTGACCACGTCGGAGGCGGCCAGCAGCTCGAAGCCCTCGGCGTACGCCTGCATCAGGCCGTACTCGATGCCGTTGTGCACCATCTTCGCGTAGTGCCCGGCGCCGACCGGCCCCGCGTGCGCGAAGCCCTCCTCGCGAGGCCCCTCCGGACGCAGCGCGTCGAAGATCGGCATCGCGCGCTCGACGTCGGCGGTGTCACCGCCGGCCATCAGGCCGTAGCCGTTCGTCGCGCCCCACACCCCGCCGGACACGCCGACGTCGACGTACTTCACGCCGTGCTCGGCCAGCAGCGCCGCGTTCGCCTGGTCCTCGGTGAAGCGGGAGTTCCCGCCCTCGATCACCAGATCGCCCTCGGACAGCACCTCCGCGAGCGCGGCGATGGTCTGCTTGGTGGGCTCGCCGTGCGGGACCATGACCCACACGATCCGCGGTCCGCTCAGCGCACCGGCGAGGTCGGCGACGGAAGAGACGTCGCTGACCTCCTGGTTCCGGTCGTAGCCGATGACCTCGTGCCCGGCTGCGCGAAGCCGCTCGCGCATGTTGAAGCCCATTCGGCCGAGACCCACAAGTCCCAGTTGCACCGGATATTCCCCTTCGACACTGGTTGTTGCCCGGGCCAGCCGTTCCGGCGCGGCCCGGTGCCGCACGTGATCGGCACCCGGGCGGATCGCGGCGGGCGCCGGGGCTGCCTCAACCCGGCAGGCGCACCGGCATCAGCAGGTAGAGGTAGCCCTCCACCACCTCACCATCCTCCCCGACCGGCTTGAGCAACGCGGGTCGGTTGGACGTGGTGAACAACATCTGGGCGCGGTCGGTCTTGAGCGCTCCCAGGCCGTCGAGCAGGTACGCCGGGTTGAACGCGATGGTCAGCGGATCGCCGTCGAGCTCCACCGGGAGCTCTTCCTCGGCGCTGCCCTCGTCGTCGCCGCCCGCGGTCAGCCGCAGCCCGGAGTCGGAGAACTCCAACCGGACCTGGGTGCCGCGCTCGGCGACCAGCGAGACGCGCTTGATCGCCTCGACCAGCGGCGCCACGTCGACGATCGCGGTGACCGCGGTCTCCGAGGGCAGCAGCTGGCGGTACTTGGGGAACTCCGCGTCGAGCAGCCGGGACGTGTTGCGGCGCGTGGTGCCGGACAGGCCGAGCAGACCCTCGCCGGAGGCCAGCGAGATCTCGACCTTGCTGCCCGCGCCGCCGAGGGTCTTCGCGGACTCGGCGAGGGTCTTGGCCGGGACCAGGATCGCGGCGTCGTTGATCGACTCGTCCGGCTCCCAGGTGAACTCGCGCATCGCGAGCCGGAAGCGGTCGGTGGCCACCATCGTCAGCCGGTCGGAGTTGATCTCCATCCGCACCCCGGTGAGCATCGGCAGCGTGTCGTCCCGGCCGGCGGCGACAGCGACCTGCGCGACCGCGGCCGCGAACAGGTCACCGGGGACGGCGCCCGCGCGCTCCGGCATGGAGGGCAGTTCGGGGTAGTCCTCGACCGGCATCGTCGGCAGGCTGAACCGGGAGCTCCCGCAGGTGATCGTCACCCGGGTGCCGTCCACGGTGATCTCGACCGGCCGGTTCGGCAGCGACTTGGTGATGTCGGCCAGCAACCGCCCGGAGACCAGGGTCTTGCCGGTGGAATCGATGGAGGCCTCGGTCGTGACCTGGGCGGAGACCTCGTAGTCGAAACCGGAGATGGTGAGCGCCTCACCGGAACTGGCGTCCAGGAGCACCCCGCCCAGCACCGGCACCGGCGGGCGCGACGGCAGGCTGCGCGCGACCCAGGCGACGGCGTCGGCAAGACCATCACGTTCCACGCGGATCTTCATCGATGTCCTTTCGGTTTCGGCCGAGGCCGGGTTCCGGGGAGAACGCCGCTGACGCGGTCGGTCAGCTTCCGGGAGTGCTGTCGAACAGGGCTGTCGGAGGTCGGGAGGTCCGCCGCGAGCACCCGGGGTGCGGCCGCGGGGCGGTCGAGCACCTGGCTCGGGGTGCGCCGGAACTCGTCCCGCGAGGCGCCAGGAACTCGGAGCTCCTGATTCCGGCGACCGTCGCGGGAGTTCCACCGTAGAGCGTTCGACGTGATCGCCGCATCCGGGTCCTGGCTGCCGGATCGGCCTCGGGGCCCGGCGGGCGCCGAGTTGTCCACTTGTCCACCGCCCCTTCTCTTGTTCTTTTCTTCATTCAAAAGAAAAGAAAGAGAGCAGTAGTAGTAACGGTTGTGGGTTGTGGGGACAACCCTTGTTTTGGCAGCTCATCGGGTGTGCACACCTGTGGATGGGACCTGGGGGCAACCGGTGGATGGTCTGAACGGGTCGTGGACAACTTCTGCCTCGCCCGAAGTTGTCCACATTCGGGCCGTGTTGTCCACATCTCCATCCACAGCTGAGACCCCAGTTGTACCCAGCCCCTGCGGATGAACCGCGCTTCGAGCCCCTCCACCGATCGGGGTGTGGGTGGATCTGTGGGTTTCCTGTGGCCAACTCGGGTGCTGCCTGTGGGCAAGGTGGGGATCGTTGTGCACAGCCTGTGCATGAATTGGGGAAAACTCCAGCTCGCGCCTGGGGACGGCCGGGCTGTGGACAGCTCGGGGCTTCGGCGGCTTTTCTGCCGGGGTGTGAGGGCAAGACCACGCCCCCGGTGCAGAAAAGTTCGGGCGCGTCGGAGGCCGTCGGCCGCGAACCCGGGCGCGTTTCGTGCGCTCTGCGATCACCTGTTCGCCCTGCGGCCGAAAATCTGGCGCGGAACGACCGTCGCGGAGCCGGACCAGAGCCGGCCCCGAGCGGTCGAGGCCGGGATCCGGTGCTCCGGATGTTTCTCCGGGGGGCCACCGGGAGCGTTCAGCGGGCGCAGCAGAAAGGTGCGGCGGAACGGGCTGGGGTTCCGGCCCCCGCTGCGCGTCCCGGTCCGCTCCGCCGTGCCCGGCTTCGGGACGCCCGGCTTCGGGACGCCCCAAGGCTCGGGACTCCCGGCTTCGGGACGCCCCGCTTCGGGACGCGGTGGCCGGGGTGAGGGGGCCGGGTGAACGCGCGACGGCTTTCTGGCGGCCTGGTGCGGCCGGGCTCAGGGGGTGAGGCAGAAAGGTGCCGGGTGCGGCCGGAGTGCGCGGGGGGCGCCAGAGCTCCTGGCCGGACCTCAGCGGCCCAGGTCCGCGCAGGTAGAAGCATTCGTCACCGACGGCTGGGTAATAACAGCTCCCAGTACCGCTCAGCGCGACCAAGGGCGGACTCCGCGGGCGAGCCGCGATCGACCTGCAAAGCTCTGACCAGGGAAGACACCAGCGCTGGCCGGGAGCGGACAGCGAGCGGAACGGCTCAGGCCCGGGACTGCTGCTTGATCCGGGAGGTCAGCTCCTGCACCTGGTCGTAGACCCGGCGCCGCTCCGCCATCTCCTTGCGAATCTTCTTGTCGGCGTGCATCACCGTCGTGTGGTCCCGGCCGCCGAAGCTCTGACCGATCTTGGGCAGCGAGGAGTCGGTGAGCTCCCGGCACAGGTACATCGCGATCTGCCGGGCCTGGGCGAGCGCCTTCGTCTTCCCCGGCCCGCACAGGTCGTCGATCGTGACCGCGAAGTACTCCGCGGTCACTCCCATGATCGTCGGCGCGGTGATCTCCGGCGTCTGCGAGTCCGGGATGAGGTCCCGCAGCACGATCTCCGCCAGCTGCACGTCCACCGGCTGCCGGTTGAGCGAGGCGAACGCCGTCACCCGGATCAGCGCGCCCTCCAGCTCGCGGATGTTGCGCTCGATGCGGGCGGCGATGAACTCCAGCACCTCCGCCGGCGCGGCCATCCGGTCCTGAGCGGCCTTCTTGCGCAGGATCGCGATCCGCGTTTCCAGCTCGGGCGGCTGGATGTCGGTGATCAGTCCCCACTCGAAGCGGGTGCGCAGCCGGTCCTCCAGGGTGCGCAGGCCCTTCGGCGGGCGGTCCGAGGACACCACGATCTGCTTGTTGGAATTGTGCAGCGTGTTGAAGGTGTGGAAGAACTCCTCCTGGGTTCCTTCCTTGCCCTCCAGGAACTGGATGTCATCGACCAGCAGCACGTCCACGTCGCGGTACCGGCGCTGGAACGCCACCTGCCGGTCGTCGCGCAGCGAGTTGATGAAGTCGTTCGTGAACTCCTCGGTGGACACGTAGCGCACCCGCATCCCGGGGAACAACCGCTGCGTGTAATGCCCGACCGCGTGCAGCAGGTGCGTCTTGCCTAGTCCGGACTCGCCCCAGATGAACAGCGGGTTGTAGGCGCGCGCCGGCGCCTCGGCAGCGGCCACCGCGGCCGCGTGCGCGAACCGGTTCGAGGCTCCGATGACGAAGGTGTCGAAGGTGTACTTCGCGTTCAGCCTGGTCTGCGAGGTCGGTGGGGCGTGCTTCGGCGCGGTGAACGGCTGGCCCGGCGGGTGCTGCTCGACGTGGTGACCGCGGCCGAAGGTCGGCCACTCGGTCGGGACCGTTTCCTCCGGCTCGGAGTCCTCCTCGACGTCGGCCTCGTCGTGGTCGGCGGCGGAGTCGTGGGCCGTCGGCCACTGCTGCTCGGCGTACCGGTCCGGCTCGGGCTGCGCCTCGGCGCCGTTCTCGGCTGCCGGGTACTGCGCGTTCGGGGAGGAGTACTGCGTCTCGCCGGAGTAGGAGCTCTCCGCGGCGTACTGCGCGCCGCCGGAGTAGGAGTACGGGGCGGCCGGATACTGGCCGCCCTGCTCCTCCGGCAGCGCACCGCTCGGGTGCGCCGGACCGCCGAACGCCTCCGGGCGCCGCGACGGCGCCGGGTAGCTCGGCGGACCGGCCGCGATGTAGGGGGAGGATTCGTAGGCGATGCCGTAACCCGCGGGCCGCTCGGTCTCCGGACGGGACGGGGTGCCCGGGCGCCCAGGGGAGCCGGTGCGCACCTGGGGTTCCGGCCGGGCTTCGGGAGCGGCCAGCGGGCGGGTCGGCGCGGGGACCGCGGTGTCGACCTTGACCGCCAGGGAGACCTCCCGGCCCAGGCGGCGGGACAGCGCCTCGGTGATCGGCTCGCGCAGCGCTCGTTCGATCGCTTCCTTGGCGAAATCACTGGGCGCGGCGAGCAGTGCCGTACCATCCAGCAGGCCGATCGGCCGGGTCACGCGCATCCACGCGCGTTGTTGCGGCGAGAGCGTGCCGGAGGACAGCTCCAGCACGACTTCGTCCCAGACCCGACCAAGCTCGGTTTGATGGTCGGACACCCCTGCGCTCCCCTCACCGGCACGTCACCCGCACCGGGATTCCCACACCTTGTGCAGTGCGTCATCGCCGGCGCGGGGTGATGATGAACTCCCTCCGCGAACGCCCGGGACAGGTGTCCACAGAGTTATCCACAACTGTGCATGAAGGTACGGCAGCGGACCTCGGACATCCCCCCTGGGGCCCTGCCGGTGCCCGCGATCCAGGTGGTTCCCTGCCCGCCGAGTGGTCACGGCTCCCAGGCGGCGCACTGGACCGGCGGCTCCCACACCACCGGGCGCGCATCGCAGGAGGGACAACCTAACAAGGTCGAGATCACCTCACAAGACGGGTGGTCCCGGGCGTGCCGGGCCCGCCGGGCACCCCCGGTGACCACGCAGGAGGAGCGGCAGCGTAGCCTCGTGCAGTCCCCCGCCGCACGAGCGGGAATGTCGCCGCGCTTGGATTTCGCGAGATCTCCCGGCGCAGTGCGCGGAGCACCACCCGGTGTTCCCGCGCGCGGACGCCCCCCGTTCGGGGTGAGCTCGACACGATGGCCGCCACGGCGGGCGGGGACACCTTGACCGAGCCATCGGGCCGAGCACCGCGCCCGTTCCGAACGGGCCAGAAGTAACGGGGAGATCCACCGTGAGCAAGGGCAAGCGCACCTTCCAGCCGAACAACCGCCGCCGCGCCCGCAAGCACGGGTTCCGGCTGCGCATGCGTACCCGCGCCGGCCGCGCCATCGTGACCGCGCGTCGCCGTAGGGGCCGTGCCTCGCTGACGGCCTGATCACCGGCCAGTGCTACCCGCGGCCGCCCGGCTGACGTCGAGCCAGGAATTCCGGCTGGCGGTCCGTCGCGGCCGCCGTGCGGGACGCACCCGTCTGGTGGTGCACCTGCTGATGCCGAACGCGGCGACCCGGCCTCTGGCCGGGGACGCCGCTACCGGTGCTGGGCGCTCGACGCCCGGCACCGCTCAGCAGGAGCCTGCGGCCGGCAGCTCAGCCGAGGTCGCGCGCGCGTCCTCGGGCCTCGAACCCACTCGGGAATCCGGTGAACCGGCCCGCGTGGGTTTTGTCGTGAGCAAGGCCGTGGGCAACGCTGTCCTCCGGCACCGCGTGACCCGGCGCCTCCGGCACCTGGTGCGCGACCGCCTCGACCTGCTGCCCACTGGCACACTGGTGGTGGTGCGCGCACTCCCCCCGGCCGCGAGCGCCTCCAGCCGCGATCTCGGATCGGACCTCGACGCGGCGTTGCGGAAGCTGCGCCTGGCGCGGCCCGGTGGCCCGGTGACGGGATCTGGATGACAGGCGGAGGCCCGGGATGTCGGACACGCACGACCACGGCGCATCGGCGCGGCCCAGTCCGCTCGCGTGGGTGCTGCTGCTCCCGGTGCACGTGTACCGGAAGATCATCTCCCCGCTGCTCCCGCCCACCTGCCGCTTCTACCCGAGTTGCAGCACCTATGCGGTTGAGGCGCTGACGGTGCACGGCGCGTTCCGCGGCGGCTGGCTCGCCCTGCGGCGCCTGCTGCGCTGCGGCCCCTGGCATCCCGGCGGGCTCGACTTCGTCCCACCCCGGCGGGACCGCGACGGCGGACCCGAGGCCGAGCCGGGTGCAGCGCCCCGATCCCCCGCGGAGGACTAGTGCTCGACTTCATCAACTACCCGGTCTCGGCGATCCTGTGGTTCTGGCACGAGGTCTTCGGCTTCGTCCTGGACCCGGCGAGCGGCACCGCCTGGGCCCTCTCGGTGGTGTTCCTCGTCTTCACGCTGCGCGCGCTGCTGTTCAAGCCGTTCGTGCACCAGGTGCGGTCGATGAAGAAGATGCAGGAGTTCGCCCCGCAGGTCCGGGCGTTGCAGGAGAAGCACGGCCACGACAAGCAGCGGCTCGCGCAGGAGATGCAGAAGCTCCAGCAGGAGCAGGGCTTCAACCCGATCTCCGGCTGCCTGCCGATGCTGGTCCAGGTGCCGGTGTTCTTCGGGCTGTTCCACGTGCTCAACGGATTCCACCCCGGAGCGCCCTCGAACTTCGTGTTCGGGCCGGAGGACGTGCAGTCCTTCGTCGCCGCCGACCTGTTCGGGGCGAAGCTCTCCAACACGATCAGCCAGGCGCCCGAGGTGCTCGCCTCTTTCGGCACCGACCGGATGTCGATGATCGCGGTCGGCGTGCCGTTGATGATCGCCGCCGCGATCGCCACCCACTTCACCTCGCGCCACTCGGTGCAGCGACAGACGGCCGAGGCGGCCGCGAACCCCCAGACCGCGGTGATGAACCGGATGGTCTTGTGGATCTTCCCGCTGTTCGCCATCATCGGTGGCCCGTTCCTGCCGCTGGCGATCTTGCTCTACTGGCTGGCCAACAACTTCTGGACCCTGGCGCAGCAGCGTGTCGTCTACAGCCGGATCGACCGCGAGGAGGCCGAGTCGGCGAGCGCCGCGACGGTCGTCGACAGCACCGCGGTCGTCACCGCCCGCACCCCCGGCGCGGACCAGCCCGCGATCGAGGTGGCGCCGAGCTCGGTGGAGCCCGAGGACGCCGCTCGCCAGCACGCGACCGAGGAGCGCTCCCCCGTCGACTCGGCCGACACCGACCAACCCGGTGATGCCCCCGGGGTGCACGAAGACCGTTCCCGCGACGAGCGACCGGGTGAGTCCCGCTGACCGCGTCGCGTACCCCTGGAGAGGAGACGCCCAGTGTCTGAGACCGTGCAGGAGCCGACCGAGGTCGAAGAGTCGGCGGAGGTCGAGCCCAAGGCCGAGCAGGAGCGCAGCAACACCGAGACCCTGCTCGTCCAGGAGGGCGACGTGGCCGGTGACTACCTGGAGCGGCTGCTGGACCTGCTCGACTACGACGGCGACATCGACCTCGACGTCGAGGCGGGCCGTGCGGTGGTGAGCATCGATGGCGGCGGCGACCTGGAGAAGCTGGTGGGCTCCCGCGGCCAGGTGCTCGAAGCGCTGCAGGAGCTGACCCGGCTCGCGGTGCAGCAGGACACCGGAGTCCGCAGCCGGCTGATGCTGGACGTCGCGGGCTGGCGCGCCGGTCGCCGCGAGGAGCTCAGCACGCTCGGCCGGACCACGGCGGAGGACGTGCTGAAGTCCGGCGAGGAGACCCGGCTCCGGCCGATGACGCCGTTCGAGCGGAAGATCGTTCACGACGCCGTGGCGGCCGTGGACGGTGTCCACAGCGAGAGCGAGGGCGAGGAGCCGAACCGCAAGGTCGTCGTCTTCAAGAGCTGACCCCTCCCCCGTCGCGATGGCGGGATGGTGAATCAAGGTGCCCGGCCGGGAGGTTCCGGCCGGGCACCTTCGTGTTCGCGGCTGGTTTCACGTGAAACCGCCCCCGGCGCGTTCCACGTGAAACCAGGCGCGGGAGCAAGACCGACTTCGGACTGAGATGATGAACCGGGCCGCGCGGACCCCGTGTTCCGAGCCGATGTTCCACGTGAAACCGAGCGCTGCCGTTCGAGCGCGTTTCACGTGAAACAACTCCGTACCGACTTGGCGGACGCGCCCCGTTTCACGTGAAACGACGACAGCAGGGTGGAAGACTG
This sequence comes from Saccharopolyspora antibiotica, assembly GCF_047200635.1. NCBI lineage: Bacteria > Bacillati > Actinomycetota > Actinomycetes > Pseudonocardiales > Pseudonocardiaceae > Saccharopolyspora > Saccharopolyspora antibiotica. The sequence goes on along the minus strand of NZ_JBJZOI010000016.1, from coordinate 133,488 downwards.
TGATCGCAGCAGGAGATGATCCGATCCCGGTTCCGGCGGCCGCGCAGGCGGTCTTCGGTGATCGCCTTCCGCGAGCGGAGCGGTTCGCCGAGCTGCTCGCCGAGCAAGGCGTGCACCGGGGATTGATCGGCCCTCGGGAGCTGGGGCGGATCTGGGAACGCCATCTGCTGAACTCCGCGGTCCTCGCGGAGTTGCTGCCACCGAATTGCCGTGCCGTGGACGTAGGCTCTGGGGCAGGTTTACCGGGCATCCCGCTGGCGATCGTCCGCCCCGATGTCGAGCTGGTTCTGCTGGAGCCGATGGCCCGACGAGTGGCGTGGCTGCGGGAAGTCATCGAAGAGCTGGATCTCTCCGCAGAGGTGGTGCGTGGGCGTGCCGAGGAAGGCCCCGTGCGCGATCGGCTCGCCGATCAGGACGTGGTCACCGCGCGCGCCGTGGCACCGATGGAGCGCCTCGCCGCGTGGTGCCTCCCCCTGCTCCGCCCGGGAGGGCGGTTGCTCGCGTTGAAGGGGTCGACCGCTGCGGAGGAACTGGACCGCGATGCGGCCGCCGTGCAAGCGGCGGGTGGCAGTCGCGGTGAAGTGATGTCGTGTGGCGACGACGTGCTCGACGTGCCGACGACGGTGGTCGTCGTGGAGCGGGTCTCGCAGAAAGCGCCCGGTCGGCGTCGTGACGGCGGCCGGAGAGCGAGGAAGGATCGTGAACGGTGACGGAGTCGAACGGAGCAGGGCGTGTTTCACGTGAAACGAGGGGCCGCGTAATGGGTTCCATGCGCTTCCCGTCGGGAGCCGACGAGCAGGCGGGCAACGAGAACTTTCCCGCGGATGGCGTCGGCTGGACTCCGATCATGGAAGAGGCGCAGCGCGCCACCCGGGTGCTGCACCCGGAGACGATGCAACTCCCCCGCCCGGACCGGCGCCGCATCCTCACCGTCGCCAACCAGAAGGGCGGCGTGGGCAAGACGACGAGCACGGTGAACCTCGCCGCGGGCCTCGCGGTCCAGGGGCTCAAGGTGCTCGTCATCGACCTGGACCCGCAGGGGAACGCGAGCACGGCGCTGGGCGTGGACCACCGCTCCGGTGTCCCCTCGGTGTACGAGGTACTGCTCGGCGAGATCAACATCGCCGATGCGGCGGCACCGAGCACCGAATCGCCGAACCTCTACTGCGTGCCTGCGACGCTCGACCTGGCCGGATCGGAGATCGAGCTGGTGTCGATGGTCGCCCGGGAAGGGCGGCTGAAGGAGGCGCTGAAGTCCGAGGCGATCGAGCAGATCGCCCCCGACTACGTCTTCATCGACTGCCCGCCCTCGCTGGGTCTGCTCACGGTGAACGCGATGGTCGCCGCGCACGAGGTGCTGATCCCGATCCAGTGCGAGTACTACGCGCTGGAGGGGCTCGGCCAGTTGCTCCGCAACATCGAGCTGGTGCAGGCGCACTTGAACCCGGCGCTGTGGGTGTCGACCATCCTGCTCACGATGTACGACGGTCGCACCAAGCTGGCGGACCAGGTGACCAACGAGGTGCGCGGTCACTTCGGCGAGTTGACGCTGCGGACGGTCATCCCGCGCAGCGTGAAGATCTCCGAAGCGCCGGGGTTCGGCAAGACGGTGCTGAACTACGATCCCGGTTCGCGGGGTTCGATGAGCTACCTGGATGCGGCGAGGGAGATCGCCGAGCGGGGTGTGGAGAGGAAGACGGCATGACCGAACGCAAAGGTGGTCTGGGGCGCGGTCTCGCGGCGTTGATCCCGAGCGGTCCTCCCGCGGAGGCAGGCCCCGCCACCGGCGTGGCGGTGCGCGGCTCCGGTTTCAGCTCGCCTCCCTCTCCCTCTCCTTCCCCCTCCCCCGCGCCCGGGGACGGGGCGAGCGCGCCTGTTTCACGTGAAACGAGCGGCGGCAGCGTGGCGGGTGCGACCTACCGCGAGATCGTCACGGCCTCCATCACGCCGAATCCGCGGCAGCCCCGGCAGGTCTTCGACGAGGACGCGCTGTCCGAGCTGGCGCACTCGATCCGCGAGTTCGGCCTGATGCAGCCCATCGTGGTGCGCGAGGTCGAGCCGGACCAGTTCGAACTCATCATGGGCGAGCGCCGGTGGCGCGCTTCGCAGCGGGCCGGCCTGGAGGTCATCCCGGCGATCGTCCGGGAGACGCACGATGACGCGCTGCTGCGGGACGCGCTGCTGGAGAACATCCACCGCGTGCAGCTGAACCCGCTCGAAGAGGCGGCGGCCTACCAGCAGCTGCTCGACGAGTTCGACGTGACCCACGACGAACTGGCGGAGCGGATCGGCCGCAGCCGACCGGTCATCACCAACACGATCCGGCTGCTGCGGCTGCCGATGCCGGTGCAGCGGCGGGTGGCGGCCGGGGTGCTCTCGGCCGGGCATGCTCGGGCGCTGCTGGCGTTGGACGACGCGGGCGGTCAGGAGGAGCTCGCCTCCCGGATCGTCGCCGAGGGGCTCTCCGTGCGGGCGACGGAGGAGGCGGTGACCCTCAAGAAGGGTGAGGCTCCGGCGAAGCCGAAGGCCGCGCCGCGCAAGCAGCTCCAGGCCCCCGGTCTCCAGGGGCTCGCCGAGAAGCTGTCCGACCGCTTCGACACGAAGGTGAAGGTCGATCTCGGCAAGCGGAAGGGACGGATCGTCGTCGAGTTCGGCTCGGTCGACGATCTTGAGCGGTTGGCGGAGCTGTTGTTGCCCGAAGATGCCGAGAAGCTCCGTGAACTCGGCGAAGGATGACACCAGCGCCTTTCGTCACGGTGACGATCTTCGATTCGCCCGTTTCGCCCCTTTCGGTGCGCCTCGGCGCGAGCAGGTGAGCCAAGCGTTCTGAGTCAGAAATAGAGCCGCCGATGACGGACATCGGCGGCTCATCTTCTTTCGTTCTGTCGTTTCACGTGAAACACGGCGAACCGCGCCACCGCGCTCAGCGGCCGCGGGCGATCGCCTTCTCCACCAGTCCGGCGAACACCTCGCCGAGCGAGCGGCCTGCCGCCTCCACCGCCATCGGGAACAGCGAGGTCTCGGTCAGTCCCGGCGAGACGTTCACCTCCAGGAAGTGCGCCACCCCGTGCCGATCGATGATCGCGTCGGTCCGGGAGACGTCGCGCAGTCCGAGGAGCCGGTGCGCGGACACGGCCAGCGCCCCTGCCCGTTCCGCGACGTCCGGCGCGAGATCGGCGGGAGCCTGGAAGCTGGCGAGCCCGGCGGTGTAGCGGGCGGTGTAGTCGTAGACCCCGTTCGCCGCCTCGATGCGCACCGCGGGCAGCGCTTCCGGGCCCTCGGCGGTGTCGACCACGCTCACCGCCACCTCGACCCCCTCGATGAACTGCTCCACCAGCACCGTGTCGCCGTAGGCCAGCGCGCCCACCATCGCCGAGGGCAGCTCGGAGGCGTCCCGGACCACCCGGGCCCCCAGGGCCGAGCCGCCCTGGTCCGGCTTGAGCATCAGCGGAAGCCCGAGCTTGGCGACCAGGGCGTCCAGCACGGACTGCGCTCCGAGCTCGCGGAAGGTGGCGTGCGGCAGCACGACCCAGTCCGGCGTGCTCAGCCCCGCGCGAGCGAGTTCGGCCTTGGCGGTCGGCTTGTCCCACGCCCGGCGGCAGGCGCGCGGGTCGGTGCCCACGTAGGGGACACCGAGCATGTCGAGGACGGATTGCACCGAGCCGTTCTCGCCCTCACCGCCGTGCAGCGCGATGACGACGGCGTCCGGGCGCTCGTCCTGGATTCGCGACAGCAGACGGGAATCGGCGTCCCACTCCCCCACGGTCATCCCCACGGAGCGAAGCGCGGTGGACAGCCGCCGCCCGGAGCGCAGCGACACATCTCGCTCGTGCGACAGCCCACCGGACAGCACGGCGACCCAACGATCGGACACTAGTCGAACACCCCTGAAAGTAAGAGTCCACTGCGCACCAGGTGCGCAGTGGACCGATCGAATCGTGCGGCAGGAACGAGGTTACGCCGTGTCCGGGGACGGAGCCTCGGGCCCGGACACCGCGCGCTGCGGCACGCTGCCGAAGGTCCGCACCAGCTCCATCTCGTCGGTGAGCGTGTTCGCCAGCCTGCGCACGCCCTCCCGGATCCGCTCCGGCGTCGGGTAGCAGTAGGACAACCGCATCTGCCGGGAGCCCAGCGCATCAGCGTAGAACCCGGTTCCCGAGGCGTAGGCGACGCGCTGGGTCACCGCCCGCGGCAGCATCGCCTTGGTGTCCACGCCCTCCGGCGCGGTCAGCCAGACGTAGAACCCGCCGTCCGGCTTGGTCCAGCTGCAGCCCTCCGGCATGTGCTGCTCCAACGCGCCGAGCATCGCGTCGCGCCGCTCCCGGTACTGCTCGCGGAAGGTCTTGATCTGGCCCTTCCAGTCGTGCGTGCTCAGGTAGCGGGACACGATCATCTGGTTCAGCGTGGGCGGGCACAGCGTCGCCGACTCGGCCGCGAGCACCAGCTTCTCCCGCACCGCGTGCGGGGCGAGCACCCAGCCGACGCGCAGGCCGGAGGCGAAGGTCTTGGAGAACGAGCCGAGGTAGACCACGTTGTCCGGATCCATGCTGCGCAGCGCCGGGTAGGTCCGCCCGTCGAAGCTGAGCAGGCCGTACGGGTTGTCCTCCAGCACGAGGATGTCGTGCCGGCGGCAGATCTCCAGCACCTCGGCCCGGCGCTCCACGGCCAGGGTCACGCCGCCGGGGTTGTGGAAGTTCGGGATGGTGTAGAGGAACTTGATCCGCTCCCCGCGGCTGGTCACCTCGGCGATGGCCTGCCGCAGCGCTTCGGGCTGGAGCCCGTCGTCGTCCATCGCGACGTGCACGACCTTCGCCTGGTAGGCGCTGAACGAGCCGAGCGCCCCGACGTAGGACGGTCCCTCGGCGAGCACCACGTCGCCCGGGTCGCAGAACAACCGGGTGACCATGTCCAGCGCCATCTGGGAGCCGACGGTCACCATGACGTCGTCCGGGTGGCCGGTGATGCCCTCGGCGGCCATGATCTCGCAGATCTGCTCGCGCAGCTCCGGCACGCCGTGCGCGGAGCCGTACTGCAGGGCGGCCTGGCCGTCGACGGAGATGAGCCGGGCGACCTCGGTGGCCAGCGAATCCAGCGGCAGAGCGGCGAGGTTCGGCATCCCCCCGGCCAGCGAGACGACCTCGGGGCGGCTCGCCACGGCGAACAGTGCCCGGATCTCCGAAGCGGTCATGCCTGCGGTGCGCTGGGCGTAGCGGTCGCGGTGCGCGTCGAGGTTGCGCGCCGCTCCTGCCTGCTGGACCGCGGCCTCCTGCTGGGGGCCTGGCTGCTGCGGATCGGTCGGGGTGCTGCCGTGATCGGACATTCCGCGCTCCGTGGATCGGGTGTGCGCTGTAGTGATCGTCTCCTGTAACCGCTAGGTGACGGTCGCGCGAGTCTATCTGTGCTATCGCGTCCGGAGGTGGTTCGTGTAACGGGCGCCTCGCACAAACCGGGTCGACGGTAACCCATCTCACCAATTCGAGTGTCACTGGGAACGGCGAGGTGCTTCCGGCGGAACCTGGCGGCGGCTTATCCTTGCGGCAGCCCCACCTGCCGTGCGTGGGTTCTGGCGGAATCGCGGGAGGTCAGGGTGTCGCGTCGCGTCGTCGGCGTCACGTTGGACAACCTCGACCACCTGCCCCCGAAGTGCCGTCGCTGCGTGTTCTGGGAACTCGCGCCGCACATCCGGGAGCAGGCCGAGGAGTTCGGCGAGACCGGGCTGGAGAAGGAGGCCTGGGTCTCGAACGTGCTGCTGGACTGGGGGTCTTGCGGCCGGGTCCTCTACATCGACAACGTGCCCGCCGGGTACGCGCTCTACGCGCCGCCCGCCGCGGTGCCGCGGGCGGCGGCGTTCTCCTCCGGCCCGGTCAGCGCGGACGCGGTGCTGCTCACCTCGTTGCGGGTGATGTCGGAGTTCGAGCACGGTGGGCTCGGCCGGGTGCTGGTGCAGAACGTCGCGAAGGACCTCACCAAGCGCGGAGTGCGCGCGATCGAGGCGTTCGGCGATCTGCACGAGACAGCCGAAGGCTGCCTCGTCCCGGCCGGCTTCCTGCAGCAGGTCGGCTTCAAGACGGTCCAGCACCACCCGAAGTACCCGCGGCTGCGGCTGGAGCTGCGGACGGCGATCTCCTGGAAGGAAGACGTCGAAGCCGCGCTGGAACGCCTGCTCAGCACGGTCTCGGTGAAGACCGCGGAACCCGTGTTCGGCTGATCCGTGCGACGGCCCCCTCGACGAGCGGCGGGAGGAGGCCGCCGGGGCTCAGGCGCCTTCGGCGCGGGTGAGCTCGTGGCGGAGCAGGTCGTCGAAGGTGAAGGTGCCCGTCGGCTGGTCGTCCTTGCCCAGCAGGTACAGCCGCTTCACCGCGACCAGCAGGCCCTCGGCGATGATGTCGCGGAACGCCGGGTCGAGCAGCCGCCGCCGGTCCTCGGGATTGGTGAGGTAACCGATCTCGGTGCGCACCGCCGGCATCCGGGTCAGGCGCAGCACTTCCCAGGTCTGCGGGTGGATGCGGCAGTCCCGCATCCCGGTGCGCGCCACGATCTCGCGCTGCAGGAATCCCGCCAGCGCCTCCCCCACCGTGGAGGTGGTGCCGTTGCCGGTGCCGAAGTGGAAGCTCGCGACGCCCTGCGCCACGGGAGACGGGTTGGCGTCCATGTGCAGCGAGAGGAACAGGTCCGCGCCCGCCTCGTTGGCGAATCCGGCGCGGTCGGCCTCCGGTGGGCACGAGTGCGGCCCGCGGGAGATCAGCGCCTCCATCCCGGTGGCGACCATCCGGCCCTCGACCCTGCGGGCCAGGTCCCAGGCCAGATCGGCCTCGCTGACGCCCGCCGACATCACACCGCGGTCGGTGCCGCCGTGTCCCGGGTCGAGCACGATCCGCTTGCCGCGCAGCAGCGGTCCGGAGCGCCGGACCTTCTCCTGCTCGCGCAGGTAGACGGGGCGGCCACCCCGGACCTTGGGGGCGAGCTGCTTGAGCGCGCGAAGCGTGCTGGGCCCGCAGATCCCGTCGGTGCCCAGGCCGTAGTCGCGCTGGAAGCTGCGCAGGGCTTGCTCGGTCTGCCAGCCGAAGATGCCGTCGGGCCGCCCCGCGTCGAAGCCGAGTTCCAGCAGCCGCTCCTGCAGCGCGAACACGTCGTCCCCGCTGACCGGCTTGGACACCAGGTAGGCGAGGGAGCGGTCGCCGAGCCGCCAGCGCGCGTCGGTGAGAGCGCGGTAGGTGGCGGGGCCGACGACGCCGTCGGTGATCAGGCCGCGTCGCTGCTGGAAGACGCGCACCGCGTGTTCCACCACCGCGTCGAAGCTCGCGGGGCCGGAGGCGGTTCCGTTAGGGGGGGCCGGTAGGAGACCCAGCGCAGCAAGGGTGTTCCTGATCTCGGCAACGGCCGGACCGACGTCACCGCGGTGGAGCAGCTGCATGCACTCCTCGCTCGATTCAGGCGCCGATGATGGAAACCCCGGCGCGTAGGACGGTCGTACTCCCCCGAATGTCCACTTTTGGGTGGATGGGCTCAGGTGCGAACCCACCGGCTCATTGTGCCTTGCCTGTTGTGCAGCGGCGCTGCGGCCCATCGCAGGGCCGGTACCGGTGGAAACGACGGAACCCCGCGTCCCCCTTTCACGGGCGGGGGAACGCGGGGTTCCGGCTGCGTCGCGCGGCGTCAGCAGCGGATCACAGGTAGTCCTCCAGGTCGGAGAGCAGCGCCGCCTTCGGCTTCGCGCCCACGATCTGCTTGACCGGCTCGCCGCCGGAGAACAGCAGCAGCGTCGGGACGCTCATCACCTGGTAGTCGCGGGCGATCGACGGGTTCTTGTCGATGTCCAGCTTCGCGACGGTGATCTTGTCCTGGTGCTCGTCGGCGATCTCCTCCAGGACGGGGGCGACCATCTTGCACGGGCCGCACCAGGTCGCCCAGAAATCGACCAGCACGGGCTTGTCGCTGCCCAGCACGTCGTCCTTGAACGAGTCGGCGCTGACGGTCACGGTGTTGCCGGCCATGTTCATCTCCCTCGGGAAGGTGTGGAAATTCGGGTCGTGGCGGGGAACGTCAGCGCGCCGCGGCGGGCTCGGCGGTCGGCGCGTAGCCACCGCCCTCGTGCTCGGGCGTGACGTGCGCCTTCTCGCTGAGGTCGTGCTCGGCCAGCCAGCGCTCGGCGTCCATCGCGGCCGAGCAGCCGGACCCTGCGGCCGTGATGGCCTGCCGGTAGGTGTGGTCGACGAGGTCGCCGGCGGCGAACACGCCCGGCAGGCCGGTGCGGGTCGTCGGCTGCTCCACGAGGACGTAGCCCTCGTCGTCGACCTCGACCTGGTCGCGCACGAGTTCGCTGCGCGGGTCGTGGCCGATGGCGACGAACATGCCGGTGACGTCCAGCTGCGATTCCTCGCCGGTGACGGTGTCGCGCAGCTTCAGGCCGGTCACGGCGTTGTCCCCGAGGACCTCGGTGACGGCGGCGTTGGTGCGCCAGCGGATCTTCTCGTTCGCCTTCGCCCGCTCCAGCATGATCTTGGACGCGCGGAAGTCGTCGCGGCGGTGGATGATCGTCACGGAGTCGGCGAACCGGGTCAGGAAGGTGGCCTCCTCCATCGCGGAGTCACCACCGCCGATCACGGCGATGTGCTGCTCGCGGAAGAAGAAGCCGTCGCAGGTGGCGCAGGCGGACACGCCGTGGCCGAGGAGCTTCTCCTCACCGGGAACGCCCAGGTAGCGGGCCGCGGCACCCATCGCCAGCACGACCGCCCTGGCCCGGTACTCGACGCCGTTCGCGGTGACCTTCTTCACGTCACCCGCGAGATCGACGTGCTCGACGTCCTCGGCGCGCAGCTCACCCCCGAACCGCTTCGCCTGCTCCCGCATCTGCTCCATGAGCTCGGGGCCCATGATGCCGTCGCGGAAGCCCGGGTAGTTCTCCACGTCAGTGGTGGTCATCAGCGCGCCACCGAACTGCGTGCCCTCGAAGACCAACGGCTCCAGTTCGGCCCGCGCGGCGTACACCGCGGCGGTGTACCCAGCAGGGCCGGAGCCCACGATGATGAGGTTTCGGACGTCGCCAGTCACCGCGCCCCTTTCGTTGTCGCGTGCCGCCCGCCGCGCAGGGCGCGCGAGCGTATCCGGGTCAACGCGATCCTAGGCGTGACTGTTCCCGGGCCGGCCGCCCGTGACCCCGCGCGGTCCGATCAGCCCCCCAGCGTGCTGTCGGAGATCGTGGCTGGTTGGCCCGGCCCGCAGTCCTGGCCCACGACGAGAACGCGGAACTTCCCGATGCCGCCGCCGGGCAGGATCAGCGCTCTCGCGGGGGCGCCGTCGATCGTGACCTCGCGAGCGCCGAGCGGGTTCCCGCTGGTGATGCCGTTGGCTTGCAGGCAACCGAGCAGCCGCGCCGGATCGGACAACGCGCCGTACTGCTCGGAGTTCAGGGCCTCGCCGAGCTGGTCCGGGGGCAGCGTGTCCCCCCGCAGCGCCAGCGGTGGCGGGGAGCCGGGTCGCGGAGCGGCCTGCTCGGATCCGCCGGAGCCGAGCGTGGTGGTGAGCACCACGACCCCGGTGACGGCCGCGGCCGCGGTGAGCAGACCCGCGGTCCAGCCCGCCCGCTTCCGGCGCCGGGCCCGGGCGGCGGCGAGGTCGACGACCTCCGCCTCCTGCCGCGGTTCGGGGCGAGCTCCGACCGGTTCTTCCGAGCCGGGGATCATCGACCAGGAGCGCAGCTCGGTGCGCAGCGCGTCGTCGAGCCGGGCGGCTACGTCGTCCGGCACCTCGGGAGCGGGCAGCTCGCCCAGCTCGGCGCTGGTCGCCTCCAGCGCGGCCAGCAGCTCGGCCGCCTCGGGGTCGGCCTGGATCCGCGGCAGCAGCCGCTCGGCCTCCTCCGGGTCCAGTGCTCCCGCGTGCAGATCGGCCACCAGGTCCAGCGCGTACGGCGGGCCTTGCGGCGTGCCGGGGCGCTGTTGTTCGCCGCTCATCGTCCCTCCCGTCGGCGCGTGGCATGGGCGTCATCTGGGACGTTCGCATCCGCACTCGGGTTCCGAAGGTGCCCCAGAAGTGTGGCCAGCTTCACCCGTCCTCGCGCGCACCGGCTCTTCACGGTGCCTTCGGCGATGCCGAGCACGGCCGCCGTGTCCGCGACCGAATAGCCCTGGACGTCCACGAGCACGATCGCGGCGCGCTGGTCCTCCGGCAGCGCGGCCAGCGCGTCCTGCACGGCCATCCGGGTGACCTGCTCGTCGATCGCGTCGCGGCGCACGGCGGGTTCCGCCGGTCCGGTCTCCGGCAAGGGCACCGTGGGTCTGGCCTGCCGGCGGCGTATCCGGTCCAAGCAGGCGTTCACCACGATCCGGTGCAGCCAGGTGGTGACCTGGGACTCGGCCCGGAACGAGCCGGCGTTGCGGAAGGCGGAGATCATCGCGTCCTGCAGTGCGTCGGCGGCGTCCTCGTGATCGCGCATGGTGCGCAGCGCCACGGCCCACAGCCGGTCCCGGTGCCTGCGGAACAACTCCGCGAAGGCGTCCGGGTCGCCGCTGGTGTGCGCCGCGATGAGGTCGGCGTCCGATCTGACGGGGGCAGACACGGTTGAGCACTCTACTGATCGTGAGCCCGGACACGAGCACCGCGCCGGTCCCGCGCGGAGCCGGGGCCGGAGGCGGCCCCGCGCGGGTCGGACGAGCGTGCGGTCAGGCAGGCGTGCCGGAGAAGGTGATCTCGTTGATCCGGCTCTGGAACTTGCCCTCGGCGGGCGCGAGCTGGGTGATCCACACGATCACGTTCTGGGTGGGCTGCGCCTCGTTGATCGGGATGACGGTCTTGCCGCCGGAGAGCGTCTGCTGCCCGAGGACCGGGCTGGACTCCAGGTTCGGGCTGCTGCCGTCGGCCGCGCGGATCTCGACCACGGTCCCCGGGCTGGCCGAGTCGATGACGACCTCGCGGAGGGTGGTCGGCGCCGCGAAGCTCAGCACCGAGCCGGTCCCGGACTTGAAGCCGGTGCCGAACTGGTCGTTGTAGGAGTCGGTGGCCCAGGACGTCGACGGGTCGCCGTCGAAGAGGTTGCCCAGCTTGCCGGGGCTGTCCGGGGTCTGCTCCTTGACGAACGGGGTTCCGGCGGTGACCTGCACCGGGACGTTCTGCTGCGGGGCAGGCGGCGGACGGCTGTTGCCGTCGTCCAGGGTGACCGAGGGACCTTCGGCGGACTGGTTGCCCGCGAACACGCCGATGAGGTTCGCGACGATCCAGCCGACGACGAGCAGCGTGGCCACCGCGAGCGCGCCGACGCTGACCGCCAGCTTCTTGCGCTTGATCTTGTCCGGCTTGGGGTCCTGGGTGCTCCAGACCTCGTTGTTCTCCCTCGGCCCCGCGGGCGCCGAGGAGGTCGGCTCGTCGAAGGTCGCGTGCTGCTCCAGCACCCGCAGCACCGCGGCCCCGGTGCGCACGCCGCCGGTCGTCCCGTGCGTGTCCGGGCTGCCGAGCGCGCGCAGCGCCACCGTGGAGAGCTCCAGCGGCACGGTGGGGCGCAGCGTGCGGGGCGCCACGATGGTCCCGTCGGGTCCGGTGGGCGCCGTCGGCAACCCGTCCGGCGGGTTGTCCAACGCCCAGCGCCCGGTCAGCAGCAGGTACAGCGCGGCGCCGAGCCCCCGCACGTCGTCGCTGGAGCTGGCCGTGGACAGCGGCCCGGGGAACGCCATCCGGACGTCGCCCTCGGGCGTGACCCTGATCCGCTGCGGGTGGTCCGCGCCGAGCACGAGTCCCGCGTGGTGGGCCGCCTCGACCGCGGCGGCCAGCGGCTGCAGCAGTCGTGCGGCGGTTCCCGGTGCCAGCGGCCCGTCGCCCACGAGTTCGATCAGGTCCGTGCCGTGGGTCCACTCGGCGATGACGACGCCGAGCACGCCCTGCGGATCGCCCGGCGCCGGTGTGACGACGTCGAGCACCCGCGCGACGCCGACGTGGTTGAAGGTGCTGGCGTGCATCGCGCGTTCCAGCGTGCGCCGCGCGCTGGAGGCCGCGTTCGAGTGGGACCGGTCCCCGGTCAGGATGGTCAGCGCGACGTCGCGTCCGAGCACACCGTCCTTGGCCCGCCACAGCTGCGCATCGCACCGGGGGTCGGTGCCGACCTTCTCCAGCAGGCGGTATCGGCCGTGGTCGAGTACCGCGCCGGGGGTCAGCTGTTCGGCGTCATCCGCCGTCGACTCGCCCGCGTCACGTTCCGGCATCGCTTGCCTGGTCGGTTTGCTGCTCACCTTCCCTCTCCCGCTCCTCCCGCTCCAGCCGGGGGGCACTGAACACCCCCTCCCCACGGGAGAAGACTTCCGCCCCGAGGGTACGTGACGCCGATGTCACCGACGACGCAGCAGAGCGGTGAGCCGCCCGATCGCAGGCTCCAGTTCCCGCACCCGGAGCAACATCATGAGTCCGAAGGTCAGCGCGAAGCCGATCACCGAGCCCGCGACCAGCTGCGACCACCCGGTGCCGGAGCCAGCGGGCCCGGGGATCAGGGCGTCCACCCCGAGCACGACCCCCCAGGTCCCCAGCCCGCCGAGCACCGAGGCGAGCAGCGTCTTGCCGAAGGTGGCCAGGAAGACGCGGCCCTCCAGCCGGCCGAGGCGGTGCCGCAGCCAGATCTCGCCGACCAGCCAGCCGATCACGAAGCTGAACGAGTTGATGAACACCAGCGCGTACAGGACCATCTCGGGGTCCTCGATCAGACCGCACGGCAGCGCCATCGCGATCTTGGCGATCGTCATCACGACCATGATCAGAGTCGGCGTCCGCGCGTCCTTGAGCGCGTAGAACACCCGCATCTGCATCATCGTGATCGCGTAGGGCAGCACGCCGAAGGCGGAGACGGCCAGCGCGACGCCGATCTGGTCCGCGTCGCCGCTGCTCTTGCCGACGGAGAACAGCGCCAGCGCCAGCGGCAGGCCCAGCGCGCTCATCACGCCGCTGATCGGCAGCAGCGTCACCGTCGACAGCCGGTTGCCCAGCGACAGGTCGGAGACGACCTTCGGGTAGTCGTGGTCGGCGGCCGCGCCGCTCATCCGCGGCAGGATCGCGGTCATCACCGAGAACCCGATCACGCCGTAGGGCAGCTGCAGCAGCATCCAGACGTAGTTGTACATCGACCACACGACGGCGCGGGTGCCCACGCCGCTCATCACCATCAGGCCGATCTGGCTGACGCCGACGTAGGCCAGCATCCACAGCGCGAGGCCGCCGAACTCGTTGAGCCGGGAGTCCCAGCCCCACCGCCAGCGCAGCCGGAAACCGGTGCGGCGCAGCGCGGGGACCTGGATGAAGGCCTGCGCGACCACGCCGAGCGTGACCCCGATGCCGAGCACCAGCAGGTGCGAGTCGGTCATCCGCACGGGGTTGACGGTGAGCTCGCCGGGCAGCGCGTAGTACGCGCAGATCGTGGCGATCACGACGAGGTTGTTCACCACCGGCGCCCAGGCCGGTGGGCTGAAGATCTGCTTGGCCTGCAGGATCGCGCTCATCAGCGCGCTGATCCCGTAGAACAGGATCTGCGGCAGCAGCAGGTAGGCGAAGGCGGTGGCGAGCTCGGGGCTCGCGGCACCGCCGTCGCGGACGTAGAGCCAGACCAGCACCGGGGCCGCCACCACGGCCAGCGCGGTGCCCACCACCAGCAGCACGATCGACAGCGACAGCAGCCGCTGGATGTAGGCCTCGCCGCCGTCGGCGTCGGACTTCTGCGCGCGCACCAGGACCGGGACGATCACGCTGGTGAGCACGCCGCCGATGAGCAGCTCGAAGACGCTGTTCGGGAGGTTGTTGGCGACGGTGAACGAGTCGTTCTGCACGCCGAAGCCGATGACCAGCGCCAGCATCACCTTCCAGCCGAAGCCGGTGATGCGGCTGATGAGCGTCGCGATGGCCATCGAACCGCTGGCGCGCAGCAACGACTTGCCGCCGCCCCCGGGAGCGCCGCCCGCGGGGCGCAGCACCCGGGTCTGCTCCTCGGCGAGCTCGGCGGCCTGGTCCAGCCCGGGCGCGGGCAGCACGGCCGGGATCGGTTGCGTCTCGGCGGCGTGCCAGCCGGGCGGTGGCGCGGCGCGGTGCGGGACGGTGCCCCGCTCCTCGACCGGCACCCTCGACGGCCCGCCCGGTCCGACCCGGGGGATCGGCCGGGTGAGGTCGTCGACGGGACCGTTCGCGCCGGGACCCGGCCCCGCCGGGTTCCGCCGTGCTTCCGCGTCGCTGTCTCGGTTCACTGCCCTGCGCCCTTCACTCACCGCCTGCGCCGCCGCGGGATATCACTCCCGCGTGTGGCCGAACCAGGATGTCAGCTCGGGCCGCGGTCACCTTCGGTGGTGCTCCCGGACGGGACGGACTCGGGGCGGGCACCCGATTCGTCCGAACCGGTGCTCGACTGCTCTCCCGCGTTCCCGGCGGCCGCCGCGAGCCGCTCCCGGCGCGCGCGCAGCCTGCGCAGGATGCGGCGCGCGGACAGGACCACCAGCAGCGCGCTGGCGATCGCGGTGAGCCCGACCGTGAACGGGTCGTAGGTGTAGGACTGCAGCTGGATCCGCTTCGCGGGCCCCAGCTCGGTGCCCGACTCGGTGGTCACGCCCACGTCGACGGTGAACTGCCCGGCCCGGTGCACCTCGGTCTCCAGCCGGAAGTGCCTGCGTCCCTGGGCGGGCACCCGGATCACGCCGAGGTCGCGGGTCTCGAGCCCGGCGGTGGCCGGGATCCGCAGCCGCACCGAGACCGTGACCGGCAGGTCGTTGGTGACGGTCATCGGGATCGGCGCGTTCGAGGCCGTGAGCGTGATCTTGCCGGCGAACTCGTCGAGCCGGACCCGGGCGAGCACCCCGTTGAGCGTGTCGGTGGCGACCCGCACCCAGTGCCGCGCCGCCCCCGGGTTGTCCCGCCAGGCGCTCGACGCGCCGCGCAGCAACCCGTTGCGCAGCGGGGTGGTGAGCGCGGCGGGGTCCAGGTCGGCGGCCGGGTCCCGCTGGCTGGAGCGGTAGAGGTCGCCGACCTTGTAGTTCTGCTCGGCGAGCCGGTCGAGCACCGGCTGCGGGATCTCCTCGGCGGCGTTGGCCGGCGGGTAGGCCAGCCGGGCCTCGGGCAGCGGTGGGGCGCCCGGCGCGGTCAGCGCGGCGGCCTCCGGCAGCCCGGTGGGCCGCACGTAGCCGGCCTCGGTGAGCGAGCGCATCCCGTCCAGCAGCGAGCGCAGCTCGTCACCGCCGAGGTTCCACCGGCGCGGCGGGGCCAGCACCGAGGTCGCGCCCTCCCGGGCGCCCGCGGTGGCGCGGAAGGCGAGCGCGCCGAGGGTGTTCTGCACCGCGGCGCCGCCGTTGCCGTCCGGTGACATGGAGGTGGTCTCCAGCGGGGTGCCGTACCTCGGGTCCAGCGCCTCGGACAGCAGCGGGTCCACCGGCACCGCCACCGGCCCGTCCCCGTTCAGGCGCGCGGGGCCGTCCTCGGACATCGCGGAGGGCTCCACCAGCATCGTGTCGATGCCGAACTCGCCGAGCCTGCGGGTCGTGGCGTCGTCCGCCGCGCCCTCGATCGGCCACAGCACGCTGCGCCGCGGCTGCACGCCGAGCACCTGCTGGACCACTCCGGCACCGTCCAGCGAGCCCTTGACCAGGTCGGGCAGGCCCGCGTGCTCCAGCGCGACCACGTCCGAATCGGCGTACGGCAGCGCCAGCACGCACCGGCCCTCGGTGGCCTCGCGGAGCTTGTTCAGCCACAGCTGCGCCGAGGCCGCGCCGGTCCCGTCGCGCACCCCGCCGTCGGCCTGGCGCACCTGGTAGCCGCGGCTCATCGCCTGCACGGTCGCCAGCAGGTCCGGGTCGACGGCGAAGCAGAGCCCGCTGCCCAGCGGTGATCCGGAACCGGCGCCGTCCACCACGGACTGCACCAGGTCGTAGAGCCTGCCGCCGGGGGTGAGCGAGGCGGCGAGCGCGTCGTCGGCCAGCACCGCCCGCTGACCGGGCGTGCCCTCCTGCTGCATCCGCGGGTAGTCGACGATCGGCAGCAGCATCGAGATCGGCGTCGGCCGCGGCGGCTTCGCGGGCGGAGCACCGGGCGGGGCCAGCACCGGCAGCAGGAAGTGCGCCTCGCCGATCCGGGCCCGGGCACCGCCCTCGGGCTGACCGTTGACGTTGACCAGCAGCGGGAAGGCGCCGGGCTCGGTGATCTCCAGCGAGTCCGGGCCGGTGAGCGGCACCCGCAGCTCGAACGGGGCCTGCTGCCCCGGAGCCAGGGTCTCCAGCAGCGGGCGGAACTCGGTCTCGTTGACCGTGGCGGCCTCGCCGCGCAGCGCCTCCTGGGCGGCGGTCACCGCCTGGGGCGGGTAGCCGCGTTGCACCCGGGCCTCGATGCCGTTGATCGGGTCGCTGGTCGTGTTGGTGATCCGGCCGCTGATCGCGACCTCACCGGCCCCTCCCGAAACCACCGAAGGAGTGACTTCGGTCACTTCCAGTCGGGCCGTGCTCGCACCGCTCTGCGCGCTCGCCGTGCGCGCCGAGGTGATCGGAATCCCGCTGATCAGCAGGACCGCGACCACAGCGGCTAGCAGACACCTCACCCCTGCTCCGTTCCCGTGTTCCGGGGAGGCACGCCCCCCGCTTCGCCCTCGCCCCGCCGGGCGCCGCCGAGCAGCGCGAGCGCGTGCCGCACCAGGCGTCGCTCATCCGTGTAGGCCAGCACTCCGTCCAGTTCACCCAGCGGCACCCAAGCCACCTCGGTGACCTCCACGTCCTCGTCGGAAAGTTCTCCGCCGACCGCGTCCAGCAGGAAGTGGTGCACCGTCTTGTGCACGCGCCGGTCACCGGCGACGAACCAGTAGTCGATCGTGCCGATCGCCACCGTCACCCGTCCGATGATCCCCGTCTCCTCCGCGACTTCACGCACCGCGGTCTGCTCGGGCGTCTCACCAGGCTCGATGTGGCCCTTCGGCAACGACCACAGCAGTCGTCCCCTGCGGTCTGACCTACCGATGATCGCAGCGAGCCGTTCGGCCTCCGCGACCACCAACCCCCCGGCGGAGGTCTCCTCCACGGTCCGCAGCCGTCGGCGGCGGCGCCGGTTCCGGCGCCCCGGCTGAGCGCCGCCGGAGCGGCCGGGCGACGGAGACATGCGGCGATGGTAGTGCGATCAGCGGCGATCCAGTCGGTCGAACCACGGCGGCACCAGGCCCGGAGATCCTCCGCTGAGCAGCCGATACCCTTCTCCCGTGGCCCCTTCGACCCGTGACGCACCCGACGAGACCGACCTGCGCGCCCGCGAACGGGAGGCGCAGCGCAACGCGGTCGTCGAGCTCGTGAAGGTCGCCCCGGTGGCCGAGGAGCTCGCCGCGCGCTTCGAGGCCGCGGGCCACCGGCTGTACCTGGTGGGCGGCAGCGTGCGGGACGCGCTGCTGGGCAGGCTGGGCACCGACCTGGACTTCACCACCGCGGCCCGCCCGCACCAGGTGCGCGAGCTGCTGGAGGGCTGGGCCGAGACGATCTGGGACACCGGGATCGAGTTCGGCACTCTCGGCGCCTACCGGCGCGGGACCACCGTGGAGATCACCACGTTCCGCGCGGACAGCTACGACCGCGTCGGCCGGAACCCGGAGGTGGCCTTCGGCGACACCGTCGAGGGCGACCTGCTGCGCCGGGACTTCACGGTGAACGCGATGGCCGTGGAGCTGGGCAGGCGCGAATTCGTGGACCTGCACGGCGGCCTGGAGGACGTGGCCCGCGCTCGGCTGGACACCCCGGCCACCCCGCAGGAGTCCTTCGCCGACGATCCGCTGCGGATGCTGCGCGCCGCCCGGTTCGCCGCGCAGCTCGGCTTCGAGCCCGCCGACCGGGTGCTCGCGGCGATGCGGGAGATGGCCGGTGAACTGGCCCGGATCACCCCGGAGCGGATCCAGGCGGAGCTCGCCAAGCTGCTCTGCGGCCGGTTCCCGCGGCGCGGCGTGGAGCTGCTGGTGGACACCGGGCTGGCCGAGCACGTGCTCCCCGAGGTCTCGGCGATGCGGCTGGAGATCGACGAGCACCACCAGCACAAGGACGTCTACGAGCACTCGCTGGTCGTGCTGGAGCAGGCGATCGACCTGGAGCGGGCGGCCGATCCGGACGGCGAGCCGGACCTGGTGCTGCGGCTGGCGGCGCTGCTGCACGACATCGGCAAGCCCGGGACCCGCCGGTTCGAACCGGGCGGCGGGGTGAGCTTCCACCACCACGAGGTCGTCGGCGCCAAGATGGCGCGCAAGCGGCTGCGGGCGCTGCGCTTCTCGAAGGAGGTCGTCAGCCAGGTCTGCGACCTCGTCTACCTCCACCTGCGCTTCCACGGCTACGGCGAGGGGCAGTGGACCGACTCGGCGGTGCGCCGGTACGTGACGGACGCGGGTCCGCTGCTGCCCCGGCTGCACAAGCTGGTCCGGGCGGACTGCACCACGCGCAACCGGCGCAAGGCGAACGCCTTGCAGCGCTCCTACGACGACCTGGAGGAGCGGATCGCGCGGATCGCCGCCGAGGAGGACCTGGCGAAGGTGCGCCCGGACCTGGACGGCAACGAGATCATGCGGCTGCTCGGGCTGGCCCCCGGTCCCCAGGTCGGGCAGGCGTGGAAGCACCTCAAGGACGTCCGGCTGGACCGCGGCCCGATGGCGCACGAGGAGGCCGTCGCCGAGCTGCACCGCTGGGCGGCCGAACAGGGCATCGAGGTGCCCGGCGACTGACCGGCGCCGAACGCGGAACCGCACCTCTCGTTCCTGCTGGTCAGCGGGTTCTATTAATACTCGCCGGAACACGTGAGCGACCGCTATTCGCTGCTCGCAGCAGTTGGGCACCGCTGAACGGACCCGCTCGCCCGAATTCTCGCGCGTTCGCGGCGCGGCCGAGCCAGCAGGGCCTTCGCTCTGCGATCATGCGGAGGTGGAATCAGACGCGGAGGTGGAGCCGGGGACGCTGCTGGTGGCTGCCCCGCAGCTGCTCGACGTGAACTTCCGCCGGACGGTGGTCTACATCATCCACCACCGGGGGGAGGGAACCCTCGGCGTCATCCTGAACCGGCCGAGCGAGGTCGCGGTCAGCGACGTGCTGCCGCAGTGGGCGCCGCACGCCAGCGAACCGCCCTCGCTGTACGTCGGCGGACCGGTGGAGCAGAGCACCGCGATCTGCCTCGCCGCGCTGCGCGCCGGGGAGGACGTCGCGCGCGTCGGGGGGATGATCGGCGTGCGCGGCCCGGTGGGGCTGGTCGACCTCGACGGCGACCCGGACGAGCTCGTGCCGAGGGCGCGCGGGATGCGGTTCTTCGCGGGCTACGCGGGTTGGGACGCCAAGCAGCTCGCCGGGGAGATCGGGCGCGGGGACTGGTACGTCGTCCCGGCCCTGCCCGACGACGTGATCATCGCTCCCGGGGCGGACCTGTGGGGCCGGGTGCTGCGGCGCCAGAGCACTCCGCTGGCCTTCCTCGCCACCCACCCCGGCGACGTGAAGCTGAACTAGCCCGGACGCGAAGCGGCCCTCCCGCCGCGTTCGGTCGAGAGGGCCGCCGGTAGGGGGGCAGGTCAGCCGCAGCAGCCGCCGGGGCAGCCGCCGCATCCGGCGGTGGCGGGAGCGGGCATCGCCTCGGCGGCCCGGTTGCCGAGCACGCCGCCGACGACCATGAGCGCGAAGGCGCCGAGGATGCCGAGCACCGCGACGACCACCGAGCTCGCGACCGTGCTCAGCAGCGGTTCGGACACCCCGGCGAGGACCGCCACCGCGCCGCCGGCCAGCATCGCGGGGCTCGCGACCCGGTTGCCGAGCTCGAACGCCTCCTCGCTGCGCAGCGTGGCGGGGGTGCGAACACCCACGTAGCGGTTCGGCGGCAGCTGGCTCCGCAGGCCCCGCCATCCGATGAACACCAGCGCCGCCCCCAGCAGGACCAGCAGCGCACCCAAGATCATCTGCACAGCCATCACCGGCACAGGGTACGACCGCTGCCTCCGCGGCCTCCGCTCGCTACCCGGATGAGGTTCGCTGGGTCACAGCGCCGCTGCCCGGCTCCCCGGCCGGGCTCCGGGGGCACCCGCCGGTCCGCGTTCGCCCGCGCGGGCGCGGGCGGAGCGGCGCTGGGACCGGCGCGGGGCCGCCGCGGGCGCCCCGGGCGGGCCGGGGAAAACCGGTTGGGAGCGGGCGGCACACTGGGGGTGTGCGATCCGCGCGGTGAGCAGGGAAGGAAACGCGGTTGATGAGCGGCCAGGCAGCAGGTGCGACGAGCGAGCCGACGAGCACGTCGGGCGGGGGTGAGGAGACGCCCCGGTTCCGCTACACCGCGGAGACGGCGGCGCGGGTCGAGCAGCGCTGGCAGCAGCGCTGGGAGGAGCTCGGCACCTTCCACGCGCCGAACCCGGCCGGACCGCTGAGCACCGGCTCCGAGCTGGACTCGGCCAACAAGCTGTTCGTCCAGGACATGTTCCCCTACCCCTCGGGCTCCGGGCTGCACGTCGGGCACCCGCTGGGCTTCATCGGCACCGACGTCTACGCCCGCTTCCACCGGATGCTGGGCCGCAACGTGCTGCACACGATGGGCTTCGACGCCTTCGGCCTGCCCGCGGAGCAGTACGCGGTGCAGACCGGCACCCACCCGCGCACCACGACCGAGCAGAACATCGAGCGCTACCTGCGCCAGATCCGCCGGTTGGGCCTCGGTCACGACGAGCGCCGCCGCGTCGCCACCACCGACGTCGAGTTCTACAAGTGGACCCAGTGGATCTTCCTGCAGGTGTTCCACGCCTGGTACGACGTCGAGGCCGACGGCGGCAGGGGCCGCGCCCGGCCGATCGCCGAGCTGGAGAAGCAGTTCGCCGACGGCGAGCGCGCCACCCCGGACGGCCGGCCGTGGAGCGAGCTGGAGCGCGCCGAGCAGCGCGAGCTGATCGACTCCTACCGGCTGGCCTACCTCTCCGAGGCGCCGGTGAACTGGGCCCCCGGCCTGGGCACCGTGGTGGCGAACGAGGAGGTCACGTCCGACGGGCTGACCGAGCGCGGCAACTTCCCGGTGTTCCGCCGCAACCTCAAGCAGTGGATGATGCGGATCACCGCCTACGCCGACCGGCTGGTGGACGACCTGGACCGGCTGGACTGGCCGGACAAGGTCAAGAGCATGCAGCGGAACTGGATCGGCCGCTCGCAGGGTGCGAACGTGACCTTCGCGCTGGACGGCTCCGCCGAGCGGGTCGAGGTGTTCACCACCCGCCCGGACACCCTGTTCGGCGTCACCTACCTGGTGCTGGCCCCGGAGCACCCGCTGGTCGACCAGCTCACCGCCGCCGAGTGGCCGGAGGGCACCCGCGACGGCTGGACCGGCGGCGCCGCCACCCCGGCGCGGGCCGTGGCCGACTACCGCCGCACCGCCTCGATGAAGTCCGACCTGGACCGCCAGGAGAACAAGGACAAGACCGGCGTCTTCACCGGCGCCTGGGCGACCAACCCGGTCAACGGCAGCCGCATCCCCGTGTTCGTCGCGGACTACGTGCTGATGGGCTACGGCACCGGCGCGATCATGGCGGTGCCCGGCGAGGACACCCGCGACTGGGACTTCGCGCGGGCCTTCGAGCTGCCGGTGGTGCGCACCGTGCGGCCGAGCGAGGACCACGTCGACGGCGCCTTCACCGGTGACGGGCCGCGGATCAACTCCGCCAACCCGGAGGCCGGGCTGGACCTCGACGGCCTGGACCTGGACGAGGCCAAGAGCACCATCATCGGCTGGCTGACCGAGCGCGGCCACGGCACCGGGACCGTGCAGTACAAGCTGCGCGACTGGCTGTTCGCCCGGCAGCGCTACTGGGGCGAACCGTTCCCCATCGTCTACGGCGAGGACGGCGAGCCGCTGGGCGTGCCGGAGAGCTCGCTGCCCGTGGTGCTGCCCGAGGTCGAGGACTACTCGCCGCGCACCTTCGACCCGGAGGACGCCGGCAGCAGCCCCGAACCGCCGCTGGCGAAGGCGACCGAGTGGGCCGAGGTGGAGCTGGACCTGGGCGACGGGCTCCGGCACTACCGGCGGGACACCAACGTGATGCCGCAGTGGGCCGGTTCCTGCTGGTACCAGCTGCGCTACGTCGACCCGGTGAACGACTCCGAGTTCGTCGACCCCGCCAACGAGCGCTACTGGATGGGCCCTCGTCCGGAGAGCCACGGCGCGGACGACCCGGGCGGGCTGGACCTCTACGTCGGCGGCGTGGAGCACGCGGTGCTGCACCTGCTGTACTCCCGCTTCTGGCACAAGGTCCTCTACGACCTGGGCTTCCTGAGCTCGGAGGAGCCCTACCGGCGGCTCTACAACCAGGGCTACATCCAGGCCTTCGCCTACACCGACGAGCGGGGCGTGTACGTGCCCGCCGAGCAGGTCGAGGAGCGGGACGGGGCGTTCTTCTTCGAGGGCCAGGAGGTGCGCCGCGAGTACGGGAAGATGGGCAAGAGCCTGAAGAACTCCGTCTCCCCGGACGAGATGGCCGACGCCTACGGCGCCGACACGCTGCGGCTCTACGAGATGGCGATGGGGCCGTTGGACACCTCGCGGCCGTGGGCGACCAAGGACGTCGTCGGCTCGCACCGGTTCCTGCAGCGGCTGTGGCGCAACGTCGTCGACGAGAGCACCGGCGAGCTGCGCGTCACCGACGAGCAGCCCGACGAGGAGGTGCTGCGCGCCCTGCACAGGACGATCGAGGGGGTGCGCGAGGACTTCGACGCGCTGCGGTTCAACACGGCGGTGGCGAAGCTGATCGAGCTGAACAACCGGGTCACCAAGTCGTACTCGACCGCCGCGGGCACGCCGCGCGCGGTGGTGGAGCCGATGGTGCTCATGGTCGCGCCGCTGACCCCGCACCTGGCGGAGGAGCTGTGGTCCCGGCTCGGCCACGAGGGGAGCCTGGCGCACGGCCCGTTCCCGGTGGCCGAGGAGCGGTACCTGGTGGAGGACTCCGCCGAGTACCCGATCCAGATCAACGGCAAGGTGCGCTCCCGCGTCGTGGTGCCCGCCTCGGCCGGGCAGGACGAGGTGCGCGCCGCCGCGCTGGCCGACGAGAAGGTCGTGGCCGCGCTGGGCGGTGGCGAGCCCCGGAAGGTCATCGTGGTCCCCGGCCGCCTGGTCAACATCGTCGCCTGATCCCGCGCACCGCCGACGGCCCGTCCTCCCCCGGAGGGCGGGCCGTCCGCGTGCCGCGCACCTTCGAGATTTCGCGAGAAATCGCGCCGCCCTCCCAGCCCGCGCCGTCCTGACCTGCACCGCCGCGCCCGGGGGGGCGCGATTTCTCGCGAAATGTTCAACGGGTGGCAGGGTGGCGAGCGAGGTCACATGGCTGGGCTACTGGCGAGTAACTAGGCTCGGCGCCAACGGCACTGGAGGCAGCATGGACATCCCGAAGACCCCCGACCGGTTCGACCGGGCCGAGCTCGCCGCGCTGCTCGACGGGCGTTGGGCCGCGATCCGCGCCGAGGTGCGCGAAGCCCTGGCGGGCACCGACCTGCCGCCCGGCGACCACCTCGACACCGAGGCGCACCGCGCGCTCACCCTGGAGCAGCTGCACCTGCTGGCCAAGAGCGGCATCCCCGAGATCGGCTTCCCGGTCGCCCAGGGCGGTCGCGGTGACGTCGGCGGTTCCGTGGTCTCGCTGGAGATGCTGGCGGGCAACCTCTCCCTCATGGTCAAGGCCGGCGTGCAGTGGGGCCTGTTCGGCGGCGCCGTGCACGCCCTGGGCACCGAACGCCACCACGAGCGCTACCTCCCCGCGATCATGAACGTGGACCTGCCGGGGTGCTTCGCGATGACCGAGACCGGGCACGGCTCGGACGTGCAGCACCTGCGCACCACCGCCGTCTACGACCCGGACTCCGAGGAGTTCGTCGTGCACACCCCGCACGAGTCGGCGCGCAAGGAGTACATCGGCAACGCGGCCCGCGACGGGCGGCTGGCGGTGGTGTTCGCCCAGCTCATCACCGGCGGTGAGCGCCACGGCGTGCACGCGCTGCTGGTGCCGCTCCGGGACGGGGCGGGTGAACCGATGCCGGGCGTGCACCTGTCCGACTGCGGGCGCAAGGGCGGGCTCAACGGGGTCGACAACGGGCGGATCAGCTTCGACCAGGTTCGGGTGCCGCGCGAGGCGCTGCTCAACCGCTACGGCGACGTCGCGCCCGACGGCACCTACCGGAGCCCGATCGAGAGCACCGGCAAGCGGTTCTTCACCATGCTCGGCACCCTCATCCGCGGCCGGATCTCGGTGGCGGGCACCGCGGGCAGCGCCGCGAAGCTCGCGCTGGAGATCGCGCTGCGCTACGGCTCGGTGCGCAGGCAGTTCGACCGCCCGGGGGCCTCCGAGGAGACCGCTGTGCTCGACTACCTGGGCCACCAGCGCAAGCTGCTGCCCGCGCTGGCGCGGTCCTACGCGCTGCACTTCGCCCAGGAGCAGCTGGTCGAGACGCTGGCGGAGGTGCAGGACTCGGGCGACGAGCGCGCGCGGCGCGAGCTGGAATCGCGCGCGGCCGGGCTCAAGGCCGTGACGACCTGGCACGCGACCAGCACCATCCAGACCGCCCGCGAGGCCTGCGGCGGCGCGGGCTACCTGGCGGAGAACCAGCTGCCGCAGCTCAAGGCGGACACCGACGTGTTCACCACGTTCGAGGGCGACAACACCGTGCTGCTGCAGCTGGTCGCCAAGGGGCTGCTGACCGGCTACAAGGACCAGTTCGAGGAGCTCGGCACGGTCGGCATGGCGCGGTTCGTCGCCGACCAGTTCGTCGGCGCGGTCATCGAACGCACGGCGGCGAAGTCGCTGGTGCAGCGCCTGGTCGATGCCGCGCAGCGCGACGACGAGGGGTCCGTGTTCGACCGCGGCTGGCAGCTGCGGCTGTTCGACGACCGCGAGCAGCACGTGCTCGACGGCCTCGCCCGCAGGCTGCGGCGGGCCACCGGCAAGGACGCGGACCCGTTCGAGGTCTTCAACGCCGCCCAGGACCACGTGCTGCGCGCGGCCCGGGTGCACGTCGACCGGGTGGTCCTGGAGGCGTTCGTGGCCGGGATCGAGCGCTGCCGGGACGCCGAGACCGCGCGGCTGCTGGACCGCGTGTGCGATCTGCACGTGCTGTCCTCGATCGAGGAGGACCGCGGCTGGTTCCTGGAGCACGAGCGGATCACCCCGCGCCGGGCGAAGGCGGTGACGGAGGCGGTGAACGGGCTGTGCCGGGAGCTGCGGCCGCACGCGGTGGAGCTGGTGGAGGCCTTCGGGATCCCCCGGCAGTGGCTCACGGCGCCCATCGCGACGGGTGCCGAGGCCGCCCGGCAGGAGGCGCAGCGCGAGCACGACCTCGCGTCCTCCTGAACCTTGGCGGCCCCGGCGGCCCGCCCGGCCCGATCTCCGGGCGGGCCGCTCCGCTTCCGGAGCTCGGTACCCCGGTCACCTCTCCGCGGGCGTCCGAATTGGTCGCGTGCGCATTGATTTACCCCCATGTGGGTGAAAGCCATGGGGCGAATTTGAGCACGGATAGTGTCTTGATCTGTGTCCTGGCACACATATAACGGAACAATCTCACTCGCCTTGGGTAGGTTTCGGCGTCATGGCTTGGACCAATTGGCGACGTTCAGTAATCGCATCGGGTCTGACGGCCGTCGCGTTCGGATCCGGGATCGCGATCCCGGCGCAGGCGTTCGCGGCGGACGCCGGGCAGCAGCAGCGCGTGGTGGAGCTGGTGAACGAGGCGCGGGCGGGCGCCGGATGCCAGCCCCTCGCCGAGGACGAACGCCTCACCACCGCCGCGAACGGGCACAGCTCGGACATGTCCGCCCGGAACTACTTCTCCCACGACACGCCGGAGGGCGTGAGCTTCGACGAGCGGATCAGGAACGCCGGTCACCCCTCCCCCGGTGCGGAGAACATCGCCCGGGGCCAGAGCAGCGCCGAACAGGTCGTGGAGTCCTGGATGAACTCGGCCGGTCACAAGCGCAACATCCTGAACTGCTCGCTCACGAGCATCGGCGTCGGTGTGGACACCGACGGCTGGTACTGGACCCAGGACTTCGGCTACTGAGCCGTCGTTCCGGACGATCCGGCCCGGAGCTCCGCGGCACCCCGAACGCGGGACCCGTCCAGGCCGGATCGCGAAGACCCCGGGAGAACCGGGAACAAGGGGTGTCACACCGTGCGGCCGGAGGCCCGTCAACTCTCTCCCGGGCCCCGGCCGCCCGGCCCTCGGGCGACGCCGAGCTCCGCCGCGAGCTCCTCCAGCAGCGAGTCGTAGAGCCGGTCGGCGCTCACCAGGTTGAACGGGAAGTGGCCGAACACCTCCAGGGCGACGTGGCCGTACAACCGGACCCACCAGCGCAGCAGCACGAAGACCGAATCCGCGTCGAGCACCTCCGGTGGCACGTCGACGCCCCGGTCGGCGAAGGCGCGCGCGAGGGCCTGCTGGTTCGAGCTGAGCTCCGATTGCGGGTCCGGTGGCGAGACGTCGTGGCGGACCAGGTCCGCGGCCTCGATCACGAGCGGCCCGATCACCGCGATGAAGACCCCGGCGAAGCGGTCGTCGGGAGCGTCCGGGGCCGCGCCGCCGGGTTCCGCCGTTTCGTCGGCGCGGGTCGCGAAGACCAGCGCGAACTCCTCCGGGTGCGCGAGCGCCCAGGTGCGGAACCCGCGGCAGACCGAGAACAGCTTGCCCCGGAAGTCCGCCGGGTCCAGGTGCCTCAGCCCGCCGGTGAGCTCCGCGGCGAGGTCCGCGCAGATGTCGTCGCCGAGCCTGCGCAGCAGGTCCTCGCGCGAGTCGTGGTAGCGGTAGAGCGCCGGGGCGGTGATCCCGAGCTCGCGGGCGATCGCGCGCAGCGTCACGGCGTCCCGTCCCCGGGCCACGAGGAGCGCCCGGGCGTGCTCGCGGATCTCCAGCTCGGTGGCGGCGCGGAGGCGCTCGCGCCGGGTGCCCTGAGTCATGGTGTGCGTCCGCTCCAACGGGTGCGGCCGCCGCACGTGGTGCGCCCGGCTCGCTGATCGACGACGGGTACCGCGCACGGTAACCGGTCGAGGCGCCCCGCTCGGCCCGGCGGCGGGTTCCGGTCGGCGCGGAATATCCGCCCGACGCCGTCGGTTGGGACTGGGGCCAGAGCGGTGGATCTATCGGGTGGTGCGCGCGGGCGCGCCGCCCGGACGACGACGGGGAGGTGCGGGATGACCGCAGCGGAATCCGGGGCGGAGCGGGCCGGCGGTGCGGCGGAGCTGATCGTCTACACCAGGCCGGGCTGCCCCTTCTGCACCTCGCTGCGCGCGGGCCTGCGTCGCCGGGCGGTCGAGTTCCGCGAGATCGACATCTGGCGGGACGCCGAGGCGGCGGCCGCGGTCCGCGAGATCGCCGACGGCAACGAGACCGTCCCCACGGTGGTCCTCGGTTCCTGGCGGCAGGTCAACCCGTCGGCGGAGGAGGTCGTGCGGGCGGTCTCGGAGCACGCACCGCACCTGGTTCCCGAGGAGACGCCCGGCCCGATCTCGGGCGCGCTCAACGCGCTGGGGTTGCGGAAGCACTGACCGGGCCGGAGCCCGTTCCGGAGAACCCCGACCCCGCGCCGGAGTCGATCTGGCGATGGATCGACGAGCGGACAGGTCGCTTTGTCGACATGTCGTCGTGGCGACCGCACCAGTGCGGGTTCCGCTCATCAGGCCAGCGCGACCCGCCGAACACGACCACTTCGCACCCTTTCGGGGGTACTTTTCGGCCAATGCGCATCCTTCTGGCGCGGGCGCGCGTCAGACTGGGTGAGTTGCTGCTCGCCGGTATCGCGCCACCGACGATCGCAACCCCAGGTGTCGGCCGTGACGCCCCCCGTGCGGCCGACCCTGGTTCCCCTCCCCGCGTGCTCGTCCCGGTTCGCCGGCCTCAGCCCTCACCGCGCTCGGCGAGCAGCCGGGCGTAGCGGGTCCCGCCCGCCAGCAGGATGAGTCCCGCCGCCAGGAAGACCAGCACCCGGACCAGCCCGGAGAGCGCGGCCAGGTCGAACAGCAGCAGCTTCGCCAGCGCGACTCCCACCAGCGCGAAACCGGCCGCTCGCAGCGGAACCGAGCGGATCCCGCGCAGCAGCGCCAGGAACGCCAGCACCAGCCAGCAGACGGTGATCGCGGCGTGGCCCGCCAGGAAGCCCGCCGGGCTCGGCGACACCAGCAGCGCCGCGGTCAGCACCAGCCCGGCCCCGCCGTAGAGCACGCCCGCGGCCGCGGGCAGCAGCGCCTGCGGGGTCCGGGGCAGCACCTCCAGGACCACCGCGGCCCAGGTGCTCGTGGCGGTTGCCGACCCGATGAGCAGGAAGGCCGCGAGCCCGGAGACCAGCGCCGGGGTTCCGCCGGACAGGTAGGGCTCGACGGGGAACGTCAGCAGCACCCCGGGCGGGATCTCCGAGATCAGCGCGAGCACGACGCCGGACGACCCGAACAGCGCGGCGCTGAGCAGCAGCCCGCGGCCGCGCAGCCGCCGGGCCAGCAGCGCGAGCACGGTCGCCTCGGCGAGCAGCCCCAGCGAACGGCCGGACCCGCCCGCGACCAGCAGCGTCGCCTGGAACGCGACCAGGGCGGCCATCCCGCCCCCGGCCGCCCCGAGCGCGGCGGAGGCGCGACCGGTCCGCCCGGCCCACCAGGCGGCGCCGTGCAACGCCGCGAGCAGGGCCAGCACGCCGAGGGCGCTCCCGCGGTCCAGGGCCGGCGCGATCAGCAGAGCGGGGGCGCTGGAGGTCAGCAGCAGCGCGATCGCCATCGGATCGCGGGGGCGTCGGTGCGCGAGGACGAGCGAGAGCGCGAATCCGCTGGCCGCGACGGCGAGCGCGGCGCCGGTGGCGGCCAGCGGCTCGCCCGCGAGCCAGGCGTGCCCGTCGGAGAGCAGGGCGGCGAGGATCGCGGGGGCGGCGGAGGCGGCCGTGAGCCCGCGCCAGGACCGGCGCACCTGCACCGGAGCGGCAGCGATCTTCAGCACGACCAGGAACCCGGTCAGCAGCGCCGAGGAGGCGGGCGCGGCCGGCACCGGGCCGAACAGCAGCGGGGCGGACAGCGCGCAGCCGAGCACCACCCCGACCGCGAGGGCCTGCGAGCGCCAGCGGTCGGCGAGCAGCAACCCGAGCAGGGCGAGCACCAGCGCGGCGGCCAGTCCGGCGGTCGCGGGCAGGAAGTCGTAGAGGGCGGTCGCGGCGAGCACGTCGAGGTACAGCACCGCGATGCCGGTGGCGGCGAGCGCGAAGGCCCCCGGGATCGCGGCCCGGCGACGCACCTGGAACGCGGAGCCGATCAAGCCCGCGCCCAGCACCGCTCCCCCGGCGATCCGGCCGCCCGGGCCGATCCACCCGTGCTGCACGGCCAGCACCATCAGCAGCACCACGCCGAGCAACGTGATCGCGGCTCCGGCCCAGGCGAGCAGCCGGGTGCCCTGCCGGGAGGTCCAGTCCGCGACGCGGTCCGCCAGCGGGGCCCGCTCGGGTTCCTGGGCCGGGCCGCCGCCGACGGGCTGGTTCAGCCAGGTCGCGAAGCCGGGGGCGGGCGGCGGCGCCCACGAGGTCGGCGGAGTCCACGCGGCGGGGGCCTGCGGAGCCCGGGGCTCCGGGAACCGGGGTGCGGTGCCTTCCGAACCCGGCCCCGGACGCGGGGCAGCCCCGGCCGCGCGGGCGGCCGGGGTCTGCGTCGGTTCGGCGAAGCTGGTGTCGACGGGTTCGCCGGGAAGCGGTGCGGGTCCGGTGCGGACCACCGCCTCGGGTCTGCCGCCGGGTTCGGGGCCGGGTGGTGCGGGTCGGCCAGGTGGTGCGGCGCTGCGGCCGCCGGTCGGAACGCGTTCCCCAGTGATCACGGTGTCACCCTCGGTCTTCGTCGTGGATTCCCCAGCGGTGCTTGCGCGCTTCGCGTGCTGCCCGCGAAGCTGCTCCCCGAGCACGCCGAGTTCGGTCCCCAGGTCGGTGAACATCGCGGCGATCCGGTCGATCGGATCCGCGAGGTCGCCGAGGTCGGTGCCGGGGCCTGCGATCGTGCGTGCTGTGCGCTGTGTTGCCATGAGCACACTCTGTCGGCCGAAGGGGTCCGGCGGGATCCGTATGGCTACTCAACGGTTACTCATCGGTTAGTGGAACGGCTGCTCCGTACGGGTACGTAGCGGAGTGCGAATTCACCTGCGGTGCCCGTTCAGGTACCGCACTTCCAGGCCGATCGGATGATCGGTGCCTACGATCGAGGAGAGGCCGCAAGAGAGGGGTATGGTCTAGACCATGTCGCTGTTCACTGGTGTCGGAGTCAGCTCCGGCAGAGCATCCGGCCCGGTCGCCAGGGTGACCGAAGCCCTGCCCGAACCCGCCGCCACACCGGCTCCGGCCGACGTCGCGGCCGAGGCCCGGCGCATCCGGCCCGCCGCCGAATCCGTCGCGAATCGGCTGTTCGAGCGCGCGGGCGCGGTCGGCGGCGAAGCCAAGGCGGTGCTGGAGACCACCGCCGCGATGGCGCTGGACCCGGCGCTGCTGTCCCAAGCCGAGCAGCTCGTCACCAACAACGCGCTGCCCGCCCCGCGCGCGGTGCACGAGGCCGCGAACGGCTTCGCCGACGCGCTGCGCAACGCGGGCGGTTACCTCGCCGAGCGCGTCCGCGACATCCACGACGTGCGGGACCGGGTGATCGCCGAACTGCTCGGCGCGACGCCGCCCGGCGTCCCGGACCTGGACCGGCCGAGCGTGCTGCTCGCCCGCGACCTCGCGCCCGCCGACACCGCCGACCTCGACCCCGCCCTGGTGCTGGCGCTGGTCACCGAGGAAGGCGGCCCCACCAGCCACACCGCGATCCTGGCCCGGGCCCTCGGCATCCCCGCCGTCGTGGCCGCGCGCGGCATCCTCGCCGCCGCGCCCGTGGTGGGCGTGCTCGTGGACGGCGACACCGGCAGCGTGGAGACCTCCGGCGAACCCGTGCGCACCCAGGCCGCCGAACGCGGGCGGGGCGTGGACTGGAACGGCACCGGGGGCACCGCCGACGGGCACGCCGTGTCGATCGTGGCCAACGTCGGCTCGGCCGCCGACGCGCGGCTCGCGGTGGAAGCCGGTGCGCAGGGCGTCGGCCTGTTCCGCACCGAGTTCTGCTACCTCGGGGCCGACGAGGAACCGGACGTGCGCACCCAGCGCGCCGCCTACGCCGAGGTGCTCGCGCCGTTCGACGGCCGCCCCGTCGTCGTGCGCACCCTCGACGCGGGTGCGGACAAGCCGCTGTCCTTCCTCGACATGGGAGCCGAGCCGAATCCCGCGCTGGGCGTGCGCGGGTTGCGGGTGTGCTTCGAGCGGCCCGGGGTGCTGGACCGCCAGCTGGAGGCGATCGCCGGGGCCGAGCAGGACTCCGGCGCGACGGTCTCGGTGATGGCCCCGATGGTGGCCACCGCCGACGAGGCCGCCTGGTTCGCCGACCGGGTGCGCGCCGCCGGGCTCGGTCGCGCCGGGGTGATGATCGAGGTCCCGGCCGCCGCGCTCACCGCCGACGAGGTGCTCGACGCGGTGGACTTCGTCAGCGTCGGCACCAACGACCTCGCGCAGTACGTCTTCGCCGCCGACCGGATGTCGGGTGCGCTCGCCGGGCTGAACGACCCGTGGCAGCCGGCGCTGCTTCGGCTGGTGGCGCTGATCGGGCAGGCCGGGCACCGCCTCGGCAAGCCGGTCGGGGTCTGCGGCGAGGCCGCCTCGGACCCGCTGCTGGCCGGGGTGCTCGCCGGGCTCGGGGTGAGCAGCCTGTCCATGGCGGCCGCCGCCGTGCCCGCCGTCGGCTCGGCCCTCGGCGCGCACCCGCTGGTCGCCTACCAGAAGGCCGCCGAGGAGGCGAAGAGCGCGCCGAACGCCGCGCGGGCCAGGGAAGCGGCCTCCGCGACCCTGCGGTGATCCCGGTCCGGGGTGGGGCGCGCGCGACACGTCCCACCCCGGTCACCGGCCGCGTCTCGGTAGGGCGATACCGCGACGCGGCCGGTGCTCCGGGCGGCGAGCCCCATCCCCAGCGGAGCTCGTCGCCCTCAGGTGCCCGCCCCCTGAGGGCACCCGGGTCGGATCAGGCGCGGATCCGCTGACCCAGCACCGGACGCACCAGCTCCCGCAGCCGTCGCGAGGGCTCGATGCCCAGCTCCCGGTCCAGCAGCTGCTCGTAGCGCCGGTAGTGCCGCAGCGCCTGCGCTGGGTTCGACTGCTTGAGCAGCACCTCCACCACCGCGCAGTGCGCGGTCTCGCGGAACGGTTCGACGAGCGTCGCCGCGTGGGCGACCTCCAGCGCCGTCGCCAGCTGGCTGGACTGCACCAGCCGCTCCGCCGCGATCTCCAGGGCGTGCACCTGGATCTGCTGCAACCGCTCGCGCTCGGCCAGCACCCAGTCCTCGTACCAGCCGGGCAGCAGCGGGTCGTGCCGGGCCAGCGTGTGCCCGATCGCCGCCCAGTCCGCGATCGGCTCCGCCGGGTCCCCGTTCAGCAGCCGATCCCCCGTCGTGATCAGCTCGTGCACGTCGACCGAGACCTCCGCGCCGAGCCCGACCTCCGTCCCGTCGCCGGTGATCGCCCCCTGGACCCGCCTGCGCACCCGCCACAGCGTCGTCCGCAGGTTCGCCAGCGCGCTCTGGTCGTCGGTGCCGGGCCACAACGTGCCCGCCACGAGCTCCCGCTGCATCCGCCCGCGCAGCGCCAGCAGCGCCAGCAGCCGCTGCCCGTTGCTGGAGACGGGCACCCCGGCGCCGTCGCGGTGCAGCGACCACCCTCCGAGCAGTGCCAGCCGCAACCGCTCCCCGGCCTTCGGCCGCGGGAGCGGGATCGAGCGCCCAGGTCCCTCGCTCATGCTTCCCCCCTCGTTCCGAGCAAGACCGGCCGCGACCAGGCGCGACCCGTCACCGATGGCGTCGCCGCCGCGTCGGTGCGCCGTTACAGCCGCTACTCGGAGTGATGGGACGCCCGGCGTGCCGAAACCGCTGGTCACGAGATGCGCAGCCCGAGCCGGTTCCGCGTCGCCGGGGCGGCGTGGCGCGGTACGTAGCGGGGTCGCTTGCGCCGGTACCAGCGTCCGATCTTGCGCCCGGTGCGGATCACGAACGCCACGCCGCCGATCCACGGCAGCAGCAGGACCAGGAGCGAGAACACCGCCAGCACCCCGCCCAGCACCTGCCCCTGGGCGAACCCGGCGAGCCCGGAGACCCAGTAGTCGTGCCCGCGGGTCAGCGCCGTGCCCAGGTACCGCGGCACCCGGAACAGCAGCATGACCATCGCGAACAGCAGCACCGGCACCACGACCGCCACCCAGCACGTCACCAGCAGCCGGACCCGGGGGCGCAGCTCCGCGCCCGTGTCCTCCCCCGGCCGCGCGCGGCCCAGCCACTTGCGGACCATCGGCCGCACGTGCCCGAACAGGTTCGGCACCCCGACCAGGTCGCCGAGGATGTAGTAGCCGTCCATCCGGATCAGCGGCAGCAGCTGCTGGAGCATCTGCAGGTGGCTGAGCACGATGAACACGGCCAGCGGCGGGAACGCCGTCGCCCAGAACAACCCGGTGGCCCCGAGGATGAAGATCGCGTTGAAGTACAGCCCACCGAGATCGGTGCGCAGCCTGCTGGCCCGGTTGAGGCGGTAGGCGTCGGTGACGTTGGTGTAGAACGCCGGGAAGATCAGCATGATGCCTACCCCGATCGCGCCCGGTCGCCCGCCCCCGTAGTGGCAGGCCGCCGCGTGCCCGGTCTCGTGGAACAGCGTGGAGCTGATCAGCAGCAGCACGAGCGCGAGCACCTGCAGCGGGTCGCCCACCGAGGAGTGGAACGCGGGGTCCAGCGCACCCGAGCTCAGCAGCGCCACGTCGGCCACGACCATCGCGCACACCACGGCGACGACCAGGACGGGCAGGAACAGCCACGCCAGCACCGCGGCCAGCGGACGCACCACCCGGGCGGGCAGCAGCACCCCGCGCAGCGCCAGCGTCAGCAGCGGATCCGCGTGCGGCGTCTCGGCCACCGGCTCGTGCAGCGCGGCCACGCCGAGCCCGTGCAGCTTGTCGCCGATCAGGTAGCCGATCCCGGGCGGGGAGATCTCCCGCCCGCAGGCGGCGCTGACCCGCCGCGCGATCTCGCGCAGGTCCCGGCGCCCGTCGATCTGGGCGGTGACCAGGTACAGCAGCTCGGACATCAGCACCATCTGCCCGTCGGCGCGGGCGATGAGGAAGCGCGGTTCGGTGTACCCGGCGCCCTCGTAGCGCCCGCACAGCGAGATGCCCTCGGCGAGCTGCGGAACGGCGTGCTCGTCGACCTCGGCGGTCACCGCGGGCTCCGCCGACGAGGATCCGCCGTCGGGCGCCGGACGCCGCTCGGCGCGCACGACCGGCAGCGGTTGCGTGGTCGCGCCGGGCTCGGGCAGCCCCCTCGCGGACTCCTGCGGTGGCGCCTGCTGCTGGGCGGGCACCGGGGGCCGGGACCGCTCGCCGGGCCGGGGGGGTTCGGCCGCCCCGACCTGAGTCGCTTCTGACATGGTTCCCCTCCAGGAAACCGGCCGGGGACGGGAATTCCCCGTCCCCGGCCGGCCGGCACGTCCGATATCCGCTTTTACTCCACGTTCGTGTACTGGCCGACGATCGCGGCCGCGTCGCCGCCCAGGCTGACCGCGACGCCGACGTTCACCGGCACGACCGTGGTCACGTCGACGAGGCTGGTGGCCTCGCGGCGGGGCAGCAGCTCGGCCGGTTCAGCGGCCAGCTCGAAGTGCTCCATGGGTCCTCCTCTGTGGTGCCCGGTCACGCGCCGCCGGTTTCCCACGGCGCGCGACCGGGAACTCGGTCAGGACAGCTCGATCAGAACTTCTGGCCGAGGTCGATGTCCTGGTTGGCGACGGCCACGGCCCCGCCCACGCCGTTGATGGCGACGGCGGTGTTGGTGGCGTACACGTCCGCCCAGTTGATGAAGGCGCCCAGCGCCTCGCGCTGCGGCAGCAGCTCGGCGGACAGCTCCAGCTCGGAAATCTCGAAAGCGCTCACTTCGTGCTCCTCATCGAGTTGACGAAATTGACGAACCGCGGCGTGTTCGCCGCTGGTTCGGAGTACGCCAGAACCGGCGTCACCGCTCCGTCACCGGGACGTCACGGTGCGCGTTCGGGACCCGCGTGGGCGACCGCGGGAGCGCGGCGGTCACCTGCGGTGATTCGATACCGCTGAGCAGCGGTTTTCGCCGGAGCAGCAGAAGACCCGGCAACCGTCGCGGTCGCCGGGTCGGGTGAAACGGGCGCGATCTCGCCGGGGATCAGCCCCGGGAGGCGTCGCCCTCGGCGTCGAGGCCGTGCTCGATGGCGTAGCGGGCCAGCTCGACCCGGTTGTGCAGCTGGAGCTTGCGCAGCGTGGACTGCACGTGGTTCTCCACGGTCCGGTGCGAGATGACCAGCTTGGTCGCGATCTGCCGCGCCGTGAGGCCCTTCGCGACCTGCCGCAGCACCTCGGTCTCCCGCTCGGTGAGCTGCGGCGCCTGCGACTCCGCGCCGGGCGAGACCGCCATCCGCCGGTACTCGCCGAGCACCAGGCCGGCCAGGCCCGCGGTGAACACCGCGTCCCCGGCGGCGGTGCGGCGCACCGCGTCCACCAGCTCGTCCACCGAGGCGGACTTGACCAGGTAGCCGGAGGCCCCGGCCTTGACCGCCTCCAGCACGTCGCTGTGCTCCCCGCTGGCCGAGAGCACCAGCACCCTGGTGCCGGGGATCTCCTGGGTGATCTGCCGCGAGGCGTCCACGCCGGAGGTGTCGCCCAGGTTGAGGTCCATCAGCACCACGTCCGGGCGCACGGTTCGCGCGATGCGCAGCGCGGAGACCGCGTCACCGCTGGTCGCGCGGATCTCGAAGCCGCGTTCGGCCAGATCCCGCGAGACGCCGTCGCGCCACATCGGGTGGTCGTCGACCACCATCACCGACACGTGCGGTTCGGTCATCCTTCTCCTCCTCCGCGCGGTGCCGGGCCCGGCCGTTGCGATCCCGGTGCCGATCGTCCGGTCGACGGCCCGGTCCACCGGGTGTACATCCGCTTCGCCGCGGCGCGGGCGCCGACCTCCCGCTCCGCCCGGTCCGGGTGCGGCAGCCGGATCTCCCACTCGGTTCCCTCGCCGGGAGCGGTGTCCAGGGAGATCGTGCCGCCGAGCGACTGGACGCGACCGCGGATCGACTGCGCCACGCCCATCCGCCCTTCCGCGGCGGCTTCGGCCAGCCTGCCTTCGGCGATGCCCGGCCCGTCGTCCCGGACACTGATCACGATCTCGTCCGGCAGCTCTTCGAGCAAGACCCAGGCGCGTGCTTCCGGCCCCGCGTGCCGGTCCACGTTCTCCAGCGCTTCCCGCACGATCGAGAGCACGTCGGAGCCCACCGGCTCGGGCAGCCTGGCTCCGGTGGCCGGGACCGAGACCTGCACCCTGCCGGT
Organism: Saccharopolyspora antibiotica; assembly: GCF_047200635.1. NCBI lineage: Bacteria > Bacillati > Actinomycetota > Actinomycetes > Pseudonocardiales > Pseudonocardiaceae > Saccharopolyspora > Saccharopolyspora antibiotica. The sequence goes on along the minus strand of NZ_JBJZOI010000016.1, from coordinate 97,136 downwards.
GCGCAGCACCTGGAGCCGGGACACCAGGTCGACCTCCCCCGCGTCTCCGGGTTCCGGCGGGGAGGCCGCGACCAGGGAGCGCAGCGCGATCTCCTGCTCGCCCGCGAGCCGGGCGAGCTCCGCGGCCTCCCCGCCGAGCTCGCCGCCGCGCTTGCGGACGCGGGCGAGCACCTGCAGCACGCTGTCGTGAATGGAGCGGGCGAGTCGCTCCCGCTCGGCGGTCGCGGCCTCGGCGCGCAGCGCTTGGCTGAGTCGCTCGGTCGAGGCGCGGGCGGTGTCGGCGGCCAGCCCGTACAGCAGCCCGCAGCCGATCAGCAGCACGGCGTCCTGGAACATCAGCGGGTCCGCGCTGTCCCGGATCGCGAAGTTGATCAGCGCGGAGAGCACGCCGGAGGCTCCGCCGCCGAGCCAGCCCCACTGCACTCCCGCGAGGGTGACCATCGACGGCTGCCACATCGTCGTGACCGAGGGCATCAGCGAGTCCATCTGCGCCTCGGTCATGATCAGCTCGTTGCCGAGGAACAACGCGGAGATCAGCACCTGGTCGGCCAGCACCAGCGCGTTCGTGCGCCCTTCCCAGGACCGGAACCGCCACACCGTGAACACCGTCCAGGCGAGCATGACGAGGATCTCGGCGGCGGCGAGCCAGGGCATCGCGTAGTTCGGGAACTGGATCGCGAACCACACCAGCGCGTAGACCAGGCCGACGGACCGGAAGAAGTTGTGCGCGCGCCACAGCGGTGATCGCCCGTCCGCTACGCGCGGTCGCCGCGAGGCGGTGGTCTTCGGCATGGCCACGGTTGTTCCCTCCCGGTCGACCATCCTGCCGTATCGATCGAGTGCCGGAACCGAGGAACGGTGAACACGCTCAGTGTTTGTCGTCACCGAGCGGATTACCCGAATGGACCGCGGAGCCGGGTTTCCACTCAAGATCGGGTTATGCCAGGCTCGGGAGCACTAGTCGATCCGGTACTTGGCGCAGCCGGGACACCGCCATTCGTGCGTTTCCGGAATTGCCCGCCGGATCCGGAACAGCTCGCCCGCGGGCGAGGAGGAGACGCGAGGGATCATGGCGTCGTGGCCCGTCTGGCGGCTCCGGGCACCAGCACTGCTCCACGTGCTGATCACCCAGGCGGCGGCGGTCGGACTGGTCCTCCCGGTGCTGCTGCTGAACTCGCCGCCCACCGCCGAGGAGTGGTTCCGGTTCGCCATGCTCGGCGGCACCGCGGCCGCCGTCATCATCGCCACCTCGGTCTCGATCCACGTGCGCAGCGGCTTGCGCAGGGACCCGTGGACCGTGCACATCGCCTACCTGGCCGCCGGCGGGCTCACCCTGCCGCCGAACCTGCTGGTCCTGCTGCTGCTCGGGCCCGCGCTGCACGGAGTCCTGGACGCTCGTCCGGAGCCGCACCGCTGGCTGTTCGTCACCGCCGCGACCACGCTCGCCGTCTTCGCGGCGCGCGGCATCGTCGGCTGGGAGGACCCGGCCTGGAACCCGCCGCTGATCGTGCTCGCCGGGGCCACGATGCTGGTGGTCCGGGCGCTGGTGGTGGCGGGCGGCCGGTGGCTGCGCGATGCCGCGGCCTCCCGGGCGGACGTGCTGGGCGAACCGATCGACGTGCTGCTGGGCGTGGTCGCGGTCTGCTTCGGCGGGGTGTTGGGCGTGGCGGTGCTGCGGGAGCCGGAGATCGCGGTGCTCGGTGGCCCGATGCTCGCGCTGCTGGACCTGGCCGGGCAGCTGCCGCACTGGCGGCGCTCGGCGCAGCGGGACGGCAAGACCGGCCTGGCGAACGCGCTGCACTGGGACCGGACCGCGCGCGCCGAGCTGCGCCGGGCCGCGGCCCGGCGGCGCGCGGCAGCGCTGCTGCTGCTCGACCTGGACCACTTCAAGCGGGTCAACGACCAGGTCGGGCACCTGGCGGGGGACGCGGTGCTGGCGTCGGTGGCGACGATGCTGCGGGACAGCGTGCGCAAGGGGGATCTGGTCGGCCGCTTCGGCGGCGAGGAGTTCGTGGTGCTGCTGCCGGACGCCTGCCCGGAGATCTCGCGCGCCGTGGCGGAGCGGGTGCGGCTGTCCACGGCGGCGCTCGTCGTGTCGACCCGCGACACCCTGGGTGAGCCGCGCGAGCTGCGGGGGCTGACGGTGAGCGTGGGTGTCGCGAGCACGGTCCGGTTCGGCTACGAATTGCCCGACCTGCTGGTGGCGGCGGACGCCGCGCTGCTCACCGCGAAGGCGGGCGGGCGGAATGCGGTGGAGTTCGCCTGATCGCCCGCCCGAATTCGTGAGGAATTCTCACGTTGAAAACGGGGGCGAACGCGATCCGGGCCGAACCCGCGATGCGCATTCGGCCCGGATCGGTCTCGAATTCCGCTATTTCCCGGAGCTGGAATCCTCGCGCTCCGGCTCGGCGGCCTGCTGCTCGGAGTCCTCCTCCGGCGGTTCCGCTTCCCCCGGATCGTTCGGATCGACCGGCGTCTCCGCGCCCTCCCCGGCGGTGAGCGAGCGGATCGCCGAGTTCAGCACCGCGACCAGCGGCACCGCCAGCAGCGCCCCCACGATCCCGTTCAGCACCACGCCCGCGCTGATCGCCAGCACCACCGCCAGCGCGTGCACCTGCACCGCGCGGCCCAGCAGCAGCGGTTGCAGGACGTTGCCCTCCAGCTGCTGCACCAGCAGCACCACGAGCACCACCAGCAGCGCGTCCACCCAGCCGTTGGTCACCAGCGCGATCAGCACCGCGACCGAGCCCGAGGCCACCGCGCCGACGATCGGCACGAACCCGCCGAGGAACACCAGCGCCGACAGCGGCAGCGCCAGCGGCACCCCGATGATCGTCAGCCCGATGCCGATGCCGACCGCGTCGGCCACCGCCACCAGCGCCGTCGCCCGCACGTAACCCACCAGCGAGGCGAACCCGCGCACGCCCGCCACGTCGACCCGCTCGCGCACGTTCGAGGGCACCAGGCCCAGCAGGAACAGCCACACCCGGCGGCCGTCGTGCAGGAAGAAGATCAGGGTGAACAGCGCGAGCACCAGGCCGGTGAGGAAGTTGCCGAAGGTGGACGCGGTGGACAGCGCGCCGCTGGTGAGCGCGGCCTGGTTCTCCTCCAGCCAGCGCGCGGCCTGGCCGAGGTACTGGTCGATCTGCTCCTCGCGCAGGTGCAGCGGCCCCTGCAGCAGCCAGCCCCGGATCTGGTCGAGGCTGCGCAGGATCTGCCGCTGCAGCTCGGGGAAGCCGTTGATGAAGGCGTTGATCACGAACGTGAGCACCCCGCCCACCAGCGCGAGTCCGCCGACCAGCACCACCGCCGTGGAGATGGCCCTGGGCACCCGTCGCTGCGCCAGCCAGGACACCGCCGGCGCCAGCAACGCGGCCAGGAGCAGCGCGATGGCCACGGGGATGACCACCACGTAGAGCCGGCCGATCGCCATGCTCAGCACGTACAACGCGCCGAGCACCACCAGCAGGCGCCAGCAGACCGCGGCGGTCACGCGCAGGACCCTGGGCACGTCGGCGGCGGCATCGTCCGGCGCCTCGATCTCGGTGTTGCTCACGACGCCACCGTAGTCGTGATCTACGAACCGCCGGGGACGCCCGAGTGATCCGGGGACGCCCGGCTTTCACTCGATCCGGGAGTGTTCGGCGCGATCTCTACCTCCGGGGCGCCGCCGTTGGCAGAGTGCCCGTCGGCAACGCACGTGGATCAAGCCGCCGAACGGCTCAACCGGAGCGTTCGAGCGGCCCTCGGCGAACAGGCACGACGGGACGAGGAACCGGACCAGCAGATGTCGGACAGCCCCCGGAGAGCAGGCGGCGGCCGCGCGTGGCGGCTGCTCGCCCGGTCGCTCGTCGTCGCCGGTGCGGCGACCGCGGGCACCTCGGTGGGCTGGTTCGCCGCGCAGGCGGATCCCGTCCTCGACCTCTCCGGTGCGGCGCCCGCGGGCTCCTCCGCGACCGAGCGGCCCGCCGCCGGTGATCCGCTGGGCGCGCTCGTGCACCACGTCGCCGAGCCGCTGGTCGGCGACGCCGCCGAATCCGGTGCGGGGCAGAGCTCCGGGCCCCAGGCCGCGGCTCCTGAGGAGTCCGGGCAGGCGAGTCCCGGCGCCGATCCCGGTCGCTTCTCGCTCGACGAGCTCGCCCCCCAGCACCTCGTCGGCCGCGTCGCCGAGGCCGAACCGGTCTCCGGTGTCCTCGACGGCGCCGGACACGTGCTGCGCCCGGTCGGCAGGGTCCTCGAACCCGAGCCCGGCGCCGAGCCCCCGCTGGCCGAGCTGACCCGGCCGGTCGTCAACGGGCTCGGCGAGCTCACCGCCCCGCTGCGGCCCCAGTCCGCCCCGGTCCCGGCGCCCTCCCCCGCACCGTCCCCGGTGCCCGCCCCGGCTCCGGCCGCGTCCCCGGCACCGGCCCCGGTTCCGCCGCAGCCCACGACCGCCGCTCCGGCACCGAACCGCGGGCCCGCGGCGCACCTCGTGCTCGCCACCGACACCCCGGCTCGCGCCGAGGTGACCGGCGCTCCCACCGATCCCGGAAGCCCGGACCGGCCGTGGCACCCGGGCAAGCCCGCCGTCCCGCCGCCGCCCGTCAGCGGGTCCGGCGCGCACTCCGGTGACGGCTCCGGCGGTCCGAGCGGGGTCGGCCTGAGCTGGCCGCCCGCCGCCTCCGCCGCGCACCTCGCGGGCCCGAGCTCCGCCCTGCGGAGCGGGTCGTCCGCGCTTCGCGGCACCTTCGCCGCCTCCCCCGGCACCACGCCGGACTGAGCCGCGCCCCGCGGCGGATCCCGCCGCTCGGCCCCCGCACGTCCTGCGCGCCGCCGGAAAACCGTGATCAACATTCCGATGACGGCGCCGCTCGAACCATTGCTCTCCCCGTCCGCACGGGGAAAAATCCGAAGGAGTCCGCATGCAGACTTGGGCGAAGCGCGGCGTCCGTGCCGCGTTGGTCACCGGTGGTGTGCTGGCCGTGGGAACCACCATGGCCGCAGCCGAGGGCACCGTCCCCTCCCGGCCTTCCGGAAACGGGAACCACGGCAGCCTCGGCACCCGGTACGACCGGTCGCCGGCAGATCCGGGACGGGGAGATTCCGTGGTGCCCGCGTTCGACGTCGACACCCCGCGTCCGTTCCAGTCCGGCAACGCGCGCGGCATGGTGCTGACCGGTGTGATCGACCCGGTGCGCGACCTGCTTCCGGCCGTCGAGCACGACATGACGCAGGAGATCCCGGTGCTGCGCGACCTCGCGCCGCACCAGGACATGCAGCTGGCGGGTTGGGTCGCCGACCCGGCCACCGCCCGGCCCGCGCCGAGCGACGGGCGGCACAGCCTCCGCGGCGCCCCGGCCTCGCGGCACGCGATGCGCACCCCGGCCGAGGGCTTCCACCGCTCGCTGAGCTGGGCGGGTCCGATCGGCGACATCATCCGCCGCGGTCACGCGCAGCCGGCCGCCGTCCAGGCACCCGAGGTCACCGGTGAACTGATCATCCCGCAGCTCGACCCGGCGATGGTCGACCCCGAGGACGGCATCGTCGCCCTCTGGGGCGGCGCGCTCGGCGACGAGCGGGCGGAGGCCGCCGCGCCGGGCCCGCTCGGCGCCGCTCCGGCCGGGCTGCTCGACTCGGCCGGGCTGCTCGACTCGGCCGACGTCGACCTCACCTCCGGTGAGCTCCCCGGCCCCGCGCTCCGGCTGCACCAGGTGCCGCCGGGGTTGCTCGCGGTCGCCCTCGACGACCCGCCGCACGTGCCCGCGGCGCGCTCCGAGCAGGCGGTGCTGGAGCTTCCCGGCGAGCACCAGGACTTCCCGCAGGTGCCGCCCGCGCTGGCCGATCCGCTGGTGCTCCAGGAGCGCTCGGACCAGCCCGGCGTTCAGCTCCCGCTGCCGGTCGGCGGTCAGCTCTCGGCGGTCGGCGGCGGTCAGCTCACCGGCCCCACCTTCGGCCGGCTCACCGACGCGCTGGACGAGATCGGGCCGCGCGCGGACGACCGCCCCACGGTGTCCTTCCTCGCCGCGATCCCCCGGTTCAGCAGCACGCCGGAGGACGTCCCGGTGCGGGTCGAGGTGCTCGACGAGCTCGACGCCGCCACCCCCGAGCGCGACCGCATCACCGCCAACCCGATGCCCCCGCAGGCGCGCGCCGCCGAGCCCGCCGACAGCGGGATGGAGCTGCCGCTGATCGGGTCGGTTCCCTCGATCAGCGCCGCCCAGGGCCACACGGTCCCGATCCCGGGCATCGGCCCGCGCTGGAACCCGGACGACACCGTGCAGTTCCAGCGCGTCTGATCGCGCGTCACGGCTGAAGAAGGCCGCCGGACCCGTTCGGGTCCGGCGGCCTTCTCGCGTTCGGGGGGTGGTTCAGGCGGGGGTGGAGACCGCCGGAGGTTCGTCCTGCTCGGCGGAGCGCGCGGCGAGGCGGCGGGAGCGCCACCAGCCGTAGGCGTAGTAGGCCAGCAGCGCGAGTCCGAAGTAGACGTAGGCGTTGCCGACGAAGTGCTCCAGCAGGTTCCAGCGCAGTTCCCGGCCCTTGCCCTGGGGCACCTTCCACATCGGCCCGAGGGTGAAGAACGAGGCCGCCAGCCCCGTGATCATCAGCAGCCCCCAGTCCTGCCGCCGCACCGCGGCTCCCGCCAGCAGCACCAGGGCCGGGATCGCCCACACCCAGTGGTGCGACCAGGAGATCGGCGAGATCAGCAGCGACAGCAGCCCGTTCAGCGTCACCGCCATCGGCAGGTCCTGCTGCCGCAGCGCGTGCACCATCCCCGCCACGGCCAGTGCCAGCGCCAGCAGCACCACGAGCACGAACAGCACCGACACGGGGCCGACGCCGAGCTTGGTCAGCACCGAGCGCAGCGACTGGTTGCCCGCGTAGACCGAGGCGTTGCCGGTGAAGTTGGGGCCGAACGAGACGTTGCCGGTGGCCATCACCTCGTGCAGCCAGTACCGCCGGGTGCCGTCGAAGGCCAGCACCGCCCCGATCAGCACGGTGCCGAGGAATCCGGCGAGGGCCATCGCGATCGGCCGGAACTCCTTGCGCAGCAGGAAGAACAGCAGGAAAGCGGCCGGGGTGAGCTTGATCCCGGCGGCGATGCCGATGAGCAGCCCGCGCGGGTAGGGCGTGCGCTCCCCGGGGCCGGTGCGCCACAGGCAGTCGATCGCCACCAGGGCCATCAGCACCAGGTTGATCTGCGCGTAGGTGAGCGTCTCCATCACCGGCTCGGACAGCGTGGCCAGCGGCAGCAGCACCCCGGTCCACAGCACGACCCGGTCCCGCTGCCCGCGCAGGAAGCTCGCGGAGTCGAGCACCAGGTACAGCGTGATCAGCAGCGCCAGGTGCGAGACCAGCATGATCACCGCGACGGCGCCGACCTTCGGGATCAACCCCAGCGGGCTGAACAGCACGGCGGCGAACGGCGGGTAGATGAACGGGAGCCGGAGCCCGGACTCGGTCGCGGGAAGCGGCCCGTACATGTCCTGGCCCTGCAGCCACGCGCGGGCGCCGAGCCGGTACACCTCACCGTCGATGTGGTCGTGCGGGCTGATGGTGGAGACCATGAGCACCGCGACGAGTTCCGCGATCCCGATCGCGATCAGCAACCTGCGGTTCTCCCGGGCCAGGTCGCGCAGCAGCTCGCCGAGGGGTCGTCGCGCAGTGGGTTCCGGTCCGCTCACGGCCACGGGTTTCACCGTCCAGGTCATCGATGCGGGGGTGCCGCCGATCGCTGGCGGCCGCGACCCAGCGTAGAGGCAGTGCCGGATCAACCCGGAGCCCGCCGGGAACGGAGCGGCGCGGAAGGCGCACCGCAGTCGAAGATCATCCGTCTTCCGGACCAGTCGTTTCCCGCATCGGGTGGCGCTTCGGGGTTGACCTAGGTAGTTGCTGACGCAGCGTCATTCGCATTCGGTAAATACCACCATTACGGGTGGTAGTGATGCTCTTGAATTCGGACCTCTCTGCGGAGGAGAGTCCAGTGGACTGCTCCGTTTGGTGGGGAGGAGGGGCCGAATGAGTGTCCTCGACGTGACCGCGCCGTCCCAGCTGCCGCCCATCTGGGACGAGCTGATCACCGGGCTGACCGTGGGCGTGCTGCTCACGGACGAGCGCGGTCAGGTGCTCGCCACCAACGACGTCGCCGCCGACCTCATGCAGCTGACGAAGTCCGATCTGCTCACCGGCGCCCGGCCCAGCGGCTGGAAGGTGCGCGACGACACCGGCGCCGCGATGCCGGACTGGTCCGAGCTGGCCGGGCAGGTGCTGCGCGCGGGCTCGCCGCTGTCCACGCCGATGGTCGTCGAGCGCGGCGGGCACCCGACCCGGCTCTGGGCGGATTACCACGCCGTCCGGGCGCAGGGGAAGCGCCGGGTGCTGATCCTGCTGCAGGCCGTGCAGACCGACATCGGGCACAGCCGCGGCCTGCTGGACCCGCTCACCGGCCTCCCCGGCCGCGCTCTGCTGCTGGACCGGCTGGAGCAGTCCCTGGTGCGGGCGCGCACCCGCGGGATGCTCACCACGCTGGTGCTGCTCGACGTGCACCAGCTGGCCGCCTTCAACACCGAGCACGGCTTCGCGCGCGGCGACGAGCTGCTCGGCACCCTGGCGGGCAGGCTCCGCCAGGGGATGTCCGACGAGCACACCGTCGCCCGCTACGGCGGCGACGAGTTCGCCCTCGTCGCGGACCACCCGAACGGCAACGGCGAGGCCATCGCGCAGCAGGCCCGCAGGATGGCGAGCTGGCCGATGCGGATCGGCCCGACCCGGGTCCGCCCCAGCCTGCGGGTCTCCTGGGTCACCACGAACGGGAACGCCACCGCGCACGCGGTGCTCTCCCGCGCCGAGCAGCAGCTCCAGCACTGACCGGACCCGCCCCGCGGCGGGTCCGGGGATCAGCGATCAGTCGTTCCGGATGAAGTCCTCGACGGCCTGGTAGGCCTCGGAGTCGGAGTACTGCTCCGGCGGCGACTTCATGAAGTACGAGGACGCGGACAGGATCGGTCCGCCGATGCCGCGGTCCTTCGCGATCTTTGCGGCGCGCAGCGCGTCGATGATGATCCCCGCCGAGTTCGGCGAGTCCCACACCTCGAGCTTGTACTCCAGGTTCAGCGGCACGTCGCCGAACGCGCGTCCCTCCAGCCGGACGTAGGCCCACTTGCGGTCGTCCAGCCACGGCACGTAGTCCGACGGACCGATGTGCACGTTGCGCTTGTCCAGGTCCCGCTTGACCTGCGAGGTGACCGACTGGGTCTTGGACTTCTTCTTCGACTCCAGCCGGTCGAGCTCCTTCATGTTGAGGAAGTCCATGTTGCCGCCGACGTTGAGCTGCATGGTGCGGTCCACGTGCACGCCGCGGTCCTCGAACAGCTTGGTCAGCACCCGGTGCGTGATGGTCGCGCCGACCTGGGACTTGATGTCGTCGCCGACGATCGGCACCCCGGCCTCGGTGAACTTCGCGGCCCACTCGGGGTCGGAGGCGATGAACACCGGCAGCGCGTTGACGAACGCGACCCCGGCGTCGAGCGCGGCCTGCGCGTAGAACCGGCCCGCGTCGTCCGAGCCCACCGGCAGGTAGGAGACCAGCACGTCCACCTCGGCGTCGCGCAGCACCTGCGCCACGTCGACCGGCTGCTCCTCGGACTCGGTGATCGTGTCGCGGTAGAACCGGCCGAGGCCGTCGAGGGTGTGCCCGCGCTGCACCGGGACGCCCAGCGGCGGGACGTCGGCGATCTTGATGGTGTTGTTCTCGCTGGCCACGATGGCCTCGGAGAGGTCCCTGCCGACCTTCTTGGCGTCCACGTCGAACGCGGCCACGAACTGCACGTCGCGCACGTGGTACTCGCCGAACTGCACGTGCATCAGGCCGGGCACCCGGGTGTCCGGATCGGCGTCGGCGTAGTACTGGACGCCCTGCACCAGCGATGCCGCGCAGTTGCCCACACCGGCGATCGCCACTCGAACCGCGCCCTCGCGACGGTCTGTGCTCATGGCAGGGTCCTCCTCGTTGCTCATGTGTTGTCCTTCTGGTCGCTCGCCCGCCCGGGTTCCTCCGAGCGCGCGAGCCGGCCCGGCGACCGGTTCAGGCCCGGGCGGGCCGTGGTGCGGTGTCCCGTCGCGCGGACGGTGCGCGCGGGTGGTGGGCGGAGATCAGCGGCGGTCTCCACCCGGGCAAGTCGAGCACCGGTGCCGAGTGGTCTCCCCGGGCTCCCGCAGCCCGCGTCGACCGGTGAGCGCACCGGTGTCCACTCCGACAACCGCGTTCGCGGCCGTGCTGTTCCCAGAAATGGTGCGCCCTCGGCGAACTCGCCCGGAATCGCCCGCTCCGTCCCGTGGCACCGATCACGTTCCCGGGGGCACGACCGTCGTCCGGGCCGGCGGGGTCGATCAGAACGGCACCGCGACGAGCGGCGGGACCGATTTTCAAGATCAACCCGGGGTGCGGACCGGGTGCGGTCGTCCGGTAGAACATCCCGCGGTGCGGCACCCGGAGGCCGCGGGCGGCCGGACGGCGTCCGCGCAGTTCGGGCCCGGTCCGCCGGGCGTTCCGCGCGGAGCGGGGCATGGCGAGTTCGCGCATCCCACCTCCCGCGCCCGAGCCGTCCCCAGCCGTACTTGCCCGAGAAAGGAGTATATCCGCGCCCCTCGTCCGGTTATCGCAGGTCGAGACCAACCCCGCTGCTCACGACACCCCAGGTCACGCGCGGAACGCGGCCACTGCCCCTAACGGCGCATGGAGCACCGGCGGCGGGCACGTACCCTGTCCCTCGTGCGGACCCAACGGCAAGTGGTGGATTACGCGTTGCAGCGCAGGTCGCTGCTCGCGCAGGTCCACGCTGGCCGAGTCGGGGTGATGGAGGTCTGCGATGCCAACCCGTACCTGCTGCGGGCGGCGAAGTACCACGGTCAGCCCAGCGAGGTGACCTGCCCGGTCTGTCGCAAGGAACCGCTCACGCTGGTCTCGTGGATCTTCGGCGAGGAGCTCAAGCACGCTTCGGGGTCCGCTCGCGGTCCCGACGAGCTGGAGCGGCTGGCGAATTCGTTCTCGGAGTTCACCGTGCATGTCGTCGAGGTCTGCCGGACGTGCAGCTGGAACCACCTGGTGCAGTCGTACGTCCTCGGTACCGGTGACGTGAACGAGCGCCGCCCCCGGCGCAGGACAGCGGCCGAGTGACCCGGCCGTGAGAGCGCAGAGCACTTCCCCGCAGGATGCGGGGTTACCCCGATGTGAATGCACCACCTGGCGTCGCACGACGCCTGTCCTGGAGGCCAACTCGTGAACGACGAGCGTGACGACCCAGCTCGTGGCCGCCACTCCCGGCAGCCCGAAGGTCGCAACCCCGGTCCCCCCGACGACCGGGCCACGCCACCCACGTCCCGGCAGCAGGGTCCGCGCCCGCAGGGACCGCCCCCGGGCGGCACCCCGCCGGGAGGCACCCCGCAGGGAGGCAGGCCGCCCGGACCGCAGAACCCGGGGCCGCAGAACCCCGGCGCTCAGCGGCCCGGTGCGCAGCAGCGCCCGCAGGGGCCGCCGCCCGGCGCTCCGCAGAACCCGCCGCCGCAGCGGCCCTCCACCCCGCCGCCCCCTCCGGGCCAGGGCGGTGGCGGACCCTGGCCGGGTGAAGGCACCCGCAGGCAGGCCCCGCCCGGTCGCCCCGGCCAGGGCGGCGAGCCGCCGCAGTGGCCCGGTGACGGGGGCGGCCCCGACCACACGGTGCGCAACGCCCCGCCGGTGAACCCGCGCGGTTCGGGCGGCGGCTCCGAGACCCCCGGTGAGCAGACCGGGCCGTGGACGCCGTCGTTCGACGACGACGAGGCCCCGACCGGCAAGCGCGCCGCGAAGGGCTCCGGCGAGGGGCCGAACCAGCTCGACCAGGCCACCTCGTTCGCGAAGCAGCCGCCACCGCCCCCGGCCGACCAGCGCACCCAGCGCCAGGCCCCGGGCAGGCCCGGCTCGCAGCCACCCGGAGCTCAGCAGCCCGGCTCGGCCCAGGCGGGCGCCCAGCAGGGACGGCCCGAGACCCCGGACGAGCAGAGCACCCAGCAGTTCTCCACCCCGCAGCGGCCCGGTCAGCAGGGAACCCGCCAGGTCCCGCCTCCGCCGCCCGGCGGCGCGCAGCAGGGCGCCCGCCAGGGCCCGCCCGGGCGCCCGCAGCAGGGTGCGGTGCCGCCGGGTGAGCGGCCCACGGAGAACATCCCGCAGACCCCCGGTGGCCAGGACAAGGGGCGCGGCCGCGGTGCGGCGGCGGCCGGTGGCGTCGTCGGCGGCGTGGCCGGTGCGGCCGCTCTCGGCGGTGCCGCGGCGGCGGCCGGTGGCGGCGCCGCCGGTGGCGCTGGTGCCGGCGGGGCCGGTGGTGGCGGTGCCGCTGGTGCGGCGGGCGCCGCGGCCTCGGGCGGCGAGCCGCGCGAACCGCAGCTGCTGACGCACGAGGCCACGCAGAGCTCCTACGACTACTACTCCTCGGACCCGTACGACGGCGGCGGCTACGACGACTACGACGACGGCTACGACGACGACCGGTACGGGAGGGGACGCGGTGACGACGACGGTGGCCCCCACGACGACGGCCTGTCCGACCCCGACGACGAGGTGAGCGCCCGCAAGGCCAAGCGCAAGAAGATCTGGCGGCGCGTCCGCCGGACCTGCTACGTCGCGGCCGCCGCGATGCTGCTGCTCGGCATCGGCACCTTCGCCTACGGCTACACCATGTGGGAGGTGCCGGATCCGGAGAAGATCGCCAGCCGGACCGAGCAGACGATCACGATCAACTACGCGAACGGCCAGGAGCTGACCCGGGTCGAACCCGAGGGCGGTTCGCTGACCATGATCCGGGACCTCAAGGGCGAGGTCTCGCAGCCGATGCTGGACGCCACGGTCGCCGCGGAGGACGCGTCGTTCTACACGAACCCCGGCTTCTCCATCCGGGGCATCCTGGTCGCCGTCTACAACCAGATCGGCGGCGGCGCCGGTGGTGGTTCCACGCTGACCCAGCAGTACGTGAAGCTGGCGCTGGACCAGGACGAGTACTCCATCACCCGCAAGGTGAAGGAAGTCGTCATCGCCTACAAGGTGACGAACCAGCAGTCGAAGGACGACATCCTCAAGGCCTACCTCAACACCGCGTACTACGGGCGCGGCGCCAACGGCATCCACGCCGCCGCCGAGGCCTACTTCGGCAAGCTGCCGAAGGACCTGGACCCGAGCGAGGCCGCGGTGCTCGCGGGCATGGTGCAGCGCCCGACCGACAACGACCCCCGGGTCGACGCGGAGCAGGGCGAGTGGCGCTGGAACTACGTCGCCGACCAGATGCTCAAGAACAACTTCGTCACGAAGGACGTCCGCGCGAGCATGGCGCTGCCCGAGACCCGGGAGCGCGACGCCTGGAAGAGCAAGCCGGAGGGCAACGCCTCCCAGCTGCACATCCGCAAGCAGGTCCTCGCCGAGCTGGAGCGCGAGGGCTACAACGAGCAGGCGCTGACCCTCGGCGGCTACACGATCACCACGACCATCGATCCCAACGCGCAGCGGCAGGCCGAGGAAGCGGTGCGGAAGGTGACGGCGGGTCAGCCGGAGAACCTGCGCACCTCGCTGGTCGCGGTCGATCCGAAGACGGGCGGGGTCCGCGCGTACTACGGCGGTGGGGAGCAGGTCTACTTCGACTACGCCGCCTCGCCGCAGCCCCCGGGCTCCTCGTTCAAGCCGTTCGTCGTGATGGCCGGGCTGGAGAAGGACTACGGCATCGGCGAGTACTACGACGGCAGCGACCACCAGGAGATCCTGGGCACCAAGTTCGGCAACGCCCCCGGTTCGATCTGCGACGACCCGAAGCACTGCGGCGTGCGCGAGGCCATGAACAAGTCGGTGAACACCGTGTTCGTGAACATGGCCGCGAAGTTCGGCACCCCGTCCGTGCGGGAGGTCGCGATCCAGGCCGGCATCCCCGCCGAGTTCAACGGGGAGCCCACGATGCAGAACGCCAACGGCGGTGTCGACGCCGGTATCGCCCTGGGCGCCTACCCGGTCCGCACGATCGACATGGCCACCGCCTACGCCACGTTCGCGAACGAGGGCAAGCAGGTGCACCCGCAGTTCGTGCAGAAGATCCAGAACGCGGTGAAGACCGAGGAGTTCGCGCCGGAGCCGTCCAAGCCGGCGTTCGCCGACAGCGCCTCGGAGAGCAAGAACCTGGCCGCCAACGTCATCGAGTCGATGATCGGGGTGGCCGAGCACTCGAAGCTGCCGCTGAACAAGGACCGGCCGGTGGCGTCGAAGACCGGTACGCACCAGTACTTCGACACCGAGAAGAACCAGAACGCCTGGATGATCGGCACCACGCCGCAGCTGTCCACCGCGGTCGGGATGCTCGCCGACGAGGACGGCAAGCCGATCCCCGTCGAGGAGGCCAGCGGCAAGATCATCTACGGGAGCGGCCTGCCCGGGGACATCTGGCAGGAGTTCATGAACAGCTACCACCAGAACCTCCCGGTGGAGGACTTCCCGGAGCCGAGCCCCATCGGTCAGTTCGAGCAGAAGCAGCCGCCGAAGCCGACGACCTCCAGCTCGGAGCCGCCCCCGCCGCCGCCCACCTCGCTGCCGCCGACGACCTCGCTGCCGCCGACGACCAGCGAGAGCGAGACCTCGGAGAGCGAGTCGGAGAGCTCCGACCCGTCCGGTGACTGCGGCTGGCTCGGCTGTCCCCCCGGCAACGACGACGAGGGCCCGGGCAACGACGGACCGGGCGGCGGCAACGCCGTCGCCCCGAGCCGGGGCCGCGACGGAGAATGACCCCGACCCGCACCGGGTGGCGCGCTCAGCGCCACCCGGTGCGGTCGTCGGAGGGGCCCTTCGCACGCCGTAGCATCCGATCGTGTCCACGAAGCCCGACGACGCCGGAACCGAGTCCGAGGAGCCCGAGCGGGTGAGCGCGGCGGTGGACGGCGACTCCCTGGACGCCGCGGACCGGGTGGCCCCGACCTGGACCGAACCCGTGGCCGCCGCCCTGTCCCGGCCGTTCGGCGGCCCGCTCGGCAGGCACGCGCAGGTCGGCAGGCAGTGGTTCTGGACCCCGCTGCGGGTCCTGCTGCTGCTGGCGATGATCACGCTCGCCGCCGCCTGGCTGTTCAAGGCCCCGTGCTTGCAGACCTACGACACCGCGCAGGGCACCCAGCTGGACTGGCGGGCGAACCGCCAGTACACGGCGATGTGCTACTCCGACATCATCCCCCGGTTCGGCATGGGCGATCTCGCTCCCGACGGGGTCTTCCCGTACAAGACGCCGTGGACGCAGCAGCCGGGATCCTCGCCGCAGGAACAGCACTACATGGAGTACCCGGTGGTCACCGGGGTCTTCCAGTGGCTCAACGCGAAGATCACCGACGGCTGGACCACCCTGGCGCAGCTCGGTTGGCTCCCCGCCGCGATGATCACGGTGCTGTACTTCAACATCACCGCCCTCTGGCTCACCGCCGCCTGGCTCGTCGTGGTGTGGGCGGCGATGGCGCTGGCCGGCCGCCGCCCCTGGGACGCCGCGCTCGTCGCGCTCAGCCCGCTCGCGTTCGTGCACGCCTTCACCAACTTCGACGCCCTCGCCGCCGCGCTGGCCACCACCGGTCTGCTCGCCTGGGCGCGCCGACGACCGTGGCTCGCCGGGGTGCTCATCGGTCTCGGCGGAGCCGCCAAGTTCTACCCGCTGCTGCTGCTCGGACCGCTGCTGGTGCTGTGCCTGCGCGCCGGGCGGCTGCGCGAGGGCGGCCGCGCGCTGGCGGGAGCCGCCGCCGCGTGGCTCGCGGTCAACCTGCCGATCCTGCTGCTGTACCCGGTCGGCTGGGGCGAGTTCTACCGGCTCAACACCGCTCGCGGCGCCGACCCCGACTCGCTCTACAACGCGCTCGCGCACTACACGGGATGGGCCGGGTTCGACGGGCCGCTCGCTCCGGGCCAGGTACCGGTGGTGCTCAACGCGGTGTCGCTCGGGCTGTTCGCGCTGTGCTGCGCCGCGATCGGCTGGCTCGCGCTGGCCGCCCCCACGCGGCCCAGGTTGGTGCAGCTGTGCTTCCTGCTGGTCGCCGCCTTCCTGCTCACCAACAAGGTGTGGAGCCCGCAGTACTCCCTGTGGCTGGTGCCGCTCGCGGTGCTCGCCGTGCCGCGCTGGCGGTGGCTGCTGACCTGGATGGCCGTCGACGCGGCCGTCTGGGCACCCCGGATGTACTACTACCTGGGAACCGGCAACAAGGGGCTCCCGGAGGGCTGGTTCCTCGGCGCCGTGCTGGTCCGCGACCTGGTGGTGCTGGCGCTGTGCGCGGTGGTGGTGCACGAGGTGCTCCGCCCGGGCGGGGACCAGGTGCGCCGCGCGCTCGGGCCCGTCGGTTCCCACGGGCGGACCGCCGTCGACGACCCCTCCGGGGGCTTCCTCGACGGATCACCGGACCGGGTCGTGCTGCCGTGGCCGCGCACCACCGCCGACCGGCTCGTCCGGTGGGCGCGCACCCTCGGCGCTCAGCGCGAACGCGCGAGCTGAACCGCCGGCTCCGCCACCACCCTCGTCGTCGTCCACCGCCGACCGCGCGCGCAGGAACGCCGGGAACAACCCGACCAGCAGCGCCGCCCGCCCCCACACCCCGAGCACGAGCGCCTGCGCCGCGAAGCCGTCGTTGATCCCGCTCGCCTCGCCCAGCCACCGGAAGATGCCGATCCCCATCGCCAGGTCCGCGAGCAGGTAGGCCGCGATCCAGCCCCAGCGGATCCGCAGCAGCACGAAGAACGGCAGCAGCCACAGCACGTACTGCGGCGAGTGCACCTTGTGCAGCAGCAGGAACCCGCACAGCATCGCCGCCGACACCGGGATCCACGGGTAGGTCCCCGTCCGCTCCCGCAGCCGCCAGCCCACCGCGCAGGCCACCGCGAACGACAGCAGCACCAGCAGCGGCGAGAGCACGCCGACCGCCTGCTGGAACCCGTCCACCTCGGCGAAGTCGCGCAGCCCCCAGTACCAGACCGAGTTGGTGCTGAGGTCCACCTGACGGTTCGACTGGAACCGGAACGACGCCCACCAGCCGTCGAACCCGGCCACCGCGAACGGCAGGTTCACCAGCACCACCGTCGCCGCGGCAGCCCCCAGCACCGCGAGCGCACCGCGCACGTCGTACCGGGTCCCCGGCGTCAGCGCGGCCCCGCCCCGGCCGCCGGTGAGCACGAACAGCGCCAGCGGCAGCACGAACAACCCCGGGTAGACCTTGAACGCGAATCCCAGCCCCAGCAGCACCGCGGCCAGCACCGCCCGGTTCCGCAGCGGCGGACCCGCCCGGTGCACCGCGAACACCGCCGCGACGGCGCAGGCCACCGCGGGCAGGTCCCAGTTGTGGAACGCGTAGAGCACCAGCGGCGGGCTCAGCGCCCACAGCAGCGCGCGGCGGCCGCTCAACCGCCCCAGCCACCAGGCCACCCCGAGCCCGAACGGGGCCAGCAGCAGCGCCGAGGCGGCGAGGAACCCGGCATCGGTGTCCACCGGCAGCGCGCCCAGCCACATCAGCAGCCCGGACAGCACCGGGTACTCCACGGTGCCGCCGCGCAGCTCCCCGGAGTCGTCCATGCTCCCGTGCACGTAGGGGAACACGTGCCGGTCGATGTCCCGGCCGATCCACAGGTTCTGCACGTCGGAGTAGCAGACGTCCTGGTAGGCCCGCTCCTGGTAGCCGGGCCCGGAACGGCCCCACTCGTCGAACTCCGGTCCGGTGCAGCGGGCCTTGTTCGCGTAGCCCGCGGCCAGCGCCAGCGCGGTGAGCAAGCACAGCAGCGCCAGCGATGCGGAGGTCAGCCGCTTGCCCGCACCACCACCCGGGCCGGGTGCGTGGCCGGTCGCCAGCTGCTCGCGCATCGGTCTTCCTTCCCCGCCTGCCCTCGTGCGGGGGTGACCCTAGTCGGCGGAGTTGATCAGGTCCGCACCTTGTCGCGCAGGTAACCGATGTCGGCTGCCTGGCCCTCGCCCGGCGTCTCCACCACGACCGGCGCGCCCGCCGTCGCGCACACCGCGACCAGCAGGTCCGGGTCGATCTCCCCGGCGCCGATGTTGGCGTGCCGGTCCCGGGAGGAGCCGAAGGCGTCCCGGGAGTCGTTGAGGTGGACCAGGTCGATCCGGCCGGTGATCGAGCGGACCCGCTCGGCGATGTCCGGCAGCTCCTCGCCCGCCGCGTGCGCGTGGCAGGTGTCCAGGCAGAAGCCCGCGCCGAACTCGCCGACCGCGTCCCACAGCCGGGAGAGCACGTCGAAGCGGCGCGCCATCGCGTTCGCCCCGCCCGCGGTGTTCTCGATCAGCACCGGAACCGCGAAACCGCCCTCGTCGGCCTGCCGCTCGAACAGCTTGCGCCAGTTCGCGATGCCCTCCGCCGGGTCGTCGTCCTTGGTGACGTGCCCGCCGTGCACCACCAGCCCGCGCGCGCCCACCTCGGCGGCGGCCTTCGCCTGCTGCGCCACGGCCTTGCGGGACGGGATGCGGATCCGGTTGTTCAGCGAGGCCACGTTGATCACGTAGGGCGAGTGGATGAACACCTCCAGCTCGCTCTCGCGCAGTTCGGCGGCTCGCGGGTGCGGCTTCGGCGCCTTCCAGCCCTGCGGATCGGACAGGAAGAACTGCACGACGTCGGCACCGAGCTCGCGGGCGGCGGTGAGCGGTTCGTCGTCCCGGACGTGGGCCCCAATCAGCATTCCCCGAGCTTAATGACCGGCCCGGACCCGCTCCGCCCGGCCGACCGCTGCGCGGCTCGCGCCCGGGCGCGAGCCCGCCGGAGCGCGCGCACCCGGTGCCCTCGATCGATCCGGATGCGCGCTCGGCGAGATTCGGCTGAAGTTTTCGTGTGCGGGGCGTCACCGCTAGCGCATTTCCCACGTTATTTTCATTGGAAGGGTGAACGGGTGTCACCGGTAAGTGCATCGGGGAGGAACCATGGGTGGCGAAAGTGCGCGTCCTGACCAGAGCTCGACCGCACCGGTGAACCGCCGCTCGAAGCGGTCCGCCGTGAGCCGCGCGCTGGCCGCGAGCACCGTCGGCGCGTTCGTCACCGCCAGCAGTCTGCTCGGCGCGGGCGCCGCGAGCGCCTCCGGTTCCGCCGTCATCGACGCCTGCACCGGGACGACCGAGTCCACCGAGTTCGGCCAGAGCATCCTCGTCTCGCCGGCCGCGCTGGACGCCAAGGTGCGGCAGGCGACGCTGCTGGTCTTCCCGTTCGGCTTCGACGTGGCCGACCAGGCGGTCCAGGAGTTCACGGCCGCCGGGGCGATCTCGCTGGGATCGGTCTCCGAGGAGACCCAGAAGTTCTCCGGCAAGGAGCTGGCGCAGGCGTTCACCCCGCGGATCGACGGTCTCGCCGCGCTGCGGGGCAAGGGCACCGCCGTGAGCCAGCACGTCCGCAACCTCGCGGTCCTCGGCTGCTTCGGCGCCAAGGTGACCGGGCAGGACCGGCCGACCCCGCAGCCGACCCCGCCGGACCCGACAACCGAGCCGGTCGCCCCGCCGGCCCCGCGGCCGAGCGCCCCGCCGACCGCGCCGGGCACCGGCGTCGCCGCATCCTCCCCGCCCGCCCCCGGCGGTGGGACCGGCGCGCCCGTCACCGTGGTGCCGCCCGGCTACGCCACCGGTGCCCCCGGCGTCCCGGGTGCGCTGCCGCCGTGGGCGCAGGCCCAGTTCGGCGCCGTCCCCGGTTTCGCCCCGAACGTCGGCGACCTCCGCGCGCAGGCGGCCGCCCAGGAGCGCGAGCGCGCCGAGCTGGCCGCCCGCGAGGAGGTCCGGGCCGCGGGCAGGGCCGAGGCGCTGCCGATGGGCGAGGGCGACCGGATCGCGCTGCCGGTCCTCATCGCCGCCATCTCGCTGGCCGGTGTGACCGCCGCCCTGGTCCGCAGCTGGGTGCTCCGCCGCGCCTGACCGGCGGGCGTGATCTCGCGCACCGGTGGCAACCCCGACCGCGTCCGGCACCCGGGCGGCCGGGACGTCGGACCAGGTTGCTAGCCTTGCCTGGTTCGTGGACGCGAACGACCCTCCTGCCACGGAAAGTCCGTGGCCGTGAGTCCACAGGAGGTGAGTGGTCTTCATGCGTCATTACGAGGTCATGGTCATTCTCGACCCCAGCCTGGACGAGCGCACCGTGCCGCAGTCCCTGGAAAACTTCCTCAAGGTCATCCGCAACGACGGTGGCAGCGTTGAGAAGCTCGACGTCTGGGGCCGTCGCCGGCTCTCCTTCGAGATCAACAAGCAGGCCGAGGGCATCTACGTCGTCGTCGACCTCAACAGCGAGCCCGCCTCGGTCAAGGAGCTGGACCGCCAGCTGAACCTGAACGAGACGGTCCTGCGCACCAAGGTGCAGCGGCGCATCGCCGAGCCGCGCAAGGCCGCCCGCGTGGCGCGCGCCGCGGCGAAGGCGACCAAGCACGCCAACCGCTCCGAGGCATCCGTCTGAGCGACCGCGATCGGACCCCGGTGGTCCGAGAGCAGGCGGTCCCCCTCGCGGTGACCCGAATTTCAAGAGACCCCGCATGTCAAGGACGGAGTCCAGGCGATGGCCGGTGAAACGGTAATCACGGTGGTCGGCAACCTCACCGCCGATCCGGAGCTGCGCTTCACGCCCTCGGGCGCGGCGGTAGCGAACTTCACGGTCGCCTCGACGCCGCGCACCTTCGACCGCCAGTCCGGCGAGTGGAAGGACGGCGAGGCGCTGTTCCTGCGCTGCAACATCTGGCGTCAGGCCGCGGAGAACGTGGCCGAGACGCTGACCCGCGGTATGCGGGTCGTGGTGCAGGGGCGGCTGCGCCAGCGTTCCTTCGAGACGAAGGAAGGCGAGAAGCGCACCGTCGTCGAGCTCGAGGTCGACGAGATCGGGCCGTCGCTGAGGTACGCGACCGCCAAGGTGAACAAGGTCAGCCGCAGCGGTGGCGGCGGTGGTTTCGGCAGCGGCGGCGGTGCGTCCGCTCCCGCCGACGACCCGTGGGGTTCGGCCCCGCCCGCCGGTTCGTCCGGCGGCGGGTTCAGCGACGAACCGCCGTTCTGATCCGCGCGCTCACCCACTCGTAAATGCTTTCCAGGAGGAAGACCATGGCCAAGGCGCCTGTGCGCAAGCCTAAGAAGAAGGTCTGCGTGTTCTGCAAGGACCGCGCGGCGCAGAGCATCGACTACAAGGACACGACGCTGCTGCGCAAGTACATCTCCGACCGCGGCAAGATCCGCGCGCGTCGGGTGACCGGCAACTGCAGCCAGCACCAGCGCGACGTCGCCATCGCGGTGAAGAACGCCCGCGAGATGGCGCTGCTGCCGTACACCTCGACCGCCCGCTGATTCGAGCCGCCCGTCCGCTCCCCGCTGCCCTCCGGGCCGCGCGGGAGGGGACGCCGGTCTCGCGAGAGACGCTAGAAGGAGACACGTCGTGAAGATCATTCTGACTGCGGACGTGAGCGGCCTGGGCGAGTCGGGTGACATCGTCGAGGTCAAGGACGGGTACGCCCGCAACCTGCTGCTGCCCCGCGGCCTGGCGATCGTCGCCACCAAGGGCGCGCAGAAGCAGGTCGAGACGATCCGCCGCACCCAGGAGGCCCGCCGGGTCCGCAACCTGGAGCACGCGCAGGAGCTCAAGGCGCAGCTGCAGGAGCTCGGCTCGGTCGTGCTGACCGCCAAGGTCTCGGCGCAGGGCAAGCTGTTCGGCTCGATCACCGCTGCCGACGTCGTGGCCGCGGTGCGCAAGGCCGGTGGCCCGAACCTGGACAAGCGTTCGGTCGACCTGCGCGGGCACATCAAGGCCCTCGGCAAGCACGGGGTCGACGTCCGGCTGCACCCCGACGTCAAGGCCTCGGTCGACGTTCAGGTCGCGGCCGCGAAGTAAGCAGCGCGCCGCGCGTGCGGCCGGAGGGTCCGGGCGGTGCCCGGCCCTCTCGGCCGCTTCCGGTGTCCGGGCCCGCCCGGTTCCCGTCGCGGAACCGGGCGAGCTGGGTCGCGGTCCGATCGAATCCCCCGGCCCGCCCGATCCGGTCTTGATCACTCGATCGTCCGCTTGACGATCACGGAGCTCGTTCGTGCCCCGGCGGATCCGACACGCCGAACAGGCAACTACCCCGCGACACGCCGAGTCTTGCTCAACAATTTTTTCCACAAGTAGTCCACATGGGCTGACCTGTACTTTTCGGATGATCTTGGTCGGTTGTCCCCAGGTTGTCCCCATCGGTTCCGCCGAGTTGTGCACAGTTGTCCCCAACTTGTCCCCAGGTATCCACAAGTTGTCCCGAGGTCTGTCCACAGCTCGGTTTGCCTGGTCCAGGCGAGCGATCTAGCTTCCCGAGCGCGCCCGCGCGTGACGGATCGTGATCACCCGGCGCAGCGCTCCGGTCGACGCCGCCGTGGATCGCGCGACCAGTAAGGCTGCCCGCAGCGGTGGCGGGTGACGGTGTCGGAGGTGACGGGTAACCGGTGGCGTTGGCAGACGAACGAGGCGCGCAGGCCGGGTCGAGCGGCGGAGACCACGGTTTCGAGCGTCAGCCCCCGCAGGACTTGGCGGCGGAGCAGTCCGTGCTGGGCGGCATGATGCTGAGCAAGGACGCGATCGCCGATGTCGTCGAGGTGCTCACGCCCAACGACTTCTACCGCCCGGCGCACCAGTCGATCTACGACTGCGTCCTGGACCTCTACGGCCGCGGCGAGCCCGCCGACGCGATCACCGTCTCCGCCGAGCTCGAACGCCGCCAGGAGCTGCAGCGCATCGGCGGCGCCCCCTACATGCACACGCTCATCGCCAGCGTGCCCACCGCCGCCAACGCCGGCTACTACGCCGAGATCGTCGCCGAGAAGGCGGTGCTGCGCCGCCTCGTCGAGGCCGGGACCCGGATCGTGCAGCTCGGATACCACGGCGCCGAGGGCTCCGCGATCGAGGAGGTCGTGGACCGGGCGCAGGCCGCGATCTACGACGTCACGGAGCGGCGCACCAGCGAGGACTACGCGGCGCTGGAAGACCTGCTGCAGCCCACGATGGACGAGATCGACGCCATCGCGTCCCGCGGCGGCGAGTCGCAGGGCATCCCCACCGGCTTCGTCGACCTCGACGAGGTCACCAACGGCCTGCACGCGGGACAGATGATCATCGTCGCGGCCCGCCCCGGTGTCGGCAAGGCGCTCGCGCTGGACACGCCGCTGCCCACCCCGGCCGGCTGGACCACGATGGGCGAGGTCGCGGCCGGGGACGAGCTCATCGGCCTGGCCGGAGCGCCGGTCCGGGTGCTGCGCGCGACCGAGGTGCTCACCGGCCGCCCGTGCTTCGAGGTCGAGTTCTCCGATGGCGGCGTCGTCGTCGCCGACGCCGAGCACCAGTGGCAGCTCTCCGACGGGGAGGTCCGCACCACCGCCGAGCTCGCCGCGACCGCCACCGACCACGAGCTGCCCGCGCACGCCGGGCTCCGGCTGCCGCAGCGGGAACTCCCGGTCGCGCCCTACGCGCTCGGCGTGTGGCTCGCCGCGGGCGACGAGTCCGGCGAGGTGCGCGGCGAACCGGAACTACTGGAGCTGGCCGGGCTCGCGCACACCGCGGAGCCCGGGGATCCCGAGGTCACCACGGTGGGCGGCGTCGTGGAGTACCCCGCCGAGGAGAGCGAGCGGGAACAGCCCGCCCCGGCCGCCGAGCCCGCGTTCGGCGTGGACATCCCCGCCGCGCTCGCCCGGTTCGGCGCCTGGGACGACCACGAGCTGCCGTCCGCCTACCTGCGGGCCAGCGAGGAGCAGCGGCGCGCGCTGCTGGCCGGGTTGCTGGACGCCGCCGGTTCCGTCGACGCCGACGGCACGCTCCGGCTGGAGGTCAGCGAGCCGCTGTCGGTGCGGGTGCGCGAGCTGCTGCTCGGCCTCGGCTACACCTGCGGTGCCCGGATCGCCGACTCCGCGGGCGGCGGCTTCGACCGGGTGGCGATCGTGTTCGACAGCGGGCCGGACGAGGTGTTCCGGTTGCCCGCCAAGAACTCCGAGCACAAGGAGACCCGGCAGGACCGGGCGCGGCAGCCCCGCCGCGTCGTCGCCGTCCGCGAGGTGCCGAGCGTTCCGGTGCGCTGCGTCGAGGTCGACGCCCCGGACCACCTCTACCTGGCCGGGCGCGGCATGGTGCCCACGCACAACTCCACCCTGGGGCTGGACTTCGCCCGCACCGCCTCGATCAAGCACGGCCTGGCCAGCGTCATCTTCTCGCTGGAGATGGGCAAGACCGAGATCGTGATGCGAATGCTCTCCGCCGAGGCCCGCATCCGGCTCGGGGACATGCGCGGCGGGCGCATGACCGACGACGACTGGACGCGGCTGGCGCGGCGGATGAGCGAGATCAGCGAGGCGCCGCTGTACGTGGACGATTCGCCGAACCTCACCATGATGGAGATCCGGGCGAAGGCGCGGCGGCTCAAGCAGCGCGCCGACATCCAGCTGGTGGTCGTGGACTACATGCAGCTGATGACGTCGGGCAAGCGGGTCGAGTCGCGGCAGCAGGAGGTCTCGGAGTTCTCCCGGAACCTGAAGCTGCTCGCGAAGGAGCTGGAGGTCCCGGTGGTCGCGATCTCCCAGCTCAACCGCGGGCCGGAGCAACGCACCGACAAGCGCCCGCAGCTGTCCGACCTGCGCGAATCGGGCTCCCTGGAGCAGGACGCCGACATGGTGATCCTGATCCACCGGCCCGACGCGTTCGAGCGGGACGACCCGCGGATGGGTGAGGCGGACCTGATCCTGGCCAAGCACCGCGCCGGCCCCCAGGCCACGATCACCGTCGCCCACCAGCTGCACTACAGCCGCTTCGTGGACATGGCCCCCGAGTAGACCGCGCGCCGCCGATGTCCTCCGCGGCCGGCCGGCGACGCGGTCCGGGACGGGCGTCCGCTCGTCCCGCTCGCCGGGATCAGAACGGGCAGTGCATGACGTGCAGGCCGATCCGGCCGAGCCGCGGGTGCTCGAACGCGGCGGGGACGGTGCCGATGATGGTGAAGCCGAGGCGCTCGTAGAGCTTGATCGCCGAGCGGTTCGACTCGACGACGGCGTTGAACTGCATCCCCGCGTAGCCCTCCCCGCGCGCCCAGTCCAGGGTGCTGGTGCAGAGGTCGGCGCCGATGCCGCGGCCGCGCGCACCGGCGGCGACCATGAAGCTCGCGGTGGAGACGTGCGCGCCGGGGCCGGGTCGGTTCGGACCCATCCGCGCGGTGCCCAGCACGGTCCCGTCCTCGTCGACGGCGACGGCGGTGCGTCCGGGCGGGGGTGCCAGCCAGAGCCCGCGGGCCTGCTCGGCGGTGAGATCCGGTTCGTAGCAGAAGGTGTCCCGGGCGGCGGCCACCTCGCGGATGATCGGCCACACCTGCGCCCAGTCGGCCTCGACGAACTCCCGGATCACCATGGGGCGAACGCTAGTGCGGCTCGGTCGGGTGAACAATCGGATTTCCGTCACCTCGTTGAGCTGCGTGGATCGTCGTCGAGTGCGCACCTGGGGGATGTGGGCCGACACGCCGACGCACGCGCTGCGGAAGTGATCAACGCGAGCTCCCTACCCTCGACCGCATCGACTTCCGGGTGAAGGGCGGACCGATGCGCACCGTTTTCCCGCACGGCGACGGCGACCGCTTCGCCGCGTCCGCCGCGGCGCTGTCCGAGCGGTTCGGCGCGCGGCCCGAGGTCCCGGGGCTGGTCGACGTGCTGCTGCGCGACAAGTGCGCGCGGGACGGGCTGCTGGCCCGGTGGACGGCGGCGGACCTGAGCCGGTTGCTGACCGAGGTGGTGCCCCGGCACCTGGTGCTGCCGCGCTGGTCGGCGGTTCCGGAGCTGCTGCACGACTGGATCGACTTCCTCGACGCCGAGGGCCTGCTGATGGCCGGGAGCGATCCGGTGCGGGTGCTGCACGCGGCGATCGAGGCGGCGGCGCCCGCCTGCCTCGCCGCGATGGCCGACCCCGCGGAGTGGGGACCGGAGAAGTTCTGGGCGCTGAGCGCGCGGGAGCACGGCGTCGAGGTCGGCGCGGCGGCCGAGTTCGAGCGGTTCGTGCGGCGGGTGGACGACGGCGAGGTCGACCTGGACCTGGAGCTGCTGCGCGGGATCGAGGAGCGGGCGGAGCGGGAACCGCTGCCGGTCCCGGTGCGCTGGCTGCCACCGATGCGGGTGCCGGTGGAGGCGACGCCGGACGTCGAGGCGGCGCGGACGCCGATCGCGGGGGTGATGGCGGCGCTGCACCGCTGGGCGGGCCGGCGGCGCCCGCTCGGCGACGGCGTGGAGCTCGGGGCGGAGCTGGACTGCCCGCCGGAGCTGGCGCGGTTGTTCGCGGTCTGGGCGCAGCGGGTGCACCTGGTGCGGATCATCGACGACCGGGTGGTGCCGGGGGCGATCGGGACGGCGCTGCTGGCCGAGCCGGGCGTGCTGTGGACCCGGTTGTGGGAGTCCTTCGCGCTGCTGGACGAGGTGACCGGGCCGGAGTCGGGGGCGATGGACCGCCTGCTCGACGGCGAGGACGTGTTCCCGGAGCTGGTGCGCGCGGTGCTCGGCGCGCTGTACGCGCACACCGACGCGCTGCCGTTCGAGCAGGTGGTGAGCCTGGTGCTGCGCGCGCTCGCCGAGGACGACGGCGAGGCGCGACCGGTGCTCGCGCGGGTGGTGGAGCGGGTGCTGGGCCTCTGGGAGCGGATGGGCGTGCTGCGCCGCTATCGCACGGAGCTGCCGGAGGCGGTGGCGCGGATCGAGGCGTTCGCACCGGGCTCGCCGGATCGGACGATGGTGGAGCTGCTGCCGCTGGGCGTGCGGGCGGCCCACGGGTCGCTGCGGGCGTTCGGCTTCGTCGCGCCGACCGTTCCCGAGGCGGTGGCGCTGCCCGCGGAGGTGCTGGTGCTGGTGCTGCCGGGCAGTCCGCCGGACGTGCTGGAGGAGGTCGTCTCGGGTTGGATCGCCGCGCGGGGCCGGGCGGCCGCGGCGGCGGAGCTCGGGGAGCTGCTGCGGCGGGTGGACGACCCGGAGCTGCGGCTGGGCGCGCTGTGGTTGCTGGAGCACACCGGGGACGAGGGCGTCCTGGTGGTGCGCGGGCTGCGCTCGGATCCCGGCTGCGGGGCGGCGGCCCGGATGTGGCTGCGCGTGCGCCCGGGCGAGCGTGAGGTGGAGCTGCGGCCCGGGGACGAGCTGGTGGTGGCGCTGGACGCGATGGCGGTGACGGCGCAGGAGGACGCGGCCGCGTTCCTGGCGGAGTTCCGCACCCGGTCGACGCCGGACCAGCTGACGGTGCTGGACGAGCTCGTCCGCGCGGAGCACGCGCGGGCCGACCTGGTCCTGGGGGTGGTGGCGGCGGAGCACCCGGACGAGCAGGTGTCGCGGGCGGCGCGGCGGTGCCTGGACCGGCTGGACACGGCGTAGCGGAGCCCGCCCGGCGGGTGCGCCGGGCGGGCTCCGGAACCGATCAGTCGGGTGCCGTCAGCTCGCGGGGCAGGAGACGTCCTCCTCGGGGAGGACGCCGTCGGCCAGGAACGCGGTGCCGGCGGCCATCGCGCAGGCGTTGCCGCTGTTCAGGTAGGTCCCGTGCCCGGACTCGTCCGCGCTCACCAGCCGCGCGCGGTCCCCGAACTTCTCGCGGAGCAGTTCGGCGCCCTCGTGCGGGGTCACCGGGTCGCGGCGGTTCTGCATGAGGAGCACGTTCGCCGGGCCGTCGGCGAGCACCGGCACCGGCGGTTCGGCGGGCTCGTGCGACCAGAACGCGCAGGGCAGCACGTTCGCGGTGGCGGCGCCGTACACCGGGAACTTCTCGCGGTCCTCGGCCACCCCGCGACGGTAGGTCTCGACGTCCTCGGGCCAGGCGACGTCGTTGCAGGTGGTCGCCAGGAAGACCGTCAGCGAGTTGTCGGCAGGGGAGAGTCCGGCGGCGGACCGTCCGGCGGGTGCGCTCTCGGCGAGCTGCTGCCGCACCGCCGCCTCGTCGGAGTCGTGCAGCGACTGCCAGAGCTGCGCGGTCCTGCCGTACGCCGGTTCGCCGAACAGGCCGCCGAAGATGACCAGACGGAACACGGCGCCGTCCACGCCGGCCATCGGCCGCGCGTCGAGGCGCTCGGCGACCTCGAAGTAGGTCCGCCGCACCTCCTCGGGCGTGCGGCCCAGGCCGTACGAGCCGTGCCGCTCGGCTACCCACGCGGCGAAGTCGGGGAAGGTCTGCTCCGTGCCGAGCGCGTAGCGGCGCATCCCGTCCCGGTCGAGCACGGTGTCACCGATGTTGCTGTCCAGCACGACCCGGTCGGCGCGCTCCGGGAACATCGAGGCGTACGCGGCGCCGAGCGCGGTGCCGTAGGACGCCCCGTAGTAGTTGGCCTTCTCCTCGCCGAGGGCGGCCCGGACGCGGTCCAGGTCGCGGGCCATGTTCGCGGTGGTGATGCTGCTGAGCCGACCGTCCTGGTCGTGCTGGGCGCACTGGTCGGCGATGGTGCGCACGACCTCGGCCCGCTCGGTGACCGCGGCGTCGTCGACCGCGTAGGGCGGAACGTTTCCGTACTGGGCCTGCTCGTCGGTGAACCCGCAGCTGACCGGCGAGGAGTGCCCCACTCCCCTGGTGTCCATCCCGATCAGGTCGTAGCTCTCCAGGACCGATGCGGGCAGTCCCTGGTCGGCGAGGAAGGTCGAGAAGTTCAGGCCGGAGCCGCCCGGACCGCCCTGGTTGAGCAGCAGCACGCCGCGCCGCCGGTCGGGCCGCTCGCTGGCCAGCTTCGAGATCATCAGGTCGATCTGGGGGCCGTCGGGGTCCGCGTAGTTCACCGGCACCGGCACGGTGGCGCACCGCAGCGGGTACGCCCCGGCCGCGACGTCCTCGGGGCACGCGCCCCACTCCAGTTCAGGTGCGGCCCCTTCGGCCGCGCTCGGCACCGCGAGCAGCGAGCCCGCGAGGCCCGCGGCGATCAGCGCGGCCGCACTTCGGCCCGCGCTCCGCTTGAGATTCATGTCCGCCCCTCATCCGTGGGTTCGTCCTCCACGAGGCGGACTCAACCCCGTGCCCTGGGGGCAAGGTCAAGCGAGCGGACGCGATCGCTCCGTCGGGACGAGCTGCCGGTCCGCGGGGCTCCTCTCGCGGCGGTCCCCGCGGACGGCGCTCAGCCGAGTTCGTCCAGCGCGGCGGCGAGCTCGGAGATGTCGCCCAAGATCCGGTGCACCCCGGCGAGGGCGTCCTCGGCCGGGGGGAAGTGCGGGTTGGGCACGGCGAAGACGGTGGCGCCGGAGGCGGTGGCGGCGCGCAGGCCGTTGCTGGAGTCCTCGACGGCGGCGCACCGGGCCGCGGTGGTGCCGAGCATCCGGGCCGCCTCCAGGTACACGTCGGGGGCGGGCTTGCCCGCGCCGACCTGCTCGCTGGAGAGGGTGGCTCCGACCTCGAGACCGGTGCTGTCCAGGAACGCGCGGATGATGCGCGGCGGCGCGGAGCTGGCGATGGCGATGGGGAACCGGGCGGCGACGGCGCGCACGGCGTCTTCGGCGCCGGGCAGCACGGGGGCGCGCTCGGCGTAGACGCGCGCCATCTCCTCGATGACGACGTCGGCGGCCTGCTCGGCGGTGAGCCGGGCGCCGAGGTCGTCGACCAGGTAGCGGGCCCATTCGGGGGTGCTCATGCCTTGCATGGCCCCGGTGGCGTCCTCGGTCCAGCGCCCGCCGTGGGTGGCGACGACGTCGCGGCGGATGCGGTCCCAGAGCTGTTCGGAGTCGACCAGTACGCCGTCGAGGTCGAAGAGCACGGCTGCGGGTGGCATGTCGCCGATCGTAGGAGGCGGCGCGAGCACCGCGCGGGCAGGTGAGCCGCTCCGGGCGCGACCGGGTGCGGCGGTGACCGGCCCGGGGCCGCTGTGTGCCTGCTCATGCCCGGTGGTCACCGATCGGACATAAAGTTAGCATGGCAAACGAACTAGCGGGTGGGCGCTCGCCCGGGGAGGTCGAGCGGGAACCGGCCCACCTCCGTGTCGAGACGCGAGGAGTGGCGGCCGATGAGCGGCACGCACGACGTCCGGTTGCTGGACGTCTTCAAGGGCCAGCCGAAGGCGGTGTGGATCACCGCCTTCGCCGCGGTGATCGCCTTCATGGGCATCGGCCTGGTCGACCCGATCCTGCTGTCCATCGCGGAGGCCCTGCACGCCGGCCCGGAGCAGGTGACGCTGCTGTTCTCGTCCTACCTGGGCGTCCAAGTCGTAGCGATGCTCATCACCGGGGCGTTCAGCGCCCGCTTCGGGCCGAAGCGGACCGTGGTCACCGGCCTGGTGCTCATCGTGCTCGCGACCCTGGCCTGCGCGATGGCGAGCTCGATCGGGCAGCTCGTGGCGCTGCGCGCGGTGTGGGGGCTGGGCAACGCCTTCTTCATCGCCACCGCGCTGTCGGTGATCGTCGGCGCGGCCAGCGGCGGCCAGCAGGCGGCGATCCTGCTCTACGAGGCGGCGCTGGGCATCGGGCTGTCCACCGGCCCGCTGCTGGGCGCGCTGCTCGGCGACATCTCCTGGCGCGGGCCGTTCGCGGGCACGGCGGTGCTGATGGCCATCGCGCTGGTGCTCTCGGCCGGGTTCCTGCCCGCCGACGAGAAGGACCCGGCGAAGCGGCCGAAGGTGCGGCTGCTCGACCCGCTGCGCGCGCTGCGGCACGGCGGGCTGCTGCGCACCGCGCTGGGCTCGGCGTTCTACACGGCCGCGTTCTTCGTGGTGCTGGCCTGGGCGCCGTTCGTGCTGGAGTTCGGCGCCATCGCGGTCGGGCTGGTGTTCTTCGGCTGGGGCCTGTGCGTGGCGGTCGCGGGCGTGACGCTGGCGCCCAAGCTGGCCGCGCGGTTCGGCGACGCGGGCGGCACGGTGCTGGCGGTGCTGCTCTACGCGGTGCTGCTGGTGGTGATGGCGGTCGGCTCGAAGCCGGTCGTGGTGGTCGCGGTGATCCTCAGCGGGCTGGCCTCCGGCCTGCTCAACACGTTGTTCACCGGGACCGCGATGAGCGTCAGCGACGCGCCGCGCCCGGTGGCCAGCGCGGGGTACAACTTCTGCCGATGGTTCGGCGGGGCGGTCGCCGCGACGCTGGTCGGGCACGTCGCCGACTGGTTCGGCTCGCCGCACGCCCCGTTCGCGGTCGCCGCCGCGCTCTGCGTGATCGCGGCCGGGCTGCTGGTCGCGGACCTGCGCCGGCGCGAGGACCCGCACCAGGTCCCCGCCGAGGCCGCCGCCGTCGGCGAGGAGTTCTGACCCGGGGCGCAGGCCGGCGCCCGCTCCCCCGCTTCGGGCGGAGGGTCGGGGCGAAGGATCCCCGGCGGTGCCCGGAGGACGGCGGTGCGACGACCGGGGGTCATGAGTTCGGGTGCTGTTCACCTTCCTGTCCAGGAGCCCTCGCCTGATCCGCATAGCGTCGCGGTGTTCCTGACTGACCTGGAGGTCCGTGTGCCACCCCGACCGGACAGCGGGCGCGTCGTCCCGCTCCCCCTGCTGCCGAACCACTCCGCGCGCCGCGCCTCGGCCACCTGCCGCTACCGCTGCGGCAACGCCTGCGCGCACGAGGCGCCGAACACCTCCGACAACGCCTACTTCGGCGACATCGTGGAGGGCGTGCTCAACCGCCGCGGCGCGCTCAAGGCGGGCGGCGTGCTGGCGCTCGCCGTCGGCGGCGCGTCCGCGCTCACCGGGGCGACGGCCGCGGCCGGCCCGCACCCGGGTGAGCCGCGTCGCGTCCCGGGCACCGACTTCCCGCCGGTCCCGCCGAACACCGAGGACCGCGTCACCGTGCCCGAGGGCTACGAGCAGGGCGTCGTGATCCGCTGGGGCGACCCGGTCGTCGCGGGCGCTCCCGAGTTCGACTTCCACGCGCAGACCGCCGCCGCGCAGGAGGTCCAGTTCGGCTACAACAACGACTTCGCGGGCCTGATCCCGCTGGACGGCAGCGGCAGGCGCGGCCTGCTCGTGGTCAACCACGAGTACACGACCGAGACGCACATGTTCGCGAACTACGACCCGGACGCCCCCACCGAGGAGCAGGTCCGCATCGCCTGGGCGGCGCACGGGCTGTCGGTGGTCGAGGTGGTGCGGGACCGCGACCGGGGCCTCGTGCCCGAGCTCGGCCGGTACAACCGCCGCATCACGCTCAACACCGAGTTCGAGGTGCGCGGCCCGGCCGCGGGCAGCGACCTGCTCACGACCTCCGCCGATCCGACCGGCACCAAGGTCTTCGGCACCCAGAACAACTGCGCGGGCGGCGTCACGCCGTGGGGCACGATCCTGTCCGGCGAGGAGAACTTCCACCAGTACTTCGGGCACTCCGAGCTGATCCAGGACCCGGTCGCGAAGGAGCGCTACGAGCGCTACGGCGTGGGCACCGGGGAGACCGACCGCAAGTGGGAGCGCTTCGACCGGCGCTGGGACGTCTCGAAGGAGCCGAACGAGCCGCACCGCTTCGGCTGGGTCGTGGAGATCGACCCGAACG
This sequence comes from Saccharopolyspora antibiotica, assembly GCF_047200635.1. Taxonomy (NCBI): domain Bacteria; kingdom Bacillati; phylum Actinomycetota; class Actinomycetes; order Pseudonocardiales; family Pseudonocardiaceae; genus Saccharopolyspora; species Saccharopolyspora antibiotica. Next base: position 64,740 of record NZ_JBJZOI010000016.1, on the reverse strand, counting down.
ATCCGGCCTCCACGCCGATCAAGCACACCGCGCTCGGCCGGTTCAAGCACGAGGGCGCGACCATCCAGGTCGCCGAGGACGGCCGCGTGGTCGCCTACTCCGGCGATGACGAGCGTTTCGACTACATCTACAAGTACGTCTCGAACGGCCGCGTCAAGCCCGGCCGCAGCGCGCACGCCCGGCGGCACAACTCGGCGCTGCTCGACGACGGGACGCTGTACGTCGCGAGGTTCCGGGGCAACAGCCCTCCCGAGGAGATCGACGGCACCGGGGAGCTGCCCGCCGACGAGCGCTTCGACGGCACCGGGGAGTGGCTGAAGCTGGCCAGCGGCACCGAGTCCTTCGTGCCCGGCTTCACCGCCGAGGAGGTCTACGTCTTCACCCGGCTCGCCGCCGACGCGCTGGGCGCCACCAAGATGGACCGGCCGGAGGACATCGAGCCGAACCCGGTCAACGGCCGCGTCTACTGCGCGCTGACGAACAACTCCAACCGGGGCTCCGCGGGCAACGCGCCCGTCGACGAGGCCAACCCGAGGGTCGGCAACAAGCACGGGCACGTCCTCGAGGTCGACGACGACACCACCGGCACCGCGTTCCGCTGGAACCTGCTGCTGGTCTGCGGCGACCCGGAGGACCCGGGCACCTACTTCGGCGGTTTCGACAAGTCCCGGGTCAGCCCGATCTCGTGCCCGGACAACGTCACGTTCGACCGGTTCGGGAACCTCTGGATCACCACGGACGGCAACGCGCTCGGCTCCAACGACGGCCTGTTCGCGGTGCCGGTGGACGGGCCCGAGCGCGGCCAGGTCAAGCAGTTCCTCACCGTGCCGGTCGGCGCCGAGACCTGCGGTCCCGTCGTGCTCGACGATCTGGTCACGGTGAACGTCCAGCACCCCGGTGAGGACGCCGAGGACGCCCAGCGCCCCACCTCGCACTGGCCCGACGGCGGCACCTCGCAGCCCCGGCCGTCGGTGGCAGTCGTGTGGCGCGCCGACGGCGGCGAGATCGGCAGGCGGTGAGCGATCGCGCCCGCTCCCGGTGAGCGGGCGGGCGAGGAGCGCGGGGGCCTCCCGGCCCGGGAGGCCCCCGCCGCCCGGGCCGCTCGCGGCACCCGTTGATCAGGACCGCCCCGGTCCCGCTTCCCGCCGGCCGGCCTCAGCAGCGAGGGCGCCCCCTCCGGCGAGCCGACCGCCGCGTCGTGCGCGGGCGTGCGACGGATACGGTCCAGACCATGTCTGAACGTCCGATCGCCCTGGTCACGGGTGCTTCCCGCGGCATCGGGGCCGCCGTCTCCCGATCCCTGTCCGAGACCCACGACGTGCTGCTCGGCGGCCGGGACGGGACGGCGCTCGACGAACTGGCGGCGGAGATCGACGGGGCCCGGCCGTGGCCGGTGGAGCTGACCGACCAGGACGCCGTCGCGGCGGCGGCCGCCACCGTGGAGCGGCTGGACGTGCTGGTGCACAGCGCGGGCCTGGTCGAGCTCGGTGCCGTCGCGGACGTCTCGGTGGACTCCTGGCGACGCACCTTCGAGCTGAACCTGTTCGCGGTCACCGAGCTGACCCGGTTGCTGCTGCCGGCGCTGCGCCGCAGCTCCGGGCACGTGGTGCTGATCAACTCCGGGGCCGGGATGGCGGCCAAGCCGAACTGGGGCTCCTACGCGGCGAGCAAGTTCGCGCTGCGCGCCTTCGCCGACGTGCTGCGCGCCGAGGAGGCCGCGCACGGCGTGCGGGTGACCTCGGTGTTCCCGGGCCGCGCGAACACCGACATGCAGCGCGAGGTGCGCGCGGCCGAGGGCGGCGACTTCCAGCCCGAGCGCTACCTGCGGCCCGAGTCCGTCGCCGGGCCGGTCTGCTCGGCGGTCCGGGCCTCCCCCGACGCGCACCTCACGGAGATCGTGGTCCGCCCCGCCTGACCGCCGACGCGCGAAGCGGGAGGGAACCGCGGGCTCCCTCCCGCCGGGACTCGCGCTACTGGACGCTGACCGTCACCTGCCGGTCGGACTCGGAGCCGCCCTGCGCCGGCCCCTGGCCGACGACCTGCACGCGCTCCACGGGCACCCCGGCCTGGGTGAACGCGTCGGCCACCGCCTGCGCCCGCTGCTGCGAGAGCTGCTGGTCCTCGGGGGACGGGTTGCCGGTGTCGGCGACGTAGCCGGTGACGGTGAAGTTGAGCTCCTGCGGTGCCTGCTTCGCCAGCTCGGCCGCCTTCATCGCGGTCTGCCTCCCCTGCTCGGTGAGCTCCGGGCTGTCCGGCTGGAACGTGATCGGCTGCTGCTGCATCGCCTGGTCGAGCTGCTGCTGCAACGCCGCCTTCGCGGCGGCCGGGTCGGGTCCTGGCGGCTGCGCCGGGGCGGGTTCCTGCTGCTGGGCGGGCGGTGCCGGGGGCACTTCGCCCTCCTGGCCGCCCTGGCCCTGGGGTTCTCCGCCGGAGCACCCCGCCAGCAGTGCGACGGCGAGCGCGGCCACCGCCGCGCCGTAGTGGGCTTTCCTTCGATCCATGCCGACCTCCGCAGTCGAGCTCGCCGGGCGCGGGCCGTGCGGGGCACCCGGGGCGTGGGCGCCTCCCATTGGATGCCGAGGCCCCGAGCCGGGCAGGTCGGGCTCCGCGGCTCCACGCGAACGTGTGAGACCGGCCCGGTTGCGCAACACCGTTCTGGGCAGGTCGGTGGAGCGGTTCGACGCATGTCACACGGCTTTCCGGGTGCTGCCGACCGCACCCGCTCGACAGAAGTTACCGCCAAGTAATACCCTTGGGTTACCGACGAGTAAGGCCATGTCCGGAGAGCGGGGCCGGCTCGGATCATCAGTGCGGAGAGGGAGCCTGCGAAATGGGCCACTACAAGAGCAACGTCCGCGACCTCGAATTCAACCTGTTCGAGCTGTTCAAGGTGCAGGACCGGCTCGGCACCGGGGCGTTCGAGCAGGCCGACGAGGACACCGTGCGCGGTGTGCTCAGCGAGCTGAACGCGCTCGCCACCGGACCGCTCGCCGAGTCGTTCGCGGACGGCGACCGCACCCCGGCGAAGTTCGACCCGAAGACCCACTCGGTCACGCTGCCGGAGTCGTTCAAGAAGTCCTACCAGCAGATCCAGGACGGCGAGTGGTGGCGGCTGGGCCTGTCCGAGGACATCGGCGGCTACGGCATCCCCCCGACCGTGCAGTGGGCGACCTCCGAGCTGATCCTCGGCGCCAACCCGGCGGTCTACATGTACATGGCGGGCCCGCAGTTCGCCGGGATCGTGCACAAGAACGGCACCGAGGAGCAGCGCGCCTGGGCCGAGCTGATGATCGAGCGCGGCTGGGGCGCCACGATGGTCCTGACCGAGCCGGACGCGGGCTCCGACGTCGGTTCCGGCCGCACCAAGGCGGTCCGGCAGGCCGACGGGAGCTGGCACCTCGACGGCGTGAAGCGGTTCATCACCTCCGCCGACCAGGACATGACCGAGAACATCATGCACCTGGTGCTGGCCCGCCCCGAGGGCGACGGCGTGCAGAGCCGTCCGGGGACCAAGGGCCTCAGCCTGTTCCTGGTGCCGAAGTTCCACTTCGACGGCGAGACCGGCGAGCCGGGCGAGCGCAACGGCGCCTTCGTGACCAACGTCGAGCACAAGATGGGCCTGAACGCCTCCGCCACCTGCGAGCTGACCTTCGGTCAGCACGGCGTCCCGGCGCAGGGCTGGCTGCTCGGTGAGGTGCACGACGGCATCGCGCAGATGTTCCAGGTCATCGAGTACGCGCGGATGATGGTCGGCACCAAGGCCATCGCGACGCTGTCCACCGGCTACCTCAACGCGCTGGAGTACGCGAAGGAGCGGATGCAGGGCGCCGACCTCACCAGGGCCGCCGACAAGACCGCCCCGCGCGTCACGATCACGAACCACCCGGACGTGCGCCGCATCCTGATGCTGCAGAAGTCGTACGCGGAGGGACTGCGCGCGGTGTACCTCTACACCGCGACCTACCAGGACCAGATCACCCAGGGCCGGGCCACCGGCGAGGACGTGACGCTGGCCGAGCAGGTCAACGACCTGCTGCTGCCGATCGTGAAGGGCGTGGGCTCGGAGCGGGCGTACGAGAACCTGGCGCTGTCGTTGCAGACCCTCGGCGGCTCCGGCTACCTGCAGGACTACCCGATCGAGCAGTACATCCGGGACGCCAAGATCGACAGCCTGTACGAGGGCACCACGGCGATCCAGGCGCAGGACTTCTTCTTCCGCAAGATCGTCCGCAACAACGGCGCCGCGCTGGGCCACCTCGCCACCGAGGTGCAGAAGTCGCTGGAGGCCGAGGGCGCGGACGACCGGCTCAAGGAGGAGCGGGCGCTGGTCGCGCAGGCGCTGGACGACGCGCAGGGCACCCTCGCCGCGGTGTTCGGCTTCCTGACCTCCGCGCAGGAGGACGTGAACGACATCTACAAGGTCGGCCAGCACGCCGTCACCGTGCTGATGAGCATGGGCGACCTGCTCATCGGCTGGCTGCTGCTGCGCCAGGCCGAGCTCGCGCTGGCGGCGCTGGACGCGGGAGCCTCGGCCAAGGACCAGCCCTTCTATCAGGGCAAGGTCGCGGTGGCCCGGTTCTTCGCGAAGAACGTGCTGCCGGAGCTGGGCTCCCGCCGGAAGGTCGTCGAGGCCGCGGACAACTCCATCATGGAGCTGGACGAGTCGGTGTTCTGATCCGGGCGCCCTCGCGGGCGCGCCCCACCGAAGCGACGAGGCCCCCTCCCGAACCCGGGAGGGGGCCTCGTTCCGCTCGGATCAGCGCGGAGCCGGCGGTGGGGCGCCGCAGTGGATGATCGGCTGCGGGTTGTAGACCGTCTTCGACGGGGATTCCCTGGTCACCTTGCCGGTGTTGACGTCCCGCAGGGTGCGGGTGTTCGTCACGGTGAACCCGCCCTTGCCCTTGCTCGGGCTGCACGGCTCGTCCGGCGGGACGACCTTCTCGTGCGGCTGCGTCGGGTCCGTCCGCTCACCGGTCTTGGAGCTCACGTCGTACTGCTTGGTGCCCCAGAACCGGACCGTGATGGAGCTCGGCGTCCACTCGGTCGTGATCATGATGCCGCTGGCCAGCGTGTTCTTGAACTTCACGTCGATCACGCTGCTGCCGTCGGGGTTCTGGAAGACCGTGGCCTCGCGGCCCTCCGGGTAGCGGCTGATGTAGTAGCTGTGCTCCTTGTGCTCCACGTCCTTCACCCCGGCGAAGTACGAGGCGTTGTAGAGCGTGGTGGCGAACTGCGAGATGCCGCCGCCGACCGCCTTCCCGGGGCGGCCGTCCTCGATGATCCCGGACTCCACGTAGCCCTGCGCCGTTCCGCGCGGGCCGGTGTGGCCGTTCAGGCTGAAGGTCTCGCCCGGCTTCACGACCGCGCCGTTGACCTGCTCCGCGGTCCGCCGGATGTTCACGCCGGAGGCGGTTTCGAAGCCGCCGGTCTGGAACTCGGAGATGACCTCCTTGATGCCCAGCCCGTTGGCCTGGTCGGTGTTGAACGCCGGGGGCTGCTGCTCGTAGATCGCGGGCACCACGCGGTCCTGCTCCTTCTTGACCACGTCGGTGAGGTTCTCGAAGCTCTTCTCCCAGTTCACCCCCCGGCCGTCCAGCGAGGGGCGCACCACGGGCCTGCCGCCCTCGAAGACGACCTCGGCGTCCTTGGCGGGCTTCATGGTGTCGAGGAGCTGCGGCTCCACCCCGCCGATCACGGTCGGCAGGTCCAGGTGCGACTTCAGCCCGCCCTTGCCGTCCGGTTCGAAGCGCAGCGCGGCGGCGATGGTCTCCGGCGCCAGCGCGGCGTCGTGGCCCTCGCCCTTGATCGTGACCGGCGAGGACACCGCGGGCTGGGCCACGTTCCGCAGCGCCGCCTGCACGCCGTCGGAGGTCGTGGTCACGGCCTGCTCGGTGAACGGGACGTTCACCGGGCCGCCCTTCGCCCAGTCCGCCATGACCTGATCGGCGGCCAGGGCGGTGTCCACGGAGCGGCCGGTGACCGGCTCCACCGCGACCGGGCGGGCACCCTCGAAGACGATGGTGCCCTCGGCGGCCGCGCGCTCCAGCCGCGGCTTGACCTGCTCCACCGCGGCCGTGACCTGCTCCTGGTCGCCGTGGCTGACCGGGTAGATCTCGCGATTGGCGAACAGCGAGGCGATCCGGGTGAACGGGTTCAGCGGCTGGGAGCCCGCCTGCTCGATGGTGGCGGCCCAGTCCATCGTGAGGCCGGACTGCTCCGGGGAGATCGTCGCGGTCGAGTCGCCCGCCTTGAGCTGCACGGGCTGCTGCAGGTTCGGGCCGAGCTCCTCGCGCAGCTTGCTCTGCGCGGCGGCCTCGGTGAGACCGCCGATCTGCACGTCGGCCACGGTGGTGCCGCGCGGGACGGTCCCGCTGCTGAACAGCAGGTCGCCCACGTACAGCAGGCCCAGCACGCCCGCCGCGATCCCGGCGATGATGCCGCCGCGGATCAGGCCGCGCCGCCGCTGCGCGGGATCGGCCTGATCCGGCTGGTCCTCGGCGAAGCCGCCGCCGATGCCGCCCGCGAAGCCCTCCGCGAACGGCGAGGGCTCCGCGGGGACCTTGGGGATGTTCTGGGTGCGCTCCGCGTCGGCCTCGGGCCGCGTCGGCTCCGGCGGGGTCTGCGCGAACGAGCCGGCCACGGCCTGCGTGGTCGGGGACGAGTCCGGCGCCGGGTTCCGGGTGGTGTCGGCGCTGGGAAAACCGGGGGTGCCGAAGAAGTCCGTGGCCGAAGCGTAGGCCGAGGTGGGCTCCTCGGCGGGGAACTTCGGGATGGTCTGGGTGCGCTCCGGGTCGGAGTCGTCGGCGTCCGCCGAGAGGCGCTGGGTCCCGTCGGCGTCGGGTGCCTGCCGCGCCATCGGCCGGGTCGCGCGCTCCGGCTGCTCCTCGTCAGCCCGCCCGGGGGCAGCGCCGTCCGAGCCGGACCGCCCTGCTCCGGCAGCCGGGTCGCCCGCGGCGAACTGCTCCGCGGAGATCTGCACGGTCCGTTCGGCGTCGGACTCCGGGGCCGCCGCGGAACGGTCCGAAGCGGGTCTCGCGCCCGTCCGGTTCGGATCGCCCTCGGCCGGGGCGTCGTAGTTTTCCGGCACCGCTTCCCCTTCATCGGTCTGGTCGTGCGGTGGGTACATCAGCGAACAAGCGCCGGGGCGGCTCGTCAAGGCCGTGGTGCCCAGAACGGGAGCGCCGGATCCCGGCAGCGGACCGGCACGGGGCCGACCACGCCTCGGGTGGATCAGTGGATCACAGGTAGAGCCCGGTGCCCTGCTCGATCTGCTCGCTGGCCACGGCGTGCAGGTCCCGTTCCCGCATCACCAGGTACGGCTGGCCCTGCACCTCGACCTCGAACTGCTCCTCGGGGTTGAACAGCACCTGGTCGCCGACCTTGACGGCCCGCACGTGGCTGCCCACTCCGAACACCTCGCCCCAGAGCAGCCGCTTGGCCACCTGGGCGGTCGCCGGAATCACGATGCCGCCGCTGCTGCGGCGCTCCCCTGATTCCGCGGAGACCCGCACCATGACCCGGTCATGCAGCATCTGGATCTCAAGCTTGGCATCGGTCACCCGAAGAGTTTACGCGGCCGCCTCAACCCGCTGACGGTGCAGGGGGCGCCTCACGCTCCGGCGTCCATCCCGCCCAGCACCAGGGGGAGCCGGTGCGCCCCGCCCGCCGAGATCCGCACCGGAACTCCCCAGTCCTGCCTGGTCAGGTGGCAGGTGGGGTGCTCCTCGGCGGGGTCGTCGGTGCAGGCCGCGGCCTGGGCCACGACGTGCAGCACGCCGTGCTCGATCCCCTCGGCGAGCACCAGCCGCCTGGTCAGCTCGGTGCCGCTGCCCGCGCCCCCGGCGAGCAGTTCCGGCGGGGAGGCGGTGACCTCCAGCCGGGTGGACGGGCCGTAGCGGTCGTCGAGCTTGCTGCCGGGGGGCGGGGTGAACACCACCGCCAGCTCCAGCTCGCCCGGGCCGATCTCGGTGTCCGGGCGAGCGACCTGCTGGGGCCCGCCCGCGACGAGCTTCGCGGAGACTCCGGGCGGCACCGGCCGCTCCAGCCGGTGCGCGGCGGAGGAGACCACGACGAGCTCACCGTCGACCACCGCGGCCCCGGAGGGCTCCGCGAGGTGCGAGGCGAGCGTGCCGACCTCGTTCGAGGCCGGGTCGTAGCGCCGGAGGGCACCGTTGTAGGTGTCGCAGACGGCGATCGAGCCGTCCGGCAGCACCGCCACGCCGAGCGGGTGCTGGAGCAGGGCCCGCTCGGCGGGGCCGTCGGCGTGACCGAAGTCGAACAGCCCGGCCCCGACCGCGGTGCGCACCGCGAAGCCGTCGCCGTCCGGTTCGACCCAGCGCAACGCGGAGGTCTCGGAGTCGGCCAGCCACAACCGGTCCCCGCCGTCCGCGAGCCCGGAGGGCTGGGCGAAGAACGCCTCGGCGGCGTCCCCGTCGCGCAGGCCCTCCACCGTGGTGCCCGCGAACCGGCGCACCCGGCCCGCGATCGGGTCGAACAGGCCGAGGGTGTGATTGCCCGCCATCGCGATCACCACGCCGCCCGCGGGCTCCCACCAGCTCACGTCCCACGGGCTGGTGAGCGGCACCTCCCGCGCGGGGCCCGAGTCGGTGCCGTCGCGCCACTGCGCGCCGGTGCCCGCCACGGTCGTCACCCGGCCGTCCGCGAGCCGCACGCCGCGCAGCAGGTGGTTCGCGGTGTCGGCGACGACCAGGTCGTAACCGACCTCGGCGGCGACGGCCTCGGGCAGCACCGCGATCCCACCGGGCTCGGCGAAGGAGGCTTCCTCGGGACCGGCGTCGACGGCGCCCCGCTCACCGCTGCCGATGCGCCGCAGCGGGGTCTCGCCGTCCCGGGCGAACTCGACGAGCGAGTGGTGCGCGGAGTCGGAGACCAGCAGCCCCTCCGGTCCGACCGCGATCTTGGCGGGGAAGCGCAGCGTGCCGGAGGCGGGTTCCGGCGGCACGTACGGCCCGTCGCCGCGGTGCAGCGTTCCCTTCGCCTCGTGCTCGGCGACCAGCTCGCGCAGCACGCCGCGCAGCGCCTCGAGGTGGCCCTCACCGGTGGCGACGTGCACGAGGTAGCCCTCGGGGTCGATCACCGCCAGGGTGGGCCAGGCCTTCACGGCGTAGTTCTGCCAGGTCGACAGCTCCGGGTCGTCGAGCACCGGGTGGTGCACGGAGTACCGCTCGACGGCGGCGGTCACCGCTTCCGGGTCCGCTTCGTGCTCGAACTTCGGGGAGTGCACCCCGACGGTGACCAGCTCCGCGGCGAACTCCCGTTCCAGCGGGCGCAGCTCGTCGAGCACGTGCAGGCAGTTGATGCAGCAGAACGTCCAGAAGTCGAGCAGCACGATCTTGCCGCGCAGGTCGGAGAGCAGCAGCTCCTGGCCGCCGGTGTTCAGCCACTGCCGCCCGGTGAGCTCGGGGGCGCGGACGCGGGTGCGAGACGCGGTGTTCACGTGCCGGGTCAACGGGGCCGGGCGGGCCGATGTTCCTGGCGGGCCGTTGCCGGGAGGTGGTGGCCGCAGCGCTTCCCGCATCGTGGGAAATTCGGGTGCGCGGGGAACAGCGGAGACCGCGCGGTGCTTGATCCTGCTGCGGTCCAGGAGAGAACTGCCCCGGAAATTGGAAGGCCCCGCGGTGCTGCCAGGTCGGGGGTCCGACAGCATCGCGGGGTCATCAGGCATATCGGCGGGGCTTGCCGAGTTGTTACACCTCGGCTTCATCGTGACCCAGATCACCTCTTCGTGGGTGTCTCGGAAGGCTCCTTCGGGGCGTCTTCGGCCTGTTGACCAGCGCGTTCGGTGACCCGGTCGCCGCCCGAAACCCCGGGAGCCGGCTCAGCGATCCAGGATCGCCGTGACGCCCTGACCGCCCGCGGCGCAGATCGAGATCAGCCCGCGGCCGGAGCCGCGCTCGGCGAGCAGCTTCGCCAGCGTCGCCACGATCCGCCCACCGGTGGCGGCGAACGGGTGCCCGGCGGCCAGCGAGGAACCGTTCACGTTCAGCTTCGCCGGGTCGACCTCCCCCAGCGGCGCGTCCAGGCCCAGCCGGTCCTTGCAGAACTCCGGGTCCTCCCACGCCCGCAGCGTGGCCAGCACCTGCGAGGCGAAGGCCTCGTGGATCTCGTAGAAGTCGAAGTCGCCTAGTCCCAGGCCGGAGCGCTCCAGCAGCTTCGGCACCGCGTAGGCCGGCGCCATCAGCAGGCCCTCGTCCCCGCTGACGTGGTCCACGGCGGCGGGCACGATGTCGCTCAGGTGGGCCAGCACCGGCAGCTTGTGCGCCGCCGCCCACTCCTCGCTGGCCAGCAGCACCGCCGACGCGCCGTCGCTGAGCGGCGTCGAGTTGCCCGCCGTCATCGTCGCGCCCTCGCCGCCGCCGAACACCGGCTTGAGCGCGCCGAGCTTCTCCGCGCTGCTGTCCGGGCGCAGGTTCTGGTCCCGCTGCTGGCCCTGGAACGGGGTGAGCAGGTCGTCGAAGAATCCGCGCTCGTAGGCGGCCGCCAGGCGCTGATGGCTGCGGGCGGCCAGCTCGTCCTGGGCCTCCCGGCTGATGCCCCAGGCCAGCGCGGTGCGCGCGGCGTGCTCGCCCATGGACAGGCCGGTGCGCGGTTCGGAGTTCTCCGGGATGTCCGGCACCACGTGCTGCGGGCGGGCGCCGAGCAGCGCCCTGAGCTTGCCGCCGGTGCTCTTGGCGTGGTTCGCCGCGAGCAGCACCCGGCGCAGGTCGTCGTTGAGCGCGATCGGCGCGTCGCTGGCGGAGTCCACGCCGCCCGCGATGCCCGAGTCCAGCTGCCCGAGCGCGATCTTGTTCGCGACCGAGGTCACCGCCTCCAGCCCGGTCGCGCAGGCCAGCTGCACGTCGTGCGCCGGGGTGCGGGGGTCCAGGCGCGAGCCGAGCACTGCCTCCCGGGCCAGGTTGAAGTCCCTGCTGTGCTTGAGCACCGCGCCCGCGACGACCTCGCCGATCCGCTCGCCCCGCAGCCCGAAGCGGGCGATCAACCCGTCCAGCGCGGCGATGAGCATGTCCTGGTTCGAGGCCCGGGCGTAGGGGCCGCCGGACCGGGCGAACGGGATCCGGTTGCCGCCGACGATCGCGACGCGCCGAGTGGTGGCCATGCGGGACTCCTTGGAGACGGGACCGGTGGTCCGGTGCTTGCTGCTGGTCCGGGGCCGCGGGCGGTGGTGGTGCGGCCGGGTGGCCGCCTCGCGCGGGCCCGGGCCGCGCGGGGCCTGGTGCCGACCCCGACGAGGCCCTAACCTACCCGCGGGTAGGTTGGGCGTCGAGCCCGCCTCACCGCACAGTCCGCCCGACCACTCCGGGAGCACTCATGTCCGACCGGTACCAGCAGTTCACCTCGACCGGATTCGGCCGGGGTCTCGCCAGGCGCCTCGGCCTGCCCACCCCCGCACCGCTGCGCCGCTTCCGGCCCGGCGACCCGGTGGTGGCCGGACCGGTGCTCAGCGGGGCGGCGGAGGGCTCCCGGCTCGGCGAAGCGATCACGGGCGTGCTGCGCGCCGCCGGGGCCGAGGTCCGCACCGAGGCCGCGGCGGACGCCCGCTTCTCGGCGCTGATCTTCGACGCCACCGGCATCACCTCCAGCGCTCAGCTGGAGCAGCTGCGCGCCTTCTTCGCCCCGGTGATCCGCCAGGTCGACACCTGCGGCCGGGTGCTCGTGCTCGGCACTCCGCCGGAGGAGACCACCGACGTGGCCGAGCGGGTCGCCCAGCGCTCGCTGGAGGGCTTCGTGCGCACCGTCGGCAAGGAGCTCAAGCGGGGTGCCACCGCCCAGCTCGTCTACGCCTCCGAGGGCGCCGAGGGCTCCCTCGGCTCCACGCTGGAGTTCCTGCTGTCCGCGAAGTCGGCGTTCGTCTCCGCGCAGGTCGTGCGGGTGGGCCGCGCCGAGGTGCCCGAGGTGGACCGGGACCGGCCGCTGCGGGACGAGGTCGCCCTGGTCACCGGCGCCTCCCGGGGCATCGGCGAGTCCATCGCCGAGACCCTGGCCCGCGACGGCGCGCACGTCATCTGCCTCGACGTCCCGGCGCAGGGCGCCGACCTGGCGAACGTCGCGAACCGCATCGGCGGCTCCGCCCTGCAGCTCGACATCACCGCCGAGGACGCCCCGCGGCGCCTCGTCGAGCACGTCACCGAGCGCCACGACGGGCTCGACGTCGTCGTGCACAACGCGGGCATCACCCGGGACAAGACCCTCGGCCGGATGGACGAGGGGCGTTGGGGCTCGGTGCTCGCGGTGAACCTCACCGCCCAGGAGCGGATCAACGAGGCGCTGCTCGCGGAGGGCTCCCCGCTGCGCCGGGGCGGCAGGCTCATCGGCGTCGCTTCGATCAGCGGCATCGCGGGCAACGTCGGCCAGTCCAACTACGCGACCTCCAAGGCCGGGGTGATCGGCCTGGTGCAGGGGCTCGCGCCGCTGGCCGCCCGGCGCGGCGCCACCATCAACGCCGTCGCCCCCGGCTTCATCGAGACCAAGATGACCGCCGCCGTTCCGCTGCTCATCCGGGAGGCGGGTCGCCGGATGAGCAGCCTCTCGCAGGGCGGGCTGCCGGTCGACGTCGCCGAGACCATCGCCTGGTACGCCAACCCGGGCTCGGCGGGCGTGAACGGCAACGTGGTCCGGGTCTGCGGCCAGAGCCTGCTGGGGGCGTGATGAGCACCGAACTCGACGCGGCGCCGAACCTCTCCGCGCTCTACGCCAAGGCCGTCCTCGCCGGTCCGGTCCGGCGCGGCGGTGAGCTGCCCGGGACCGAGTACGTCCGCCGCGACCTCGCCGTCGACCGCGCGCACCTCGCCGAGTACGACCGGGTCTGCGGTTTCGGGCTGCGCGACGTGCTGCCCGCGACCTACCCGCACGTGCTCTCCTTCGGGCTGTCGGTGCGGTTGATGACCGATCCGGGATTCCCGTTCCCGCTGGTGGGGCTGGTGCACGTGGCGAACAGCACCACCGTGCACCGCCCGCTGCTGGTGACCGACGTGCTCACCCAGCGGGTGCGGGTGGCGAACCTGCGTCCGCACGCCAAGGGCAGTCAGCTCGACGTCATCACCGAGACCGAGGTCGACGGCGAGGTGGTCTGGCGCGAGACCAGCACCTACCTGCGGCGCGGCCGGTCCGACGACTCCGCCCCGCGCGCCGAGCGGGTCGCCGAGGTCGAGCCCGGCGCGGCCACCGCCCGCTGGCGGGTGCCGGCCGACCAGGGGCGCCGCTACGCGGCGGTCTCCGGGGACCGCAACCCGATCCACCTGCGCGCGCTGGCGGCGAAGGCCTTCGGGTTCCCGCGCGCGATCGCGCACGGGATGTGGACGAAGGCGCGGGCGCTGGCCGCGTTGGAGAGCGGGCTGCCGGAGTCCTACACCGTCGACGTGGACTTCGTGAAGCCGCTGCTGCTGCCGTCGACGGTCGAGTTCACCGAGCTCGGCGGCCCCGGTGCGGGGACCTCGTTCGCGGTGCACTCCCGTTCCGGTGCGCCGCACCTGCTGGGGCGGCTGCGCTGACCCGAGGGAAGGCGGGCCGGATCCGCGCTGAGCGGCGGATCCGGGTGGTGGGGGCGGCCGGGGGCCGTCCCCACCGCGCTCTCCCCCGCGCGGACCGGGGACTCGGTGGCTCCACCGCTGCCCGGGCGGGTCAGCCCTGCTGCTCGGTGGTGCCCCCGGGAGCGGGGTCCTCCCGCGGTGCCGGGGACCAGGAGCGGCCCTCGACGAGATCGCCGAAGCCCATCCAGGCGAGGTTCATCAACCGCATCGCCAGCCCGTCCGCGGTGTGCTCGGGGTGCTCGACCCACCAGTCCAGCAGCGATTCGGCGGAGCCGACCAGCGCCGCCGCGAACGGCTCCATCCGCTGCACCGGCATCGGCTGGGCCGCGGTCTCGGTGGCGCGGGCCAGCAGCGCGGCGATGAGCGCCATCGCGCGCTCCCGCCACTGCCCGAACTCCGTGGCGAAGGGCTCGCCGCCCGCCGGGGCCTGCCGGTGCAGCAGCGTCCAGCTCGCGCGGTTGCGCTGCACGTAGTCGAAGAAGACCCGCAGCCCCCGCCAGAGCTGCTCGTCCGGGCTGACCTCGGGGTCCACGGCAGTGCCGATCGCCTCGATGAGGCGGGTCGCCTCGCGCTGGATGCACGCCACGAACAGCTCTTCCTTCGAGCCGAGGTAGGCGTAGATCATGGGTTTGGAGATGCCGGCGACTTCGGAGATCTCGTCCATCGACGCGAGGTGGAAGCCGCGCGCGGCGTAGACCTCGACGGCGGCGTCGAGGATCTGGCGCTCCCGCACGGAGCGCGGTAGCCGCCTGCTCCTGGGCCGCGGGCTCGCCTCGTGATCGTCCGGGTCGGACCGCATCCCACCTCCTGGTTCCTCGCCGCGCCGCGGTGACCTCGCGGGTCGGCCTTCGCGGCGGAGCGGGGCGTGCTGTGATCTGCGGGACAGGCTAGAGCAGGGCGATCACCGGGACGCCTTGCCCGCCCAACCTACTGGAACGTAGTATTACTTGCGAGTAGGTAAGGGGAGGTCTTCATGTCTCAGACGGATCCGATCAGCGCGCTCGCCGCCGCCGACCCGAAGAAGATCGGCGAGGAGGAGTTCGTCGCGCTGCTGGAGGCCGCGTCCGGTCAGGCCGCCGCCGGGACCGCTGACCTCAGCGCGCTGCGCCCCGAGCAGTTCGCCCAGCTGATCTCGCGCGCCTCGGCCCAGCAGGTCGAGGCCGTCATGGCCCGCCCCGAGCTGCGCGTCCAGGTGCTCGACGAAGTGTTCCGGAGGATGAGCGAGCACTACAAGTCGGACAAGGCCCGCTCCACCGAGGCCGTGGTCCGCTGGCGCATCGGCACCGACGAGCACGACACCGTGCGCTACGAGTCCGTGCTCTCCGGCGGCACCTGCACGGTGCACAAGGAGCCCCGGCACGAGGACCCGCGCGTGACGATCATGATCGGGCCGGTGGAGTTCCTCAAGCTCGTCTCCGGCAACGCCTCCGCCCCGGTGCAGTTCATGACCGGAAAGCTCAAGGTGGCGGGGGACGTCGGCTTCGCCGCCGGGCTCACCAAGCTCTTCCAGATCCCGAAGGCCTGACCGGGGCTCCGGGATGGGCGGGTGGGACTCGCGGCGCCGGGGGTCGTCGCGGTGCCCGCCCGCCGGCCTCCGGGCCACCGCCGGGCCGGTCCCGGCGCCGCACCTCGCCACGAATCAGAAGGAATCAGATGAGCTTCTCCCTGGACCTGAGCGAAGAACACCGCGACCTGCGCGATTGGGTGCACGGCTTCGCGGAGAAGGTCATCCGCCCGGCCGCGGCCGAGTGGGACGAGCGCGAGGAGACGCCGTGGCCGATCATCCAGGAGGCCGCGAAGGTCGGGCTCTACGGCTTCGAGACCCTCGCGACCTTCTGGGCGGATGACACCGGGCTCTCGCTCCCGATCGCCAACGAGGAGCTGTTCTGGGGCGACGGCGGCATCGGCATGGCGATCTTCGGCACCACGCTGGCGGTCGCGGGCATCTTCGCCGCCGGCACCCCGGACCAGATGGCCGAGTGGGTGCCGCAGTGCTACGGCGACGAGAACGAGCCGCGGGTCGGCGCGTTCTGCTCCTCGGAACCGGCCGCGGGCTCGGACGTCTCGGCGATGCGCACCCGCGCCGTCTACGACGAGGCCAACGACGAGTGGGTGCTCAACGGCCAGAAGGCGTGGGCGACCAACGGCGGCATCGCGAACGTGCACGTGGTGCAGGCGGTCGTGGACTCCTCGCTCGGATCGCGCGGGCAGGCCGCCTTCATCGTCCCGCCCGGCACGAAGGGGCTGGAGTCGCCGAGCAAGATCAAGAAGCACGGGTTGCGCGCCTCGCACACGGCGGACGTGTTCCTGGACGACGTGCGGGTGCCCGGCAGCTGCCTGCTCGGCGGCAAGGAGAAGCTGGACGAGAAGCTCGCCCGCGCCCGGGAGGGCGGCAAGGCCAGCGGGCAGGCTGCGATGAAGACCTTCGAGCTCTCCCGCCCCACCGTCGGCGCGCAGGCCCTCGGCATCGCCCGCGCCGCCTACGAGCACGCCCTGGAGTACGCCAAGGAGCGCGAGACCTTCGGTCGCCCGATCATCGACAACCAGTCGATCGCCTTCACCCTCGCCGACATGCGCATGGAGATCGACGCGGCGCGGATGCTGGTGTGGCGCGCGGCGTGGATGGGCCGCAACGACGAGCCGTTCACCGCGGGCGAGGGTTCGATGTCGAAGCTCAAGGCCGGGCGCGTCGCCACCTGGGCGACCGAGCGAGCCATCCAGATCCTCGGCGGCAACGGCTACACCCGGGAGTTCCCGGTCGAGCGCCTGCACCGCGACGCGAAGATCTACGACATCTTCGAGGGCACCGAGCAGATCCAGCAGCTCGTCGTCGCCCGCGCCATCTCGGGCCGCCACATCCAGTGACCGGGCACGGCGGCTCGGGGTGCGTGGCCCGGCGGGCGCTCGGGCCGCCGGGCCGGCTCGGCGGCGTCAGGCCTGGGGGGCCGGTGCGACGTTGCTGATCGAGACGGGGCCCGGGACCGTGGCGCCGTTCCAGGGAACGGTGACGCTGTAGACGCCCGAGATGCCGGGGAACGCGATCTCGACGGCGCTCGGCGTCGCTCCGGGGATGCTGTCGCCGGTGTTCGGGTCCGTCACCTGGTAGCGGAACGAGGCGCTGGCCGGGTGCGACTCGTCGATCCGGTGGGTCTCGGCGTCGCCGCGCGGGTGCTCGCCCGGGATGTCGAGCGGCTGGCCCCGCGAGTCCAGGAAGCTCATCGTCGGCGAGCCGCCGAGCAGGCAGCTCTGCCCCGGCTTGGCGGTGAACCGCACGTCGCCGCCCTCGTGCATCATCGCGTGGTCGAGCGGTCCGATGGTGACCTCGACCTGGTCGGGCGTGCAGCGCTGGTCGAAGTCGGGGTGGTCGCTCGGCATGGCTTGCGCGCTGCCGGCGAGCGCGATCCCGGCCAGCAGAGCGGAACCGGCGGTGGCGGCGATACCAGCGGTGGTTGCGATCTTGGTGCGCTTGCCGTGGAACATCGGTCTCATCTCCTCGGTGCGGCCGGGCGGCCCCGCTTCTCGGCGCCGCGACCCTGACGGCCGCACATTCGGGTGATGCCTGACGGCGCCCTCACGTTGAGTCGATGTGACGCGAACCACTCGTTTTCCGGTCGGTTTCCCGGTGCGGGCGCGTCGGAGCAGGTGGGATCCGCGTGGCGAATCCCACGCGGCGGAATGCGCGGGTCGGGGCCGATGTTGGACGGGGGCGTGGCAAGTTCCAGGGGTGTGCCGTCCCGCGCTGCGGCGCGAGGCATGATGGGCTCACCCGAAGGAATGAATATCGGTTTGTGAGCGCGAGGCTGGCGGACCAGTTCGCGTTTGATCGGCACGGTGCGCGCGTGGGCTCTGCCGGGCTGGTTCGGCGGGAGCGCCGATCGCGCCACGACCCCGGTGCCGCTCGGCACCGAACCCACCTCAGCAACACGGCTTCGAGAACGAAACGGGAGGGCGAAGCGGTGAACAAGCCCGATCCAGGTACGCCGATCTTCGGCGAGCTGAACGAGGAGCTCGGCGGTCTGCCGGACATCGAGGTGCACGAGTTCGACTCGCACAGCTTCGACTTCGGCGGCGGTTCCGCCGAGTCCGACGGCGCCGCCGCGGCCCCCGCGAAGGCGAGCTCCCGCGGCGGACGCCGCCGCAAGGAGGCCTGAGCCCGCTGCCCGGGGGCGGGGGAGCTGGAGCAGCACGACGGCCGGGGCGGACGCGAGAGCGCCCACCCCGGCCGTCGCCGTTCAGCGGGTGATCAGTACGTGATCGCCATGCTCGGGTCCGCCAGCAGCGCCCCGACATCGGCCAAGAACCGCGAGCCCTGCTCGCCGTCCACGACCCGGTGGTCGAAGCTCAGCGCCAGCTGGCACACCTTGCGCGGGACCACCTGCCCGTCCACCACCCACGGCATGTCGCGGATCGCGCCGAACGCGAGGATCGCGGACTCGCCCGGGTTGAGGATCGGGGTACCGGTGTCGACGCCGAACACGCCCACGTTCGTGATCGTGATCGTGCCGTCGGCCATGTCACCCGGGGTCGTCCGGCCCTCCCGCGCGGTCGCGGTGAGCGACTCCAGCGCCGCCGCCAGCTCCCGCAGCGACATCCCGTCCGCGTCCCGGACCTTGGGCACCACCAGGCCGCGCGGCGTGGCCGCCGCGATGCCCAGGTGCACGTAGTCCTTGTAGACGATCTCGCCCGCGTCCTCGTCCCAGGTCGCGTTCACGTCCGGGGTCCGGCGCACCGCCAGGCACAGCGCCTTCGCGGCGAACGCCAGCGGCGTGACCTTGACGCCCTGGAACTCGGGGTGCGACTTGAGCCGCTGGCGCAGCTCCATCATCGGCGTGACGTCGACGGTGAGGAACTCCGTGACGTGCGGGGCGGTGAACGCGCTGCGCACCATCGCCTGCGCGGTCGCCTTGCGCACGCCCTTGATCGGCACCCGCCGCTCCCGCGCGCCGCTCGGCGCCGCCGGGGCCGCCTGGGGGGCGGGTGCGGAGGCGCTCTGCACGTCCTGGCGGGTGATCACCCCGCCCGCCCCGGACCCGGTGAGGGTCCGCAGGTCCACGCCGAGGTCCTTGGCGAGCTTGCGCACCGGAGGCTTGGCCAGCGGCACCGCCCCGCGCGGCGCGGCCGCCGGGGCCCGCTCCGGAACGGCCTGGGTGGGGACGGCCGACACGACCGGCTCGGTCGGCGGCGGGATGGGTGCGGCCGAACCCGACAGCGCCTCCTGCACCGCCTGCTGGGAGACGTCCGCCGCCGGGGCCGTCCCGCGGCCCTTGCGCGGACGGCGCTTCGAGCTGGTCGCCTGCGGGCCGTAACCCACCAGGTTCGCGGTGCTCCCGGACTCCGCCGCCGCGGCGGCCGGCTCCGGAGCGGGGCTGGTGTCGCTGGGTGCGGTGCCGTCCGGGTCCAGGTCGATGGAGATGATCGGCTTGCCGACCTCCACCGTCTGCCCGGCCTCCGCGAACAGCTCCACGACCTTGCCCGCGTAGGCGCACGGCAGCTCCACCGCCGCCTTCGCGGTCTCGATCTCGACGAAGATCTGGTTGACCTCGACGTCGTCGCCTGGCTGCACCCGCCAGCCGAGGATCTCGGCTTCGGTGAGCCCTTCCCCGACGTCGGGGAGCGGGAAGTGCTTCAGTTGTGGCATCGGTGCTCCCTCAGTACGCCAGCGCGCGGTCGACGACGTCGAGCACGCGATCGAGGTCCGGCAGGAAGTGCTTCTCCAGCTTCGCCGGGGGGTAGGGCACGTCGAAGCCCGTCACCCGCAGCACCGGCGCCTCCAGGGAGTAGAAGCACTCCTGCTGCACCCGGGCGGCGATCTCCGAGGTGACCGACGACTCCGGCGGCGCCTCGCTGGCCAGCACCAGCCGTCCGGTCCGGCGCACCGACTCGAATACCGGTTCCAGGTCCAGCGGGGACAGCGAGCGCAGGTCGATGACCTCCAGCTCGGTCCCCTCCTCGGCGGCGGCCCCGGCCGCGGCCAGGCAGGTCGTCACCGTCGGGCCGTAGGTCGCGATCGTCGCGGCCGTGCCCGGCCGCACCACCCGCGAGCTGAACAGCGGAGGCGGCTGCGCCTCCGAGTTCAGCTCGGCCTTCTCGTAGTAGCGCCGCTTCGGCTCGAAGAACAGCACCGGGTCGTCGCACTCGATGGCCTGGCGCAGCATCCAGTGCGCGTCCACCGGGTTGGAGCAGGCGACGACCTTGAGCCCGGCGACGTGCGCGAACAACGACTCGGGGGATTCCGAGTGGTGTTCGACGGCGCCGATGCCGCCGCCGAAGGGCACCCGCACCACGACGGGCATCGGCACCTTGCCCTGGCTGCGGAACCGCAGCTTGGCCAGCTGGGAGACGATCTGGTCGTAGCCGGGGAAGATGAACCCGTCGAACTGGATCTCGCACACCGGCCGGTAGCCGCGGATCGCGAGGCCCACCGCGGTGCCGATGATCCCGGACTCGGCCAGCGGCGTGTCCAGCACGCGGTGCTCGCCGAAGTCCTTCTGCAACCCGTCGGTCACCCGGAACACGCCGCCGAGCTTGCCGACGTCCTCGCCCATGACGAGCACCTTCGGGTCCGCTTCGAGCGCGGCGCGCAGGCCCAGGTTGAGCCCCTTGGCCATCGTCACGGTCTGGGTGGCGGACGGTCGCTCGCCGCCGGTGGCAGCGGTCCGTTCCATCGCGGGTGCGGCCATCAGTGCACACCTCCCTGCACGGGGTGGTCGGCGAAGCCGTCGAGGTGGCCGAGCAGCTCCTCGCGCTGCGCGGCGACCACGGGGCTGGCCTCGGCGTAGACCTCGGAGAAGATCCGGGAGGGGTCGGGCTCGGGCATGGCGAAGCAGAACTCCCGGAACCGCGCGGCCAGCTCGTCGGACTCGGCCTGCACGTCGTCGAAGAAGTCCTGATCGGCCCCCTGCTCGCGAACCAGGTGCACGCGGAGCCGTTCGATGGGGTCCTTGAGCTTCCAGGCCTCCAGCTCGTCGGCGAGCCGGTAGCGCGTGGGGTCGTCGGTGGTGGTGTGCGCGTCCATCCGGTAGGTGAACGCCTCGACCAGCACCGGTCCGTTGCCGTGCCGGCACTCCTCCAGCGCCCAGCGCGAGACGGCGAGGCTGGCGAGCACGTCGTTGCCGTCGACGCGGATGCCGGGGAACCCGTACCCGGCGGCGCGCTGGTACAGCGGCACCCTGGTCTGGCGTTCCAGCGGTTCGGAGATCGCCCACTGGTTGTTCTGGCAGAACAGCACCAGCGGCGCGTCGTAGACGGAGCCCCAGACCATCGCCTCGTGCACGTCGCCCTGGCTGGTCGCGCCGTCGCCGAAGAACACCATGGTCGCTTCGCCGTCGTCGTCGCCGACCTTGCCGTCGAACTTCTGGCCCATCGCGTACCCGGCGGCGTTGAGCGCCTGGTTGCCGATGACGATCGTGTAGAGGTGGAACCCGGTGCTGATCGGGTCCCAGCTGCCGTGGTCGGTCCCGCGGAAGATGCCGAGCAGCTCCGTCGGGTCCAGACCGCGGCACCAGGCCACGCCGTGCTCGCGGTAGCTGGGGAAGGCCATGTCCGACCTGCGCAGCGCCCGGCCCGCGCCGACCTGCGCGGCCTCCTGGCCGAGCAGCGGCACCCAGATGCCGAGCTGGCCCTGGCGCTGCAGGGCGTTGCCCTCCCGGTCGAAGCGGCGGACCAGCACCATGTCCCGGTACAGGTCGCGCAGCTGCGCTTCGGTCAGGTCGAGGTCGAAGTCGGGATGGTGCACCCGCTCGCCTTCAGGGGTGAGGAGCTGAACGAGGTCGGCTCCTCCTTCGCTCGTCGCGCGCAAACCGGCGATCACCTGCTCCCGTGTGGGTTTCGCTGCGGTAGCGGCAGGGGGATCGGCGGTGGTGCCGTGCTCCGGTGGAACCGGTCGTGTCCAGTGTTCCGGGGACATGCGGATCTCCTCGTGTCATGCCGGATCGGCCGCTCGTGACGACCGGGTCCGGCAACTCCGGCCGGGAACCGCCGGCCGGGGTTGGGGCCGTGCGGGTGTTCGACCGGAGCGGCTCGGATCGCTCTCCGCCATCCTGGCACGCTTACCGCCGATTCAGTGAGCCCTGCCACAGGAATGATCACCGGATGATGCGCTCCGGAGATCGTCCTCGGAGCACCGTAGCCTCCGCCGCAGGAGCCTAAAATCGCAGGTCATCAAAGCAACGGGGTTCCGACTAACGCTTTTCGGAAGATCGCCGTACCGATATTGCGGCTGATCGTCGTTCGAGAGCTGCGGAAACTCGCCAGTTCCGGGGAGCCGGGGCGGCACACTGTGCGGCATGAGCGGATTTCACGACTTTCCGCCGCCCGTGACCCTGCCGGACGAGCTCGCGCTGCTGCTGCACCGGGCCGACGGGAGGCCCGCCCCCGGCCGGCCGGACCTGCTCATCGCGGCCGCCGAGCTCGGCGAGCTCGCGCTGCGCGACCGGGTGGAGCTGACCGGCACCAGGGTCGCCGTCCTGGACCCGCGCGGCACCGGGATCGACTGGGCCGACGAGCTGCTCGGGCTGCTGGTGCGCCGGGCCGGGCCGAGGGGGCGGCCGGTGGAGCTCACCGGCCTGCTGACCCGTCGGCTCGGCCGCTTCCGCGCGCACCGCGAGCTGCTGGTGCGCCAGGGGGCGCTGCGCCGGGAGCCGTACCGGCTGCTCGGCTTCATCCCCGATGACCGCTTCCACCCCGTTCCGCCCGCGCGGGAGGCGCTCGTCGAGCGGGTGCGGGCGGGCGGGCGCCGGGCACCGGAGGACGTCCGGACGGTGGTGCTGTGCGCCCTGGTGCACGTGGCCGGGATCGCGCGCTCGCTGGGCTGCGACCGGGACGAGCGGGCCGCGCTGGCGTCCCTCGCGAAGGGCGAGGGGCTCGGCGAGGCGGTCCGCCGTCGGCTCGCCGCCGTCACCGCCGTGCCGGTGGTGACCGCCGCGGCCGCGGCGGGCGCGGGGGGCCGCTGACGGCGGGCGCATACGATCGCCGCATGGACCGTTCCGCTGTGCGCGCAGACATCGACCGGGCGTGGGAGGACTCCGTCCTGCCCAGCCTCTCCGAGCTGGTCCGGATCCCTGCGGTC
This sequence comes from Saccharopolyspora antibiotica, assembly GCF_047200635.1. Taxonomy (NCBI): domain Bacteria; kingdom Bacillati; phylum Actinomycetota; class Actinomycetes; order Pseudonocardiales; family Pseudonocardiaceae; genus Saccharopolyspora; species Saccharopolyspora antibiotica. Next base: position 42,126 of record NZ_JBJZOI010000016.1, on the reverse strand, counting down.
TCGCCCGCGTACGACCCGGACTGGACGTCGGCCGGGCAGCTGGACGCGGCGATCGAGCACGTGCGGGCGTGGATCGCCGCCCGGGAGCTCCCCGGCGCGCGGCTGGAGGTGGTCCGGCTGGAGGGGCGCACCCCGCTGCTGCTGGTGGACGTGCCCGCATCCGGGCCGGACGCGGACCAGGACGACGCGGTGCTGCTCTACGGGCACCTCGACAAGCAGCCCCCGGTGGGCGGCTGGTCGGAGGGCCTGGACCCGTGGACCCCGGTGGTCCGCGACGGGAGGCTCTACGGCCGGGGCAGCGTCGACGACGGCTACGCGCCCTACGCGGCGATCACCGCCATCGAGGCGGTCCGCGCGCACGGCGGCGCGCACGCGCGCTGCGTGCTGCTGCTGGAGACCGGTGAGGAGTCCGGCAGCCCGGACATGGCCGCCTACCTGGAACATCTCGCGGACCGGCTCGGCTCCGTGTCGCTGGTGGTGTGCCTGGACTCCGGTGCGGCGGACTACCAGCGCCTGTGGCTGACGACCTCGCTGCGCGGGGACGTGCGGGTCGGAGTGCGGGTGCGGGTGCTCGACGGCGGGCAGCACTCCGGCACGGCCAGCGGCATCGTGCCCAGCTCGTTCCGGGTGCTGCGCGCCCTGCTGGACCGGATCGAGGACTCGGCCACCGGCGAGGTGCTGCTGCCGGAGCTGAACGCGGAGATCCCGGCGAACCGGGTCGCGGAGGCGCGGGCCGCGGTCGCGGCGGTGCCCGGGGTGATCCGGGACTCGGTGCCCGCGCGGGAGGGGATGCGCTGGGTCTCCGAGGACGAGGTGGAGCTGGCGCTGAACAACACCTGGCGCCCGACGGTCTCGGTGATCGGCGCGGAGGGACTGCCCGCGCTGCCGGACGCGGGCAACGTGCTGCGCCCGTTCACCACGCTCGCGCTGAGCGTGCGGATCCCCCCGACGACGGACCCGCAGGTGGCGCTGGCCGCGCTGCGCGAGGCGCTGTCGGCCGACGTGCCCTACGGCGCGGAGGTCACCTTCCCGATCTCCGACGGCGCGGCGGGCTGGAACGCACCGGACCCGGAGCCGTGGCTGGTCGGTGCGCTGGACGCGGTGAGCGAGGAGGTGTTCGGCGCGCCGTGGGCGACGATGGGCCTGGGCGGCTCGATCCCGCTGATGGGACTGCTGCAGAACGCCTACCCGGCGGCGCAGTTCGTGGTCACGGGTGCGCTCGGGCCGGGCAGCAACGCGCACGTCCCGGACGAATCGCTGCACCTGGAGTTCGCCTCGAAGATCACGACGGCGATCGCGTACGCGCTGGACGCGCACACCCGCCGCTGACGGCGCTCGCGCCCCTCCTCCGCGCCAGGAGGAGGGGCGCCGGGCGTCAGCTCTTGGGGATGAGCACCCAGAGGATGATGTAGATCACGAACTGGGGGCCGGGCAGCAGGCAGGACAGGATGAACAGGAAGCGCACCAGCCCCCTGCCGAGTCCGAAGCGGTCGGCGATCCCCGCGCACACTCCGGCGATCCGCTTCCCGTGCTGCGGGCGGGTCAGGTTCATCAGTGCCTCTCCTCTTGCTTCTCGTGTCACGTTCCATCGTCCCCGCTCGGCGACCGGTACGACATCGGGGGCGGCCCGGAGCCGGTCTCGGGGTCGCGGCCGAGGCCGAGCAGCGGCCGGGGTTCCGGCGATCGGGAGGCTCGCCCCGAGACCCCGGCCACGTCACTCCAACGGACGCCGACGAACACGCTCGGTCATTCGACGGTCTCCGGCCGAGCGGACCAGCGCACTGGGACGAACAGTCCAGAGCGGGACGGATGCGGCGGGCGTGTTTCGCATCCCGAAACCAAGCGGAATGGTGAACAGGTTGTTGACCGGCGGCTGCCAGCCCGTGAAACTGAGCCTCGGCTCGGCCCGGTAGGTGTGGACGGCGCTTCCGGTGCAGGTCTCGCGCGGATCGGGCGGAGCCGTGCTGGGGGACTCGACGAGGGGTCCGGCCGTGTCGCGGGAAAAAATTGACACCTTCGCAACATCGAGAGCCGGTACTTGACCCCGATCGGGTGGCACCATCTCAGCACTCGCGTACTCACCTACTAGGAGTGACATCGTGGCGCGTCGGACCACCTGGAGAGCCCTCGCCCTGCTGCCCGCGCTGGCGCTGACCGCGGCGGGCTGCGCGCAGTCCATCGCTCCGGTCAGCGGCGACGGCGAGTTGCAGTTCGTCGAGGCCGGCAAGCTCACGACCTGCACGCACATGCCGTACCCGCCGTTCCAGTTCGACGAGGACGGCGAGCACGTCGGCTTCGACGTGGAGCTCGTGGACCTGGTGGCGCGCGACCTGCAACTGGAGCAGAAGCTCTTCGACACGCCCTTCGAGGGCATCCAGTCCGGTGAGGCGCTCAACACCCGCAAGTGCGACGTGGCGGCCGCCGCGATGACGATCACCGACACGCGCGAGCAGAACATGGACTTCTCCGAGCCCTACTTCGACGCCAAGCAGGCGTTGCTGGTGAACGCGAAGACGCCCTACCAGGACCTCCCCGAGCTGCGCGGCAAGAAGCTCGGGGTGCAGCTCGGCACCACGGGCGAGGAGTACGCGAAGCAGCACGAGGCCGAGCACGGCTACGAGGTCGTCCAGTTCGAGGACGTCGCGCTGATGGCGAACGCGGTGCAGACCGGCAAGGTCGACGCCGCCATCAACGACAACGGCGTGGTGCTGGACTTCGCCAAGAAGAACCCGGACACGAAGGTCACCGCCGAGTACGCCACCGGCGAGGCCTACGGCATCGGCATCCAGAAGGGCAACGCGCAGCTCGTGCAGAAGGTCAACGACTCGCTGCGCAAGGCCCGCGAGTCCGGCGAGTACGACCGGATCTACCAGAAGTGGTTCGGCAAGGCCCCCGAGCAGTCCGGCGAGACCCCCGGTCAGTGATCTCGCGCGCCGGGGCCGGGAGCCGACGGGCTCCCGGCCCCGGCGCGTCGGACGCGCGCGCCCGGCCCCGCGCCGCCGCCCCCGAACGCCCCACCCGACCTGAACGACCAGCACCGCCCGGGAGAGTCGACGCATGGCCGCAACGGACACCGCACCACCCGCGAAGCGGCGGATGAGCAAGCGGCAGCGCACCCGCGTGATCCGCGCGGTGCAGTACGCGGTCCTCGTGGTGGTGGCGCTGCTGGCCGCGCTGCTCGCGGACTGGCCCAAGATCGCCGACGCCTTCTTCAACGTCGAGGTCGCCGCCGAGCAGTTCCCGCGGATCATCACCACGGCCCTGCTGAACACCCTCGTCTACACGGTGCTGGGCTTCGTCTTCGGCCTCGCGCTGGGCGTGGTCCTCGCGCTGATGCGGCTGTCCTCGGTGGGGCCGTACCGGTGGATCGCGACCGCCTACATCGAGTTCTTCCGCGGCGTGCCCGCGCTGCTGGTGTTCATCGCGCTCGGCTACGGCGTGCCGATCGCGTTCCAGCTCGTCTTCGACATCTACTCCACCGTGATGCTCAGCCTCGGCCTGGTCGGCGCCGCCTACATGGCCGAGACGATCCGGGCCGGTGTGCAGGCGGTGCCCAAGGGTCAGGTGGAGGCCGCGCGCTCGCTGGGCATGTCCCCGGCCCGCACCATGATCACCGTGGTGATGCCGCAGGCGTTCCGGATCATCCTGCCGCCGCTGACCAACGAGCTGATCCTGCTCACCAAGGACTCCTCGCTGATCTACCTGCTGGGCCTGTCCGCGGAGCAGTACGAGCTGTCGAAGTTCGGCCGCGGCGCGCTGAACCAGTACCAGTCGCTCACGCCGATCCTGCTCGCCGGGCTCTGCTACCTGATCATCACGATCCCGCTCTCGCGGTTGTCCAGCGGGCTGGAGCGCCGCTACGGCGGCGGCCTCTCCCGCAGCGAATGACGCCGAACCCGAGCGACGCCGAACCCGACCGACGCGATGAGGAACTCCGGATGAGCGCGATGATCGAGATTTCCGGGCTGGACAAGGCGTTCGGCTCGTTGCAGGTGCTGCGCGGCATCGACCTGACCGTGGCGCGCGGCGAGGTGGTGTGCGTGATCGGCCCCTCGGGCTCGGGGAAGTCGACGCTGCTGCGCTGCGTGAACCTGCTGGAGCAGCCGACCGCCGGGGCGATCCGGGTGGACGGCGTGGAGGTGACCGACCCGGACACCGACCTGGACGCGGCGCGCAGGCACATCGGCATGGTGTTCCAGGGCTTCAACCTGTTCTCGCACTTGGACGTGCTGGCGAACCTGACCGTGGCGCAGCGCAAGGTGCTGGGCCGCGGCCGGGCCGAGGCCGAGCGGGTGGCGCGGGAGAACCTGGACCGGGTGGGGCTCGCGGAGAAGGCCGCGGCGATGCCCGCGCAGCTCTCCGGCGGCCAGCAGCAGCGGGTCGCGATCGCGCGCGCCCTGTCGATGAACCCGAACGTGATGCTGTTCGACGAGCCCACGTCCGCTCTGGACCCGGAGCTCGTCGGCGACGTGCTCGGCGTGATGCGCCAGCTCGCCGACGAGGGCATGACGATGCTCGTGGTCACGCACGAGATGCAGTTCGCCCGGGAGGTCGCCGACCGCGTGCTGTTCATGGACGGCGGTTTCGTCGTCGAGCAGGGCGCGCCCGCCGACGTCATCGGCAACCCCGCCGAGGAGCGCACCCGCGTGTTCCTGTCCCGGGTGCTGAACCCCACCCACGCGGGCCCGAACGACTGAAGTTCTCCCGCGTTTCCCCGAGAACGACCCGCCCAGGAGCGCGATCCCCGATGCTGGCGGTACTTCGCCCCTCGGGGGCACCCGTCCTCTCCGCGGCGTCGGTTGAGCTTGTCGCAACCCCAAGCTGATCTCAGGCGTCTGAGCTGTCAGCGGTAGTTGATCTACTACGCTGCGTGGAGTTCGCCGGAACGATGTCGGGGGCTGGATCGTGCCGAACAGGCCGTGGGACAACATCGGGGCTCCGACCGCTGCCGAGCAGCGGCTGGACGACTTGCTCGGGCAGGGCAGGGCGTGGGGCCGCAGACCCGAGGGACCGGTGGTCCCGCTCGACGTGCACGCCGACATGTTCGACCCGGAGCGCGAGATCCGCGGGGAGTACCTGACCCGCAAGCTCGTGGAATCCCCGGACGAGCAGGGCTGGCGGGCGTTCTGGCGCCGCGGCGGGCAGCAGCCCGTGGTGCGCGTCGAGGACGCCGTGATCACCGGCAGGCTGGACCTGCGGGCGGCGGAACTGCCGTACCTGCTGGAGTTCGTGCGCTGCCGCTTCGACATGCGCCCCGATCTGCGCCAGGCGACCCTCGCCGGGCTGGTGCTGCTGAACTGCCGGTTCCCCGGGCTCAACGGGCGGAACCTGCGCACCAACCACGACACGGTGCTGCGCGGCTGCACGAGCGTCGGCGGCATCGTGGACCTGGCCGACGCCCAGCTCGGCGGTTCGCTGCTGCTCAACGACTCCGAGCTGCGCAACCCCGGCGGGCGCGCCATCTACGCGGACCGGCTGGAGATCGCCGGGGCGCTGCTGGGGCTGCGGGTGAAGGTCTCCGGCGAGGTGCGGATCCCCGGCGCGAAGATCGGCGGCAACCTCAACTTCTCCGGCGGGGCGCTGCGCAACCGCGGCCGCAACGCCATCAACGCCAACGGGATCCAGATCGGCGGCAGCCTGCGCGGGGACGTGGACCCGATCAGCGGCGCCCCGTTCACCGTCGCCGGGCTGCTCTACCTGCCCAGCGCGCACATCGAGGGCGACCTGCGGCTGCGGGACGCGGTGCTCGAACCCGGCGTGGCCCCGCCCAAGCGCGGCGAATCCCAGCACGACGACCCGATCAGCAGCCTGCTGCTGGACCGCGGCGAGGTGCGCGGCGACGTGCAGCTGGACCAGAACTTCCACAGCGGTGGGACGATCCGCCTGGTCAGCAGCAAGATCGGCGGCGATCTGCGGATGGCCGGGGCGAACATCGACCTGAGCTGGTCGCGCTCCCCCTCGGCCTCGGTGGAGAAGCCGATGCGCGCGGTGCACCTGGACGGCACCGAGATCCTGGGGAACCTGGAGGCCGCGAACTCCCTGCTGCACGGGCAGATGCGGATGGTCGACGTGAACGTGCACGGGAGCTTCCAGCTCACCGGGGCTGTGCTGGTGGGGCCGCGCACGGACACCCTGCAGGCCAACCGGATCCAGGTGGGCAGCAACTTCGACTGCCGCGAGGCCGACATCTCCGGGACCTTGCAGCTGCAGGGCGCCACGATCGGCGCCAACGTGGACCTGCGCGCCGCGCAGCTGCTCAAGCCCGCCTGGCACCGGCACCGCAACGCCTACAAGTCCTCGCTGGACCTGCGGGCGGCGAGCATCGGGCGGGACCTGGTGTGCGCCGAGGGGACCCGGCCGTTCCGCGCCGAGGGCGAGGTCCAGCTGCGGCGCGCGGTCATCGGCAGGCAGGCGAACTTCTGGGGCTGCGTGCTCGGCGACGGCAGCTCCACCAACGCCTTCAACGCCTTCGGGCTCGTGGCGCAGGAGCTGAGCCTGCTGCCCGCCGAGCCGCCGCTGGGCCGGGTGGTGCTGCGGCAGGCGCAGTGCGAGCTGCTCGCGGACAACGCGAAGACCTGGGACGCCCAGGGCGGGGTCGACGTGGAGGACTTCACCTACTACAACCTCAGCCACCCGATCGAGCCCACCGACGGCGCGCGGGTGCGGGAACGGCTGGTGTGGCTGCGGGCCACCTCCGGGCGCTACCAGCCGGGGCCCTACGACCAGCTCGCGACGGTGTTCCGCAACAACGGCAACGAGGAGCACGCGGTGACGGTGCTCATCGAGAAGCAGCGCCGCCGCTACCAGGCGCTCGCCGGGGCCTCGCCGGTGCTGCTGCGGCCGCCGGTGCGGTTGTGGAGCCTGTTGCAGCGCAGCACCGTCGCCTACGGCTACCGGCCGCTGCGCGCGCTGCTGTGGCTGCTGGCGTTCGCCGCGGCGGGCTCGGCGTGGTTCTCCGCGCACGAGCTGCAGCCGATCAACGAGGAGGACCACCCGGTCTGGAACCCGTTCCTCTACACCGTCGACCAGCTCGTCCCCATCATCAACCTCGGCCACGACGTGATGTGGCGGGCCGACGGGCACTCGCAGTGGATCACCGTCGTGCTCATCGCGGTGGGCTGGGTGCTGGCGACCACCGTCGCCGCCGGCATCACCCGAGCCCTCCGCCGCGAGGAGCGCTGACCCGCTGCCGCGATCGCGCTCGGCGGCTCCGCCACCGGCGCGATCGGCGGCCGCCGACGGCTTCACCTGAAGTGGTGATCATCGGGGGTTTCGCTCGAGCGGCGGCGGGCGGGGGCCTCCGGATGTGCTAGATCAAGGTGATCCGAACGCCTGCCCCGGAGGTCTCCGTGGACATCCCGCCCGCTCGTCCCGGCCGTCGACGACGCCCCGCGAAGTCCGATGTGGACGTTCGCGCGCTCCGCCGGGGCGCCGCGGCGCTCGCGCTGGCGGGGGTCTGCGCGCTGTCCCCGGTCGCCGAGGCCGCGGAACCCCTGAACTACGTCGCGCTCGGCGATTCCGCCGCCGCCGGGCCGCTCATCCCGGATCCGGACCCGAACCTCGCCTGCCAGCGCTCCACCCGCAACTACCCGCGGATCGCGGCCGAGGCGCTCGGCGCGAAGCTCACCGACGTCACCTGCTCCGGGGCGAAGATCGAGGACTTCACCGGTCGCCAGCACGGATTCCTGCCGCCGCAGTTCGACGCGCTCAGCGCGGACACCGACCTGGTCACCGTCACCATCGGCGGCAACGACGTCAACTTGGTCCGCGAGGCGGTGAGCTGCCTCAACCCCTTCCCCGAGCCGCTCGGGAAGTCCTGCGCGGACGAACTCACCCAGGGCGGCCGGGACGTCCTCGCCGAGCGGGTCGCCGCCATCGCCGACGACCTGGACGGAGCGCTGGAGGGCATCGCCGAGCGCGCGCCGGGAGCCCGGATCGTGGTCGCGGGCTACGCCACCTACATCCGGCCCGGAGGGTGCTACCCGAAGGAGCCGATCTGGGGCCGCGACGGCGACTACCTGCAGTCCGCGGTGGACGCGCTGAGCGATCTGCTGCGGGAGCGGGCGCGGGCGCACGACGCGGACTTCGTCGACATCGGCGCGATCAGCGAGGGCCACGACGTCTGCGCCGCCCCGCGGGAGAAGTACCTGGAGGGCGTGGTGCCGACCTCGGCCGCCGCGCCGATGCACCCGAACGCCCGCGGCATGGCCGCCTTCGGCGGTGCGGTCGCCGAGACCGTCCAGCAGGAGAGCCGCGCCGAGCTGTGAGCCCGCGTCGCCGGGGGCGGCCATCGCCGTCCCCGGCGGGAGCGGTGCCGGCGCGGCTCCCGCGCGGGTCGCCCACGAGCGGTGCTCAGCCGCCCAGCAGCGTCGCCAGGCGCGGCGAGTAGGTGTGGTCGAGCACCAGGGAGGCCGCGCCGACCGCACCCGCGTCCTCCCCGATGAGCGCGGAGTGCACCTCCACCGGGCGGGCCCGCAGCGCCCGCACCTGGCCGTGCAGCGCCTTGCGCACCCGCTCCCGGATGATCTCGCCCGCGTGCCGCAGCGCGGGACCGCCGAGCACCACCCGGTCCACGTCCAGCACGCTGACCGCCATCGCCAGCGCCTGTCCCAGCCGCCCCGCCGCCTGCCGCAGCAACCGCGCCGCGCCGGTGTCGCCGCGCGCGGCGTCCCGGCAGATCCGCTGGTACACGTCGGACACCGGGGCCCCACCCCCCTCTCCCCCGGCGGCGGCCCACTCCGCGACGACCGCCCGCATCGAGCAGTAGGCCTCCAGGCAGCCCCGCTTGCCGCACGGGCAGTCCTTGCCGGTTCCGGTCGGCAGGTGCCCGATCTCGCCCGCGTTCCCGCTGGCCCCCCGGTGCACCTGGTCGCCGAGCACCACGCCCAGCCCGACCCCGGATCCCAGGTAGACGTAGACGAACGAGCCCGCGCGCTCCGTCCCGCCCGCCCAGCGCTCGCCGATCGCGGCGGCCGTCGCGTCGTTGTCCATCACCACCGGCAGCCCCGCGCGCTCCTCCACGAGGTCCGCGAGCGGGACCTCCGCCCACCCCGGCAGGTTCGGCGGGCTGAACACCCGGCGCCGCGCCTCGTCGAGCGGTCCCGGCACCGCCAGCCCGACGCCGAGCACCTGCCCGGCCGCGGCCTCGGCGCGGCGCACCAGGTGCTGCACGGTGCGGGTGAGCGCGCCGACCACGGCCTCCGGGGAGGCGCCCTCGGCGACCCGCCGGGTGCTGCGCAACCGAACCCGGCCGTCCAGGTCCAGCAGCACGCCGGTGATCCGCTCCGGGTCGAGGTGCAGGCCGACGGACTGGTAGGCGTCGGGCACCACCCGCAGCATCACGCGGCGCTTGCCGCCGGTGGAGGGCGCGTGCCCGTCCTCGGTGACGAGGCCGTCGGCCATCAGCGCCCGGACGATGTTCGACATCGTCTGCGCGGTGAGCCCGGTCCTGCGGGCGAGCTCGACGCGGCTGACGCCGCCGTTCGAGCGGATCGCGTCCAGCACGACCGCTCGGTTGAACCCCCCGACCTTGGGGAGGTTGGTGCCCTGCCAGAACTCCTGCCGCATCCGGGGGCTCCCGAGGTGCTCGTGTCGTTGACTTGCTTCATCGAATGGAATTACGGTGCAGTGTGATCCTGATCTCACATCGGGCGCAAGCGCCGAGCGGGTCAGGAGATCGCGCAGCTCATCGAAGTCCGGCCGCTCCCACCGGAACGGCCGCCACCGCTCCGAGCCGAGTTCCGCCCCGGGAGGAACGATGCGCCGCTGGCGATTACCCGTCCTGCTGATCACCGCCGCGCTGGTCGCCTCGGGGTGCGGCGGCGGACCGGCCGACGATCCGGCCACGATCAGCGTGAGCTACCACCGCTACGGGAACTCGACCCAGGTCGACGCCCTGATGCAGCGGGTCAAGCAGCAGTACGAGCAGGCGCACCCCGGCAAGCGGGTCCGGCTCGATCCGGTGGTCGCTCCCGAGGGCGAGTACCTCTCGAAGCTCCAGCTGCGAATGCGCTCGGCGTCCACCGCGCCGGACGTGCTCTACGAGGACAGCTTCACCATCAACTCCGACGTCGAGGCGGGATACCTGGCGCCGCTGGACGAGCGGCTCGCGGCCTGGCCCGACTGGGACCGGTTCATCGACACCACCAAGCAGGCCGGGCGGGCCGCGGACGGGCGCACCTACGGGGTTCCGCTGGACACCGATTCCCGGGGAATCTGGTTCAACCGCGACCTGTTCGTCCGCGCCGGGCTGCCCGCCGACTGGGAGCCGCGCGGCTGGGACGACGTGCTCGCCGCCGCGCGCCAGGTCACGCAGCGGTTCCCCGACGTGATCGGCCTGGACCTGCCGCTGGGCAAGGCCGAGGGCGAGGCCGTGAGCATGCAGACGGTCGAGATGCTGCTCTACGGCACCGAGACCGGCACCCTGCACGACGGCGAGTGGATCGCGCCGAGCCGCGGCATGACCGAGGCGCTGGAGTTCCTGTCCACCGCGGTCGGTGAGGGGCTCACCCAGAGCCGGGCGCAGATCGCCGACGCGCAGTACGACAAGAAGCTCCGCGACGACCTCACCCGGCAGGGCAGGGTGGCGATGCGGCTGGACGGCAGCTTCGCCTCCGGCCAGTGGGAGGCCGCGGGCTGGCGGGACTGGTCGTCGACGATGGCGGCCGCGCCGATGCCGACCAAGGAGGGGCCGGGCACGGTGTCGATGTCCGGGGGCTGGACGCTCGCGTTGAGCGCCTCCGGCGAGAAGCAGGACGACGCCTTCGAGTTCGTCAAGCTGGCGATGAGCCGGGACAACATCACCGAGTACGCGCTGTCCTCCGGCAACCTGCCCTCCCGGGAGGATTCCGCCGCCGATCCGCGGCTCACCGCGGCGAACCCGCTGGCCGCGTTCTGGCTGGGGCTGCTGGAGGAGACGCACTTCCGGCCGACGCTGCCGGAGTACCCGAAGGTCTCCGAGGAGATCCAGCAGTCGGTGCTGGAGGTGGTCAACGGCGCCGACCCGGCGGAGGTCTCGGACCGGTGGGCCGAGCAGGTGCGCCGGATCGTCGGGCCGGACCAGGTCCGGAGCGGCTGATGGTGGCCGCGGTCCCCGCGCGGCGGGTGGCGGTGGCGCGGTGGTTGTTGCCGATGGCGCCCGCGGTGCTGCTGCTCGGGCTGTTCGTGGCGGGGCCGATCCTGTGGAGCGGCTACGTGTCGTTCACCGATGCGGCGCTGACCGGGGCGGCGGCCACGGATCCGCGGTTCGTGGGGCTGGAGAACTTCCGCCGCCTGGCGGCGGACCCGGCCACCTGGCACTCGGCCTGGGTGACGGTGGTGTTCACCCTCGGCTCCGCGGTGATCGGGCAGAACGGGCTGGGCCTGCTGATCGCGGTGCTCACCCGGCACCGCAACAGGTACCTGCGCGGCGGGGTCGGGGTCGCGGTGGTGTCCGCGTGGGTGCTGCCGGAGCTGGTGGCGGCGTTCGCCCTCTACGCCTTCCTGAACCCGGAGGGCACGCTCAACGCGGTGTTCAGCGCCGTCGGCCTGGGCGAGCAGGACTGGCTCTACAGCGCCCCGCTGCTCGCGGTGATCATCGGGAACGTCTGGCGCGGCACGGCGTTCTCGATGCTGGTCTACCAGGCGGCGCTGTCCGAGGTGCCGACCGAGCTCTCCGAGGCGGCCGAGGTGGACGGCGCGGGCGCGCTGCGCCGCTTCTGGCACGTGACGCTGCCGGTGATCCGGCGCTCGGTGCTGACCAACCTGATGCTGGTGACCTTGCAGACGCTGGGGGTGTTCACGTTGATCTACGTGCTCACGGCCGGAGGGCCGGGTGCGGCGACGCAGACCCTGCCGCTGCTGATGTACGACGAGGCGTTCGAGCTGGACGAGATCGGCTACGGCGCCGCCATCTCGCTGGTGCTGCTGGGAGTCGGCGCGCTGTTCGCCGTCGTCTACGCGCGCACGCTGCGGGAGGAGGTGTGAGCCGCCGGGCCGCGTCGAGGCTGGTCGGCGCGGTGCTCGCGGGCATCGCGCTGCTGTTCCTGGCGCCGCTGCTGTGGCTGCTCACCGCCGCTTTCGACGCGGAGGCGCCGCTGGCGGCCGCGGTGCCGGGCCGGTTCACGCTGGAGAACTTCGGGCAGGTGCTGGAGTGGGAGACGAGCATCCGTCCGCTGCGGAACGGGCTGCTGCTCTCCGGTGGGGCGGCGGCCCTCTCCGTGCTCGCCGCCGTGCTGTGCGCCTACCCGCTCTCCCGCTACCGGCTGCGGTTCCGGCGGCCGTTCCTCTACACCGTGCTGTTCGCCACGGGACTGCCCATCACGGCCGTGATGGTGCCGGTCTACAGCATGTTCGTGCGGCTGGACCTGGTCGACTCCATGCTGGGCACCACGCTGTTCCTGGCGGCGACCTCGCTGCCGGTGGCGATCTGGATGACGAAGAACTTCATGGACGGCGTCCCGATCAGCCTGGAGGAGGCCGCCTGGGTGGACGGCGCCTCGGCGATGCAGGCGCTGCGCTCGGTGGTGCTGCCGCTGATCGTCCCCGGGATGGGCGTGGTCGGGATCTTCACCTTCATCAACGCCTGGGGGAACTTCTTCGTGCCGTTCGTGCTGCTGCTGGATCCGGCCAAGCAGCCCGCCTCGGTGGGGGTGTTCGCGTTCTTCGGGCAGGGCGGGTTGATCGCCTACGGGCAGCTGGCGGCCTACTCGATCCTCTACACCGCGCCCGTGATCGCGCTCTACCTGCTGGTCTCCCGGTCGCTCGGCGGCGCCTTCGCGCTCACCGGCGCCATGAAGTGACCCCGGACGCGGAACGAGCGGCGGAGGACCTGCCTCACGCCGCTCGTCGACCCGTGTCGTCCGGACCGTCGTGCATCACGCGGTTTCCCTCTCCTTCTCCCGCGCCGGACCGGGACGAGCCGGACCGGGCTCGTCAGCTCCGCGCGGGGTGGGAATCCTGACCTCGTCGTCCTCCTGCCGGTCCGGTGCGAGCAGAACCGCCACGATCGCGAAAGCCGCCAGCACCAGCAGCGCCGCACCTGCCATGACACACCTCCTCCTCTCGATCACTTCTCCCGTTGGACGCGCGGGGTACCCGCCCGGTTCCGCTCCGGAGTCGGATTTCCGCGCGGGAGGCGCGAAGAAGGGCCGCCCGCGGGGACTCCCCGCGGGCGGCCCTTATTCGGTGCTGTGGTGCGTCAGGCGACACCGAGGCGCTGCTTGAGGGCCTCGAACTCGTCCGAGATCGAGCTGGGCAGGTCGTCACCGATGGTGGCGAACCACTCCTCGATCAGCGGGATCTCGGCCTTCCACTCCTCGACGTCCACGTGCAGCGCGGTCTCGACGTCCGCGCGCGGGGTGTCCAGCCCGGAGAGGTCGATCTGGTCGGCGGCGGGCACCCGGCCGATCGGGGTGTCCTCGGCGGCCGCGCTGCCCTCGATCCGCTCGATGACCCACTTGAGCACGCGGGAGTTCTCGCCGAAGCCGGGCCACACGATCTTCTTGCCGGACTCGTCGCGGCGGAACCAGTTCACGTAGAAGATCCGGGGCAGCTTCGAGGCGTCGGCGGACTTCCCCATGTTCACCCAGTGCTGGAAGTAGTCGCCGACGTTGTAGCCGAGGAACGGCAGCATCGCCATCGGGTCGCGGCGGACCACGCCGACCTGGCCGGCGGCGGCGGCGGTCGTCTCCGAGGACATGGTGGCGCCCATGAACACGCCGTGCTGCCAGTCGAACGCCTCGTTCACCAGCGGGACCGTCGTCTTGCGGCGGCCGCCGAACAGGATCGCCGAGATCGGCACGCCGCGCGGGTCGTCCCACTCGTCGGCCAGGATCGGGCACTGCGACATCGGCGTGCAGTAGCGCGAGTTCGGGTGGGCGGCCTTCTCGGCCGACTCCGGCGTCCAGTCCCGCTGCTTCCAGTCGGTGAGGTGCGCGGGCGCCTCGCCCATGCCCTCCCACCAGATGTCCTTGTCGTCGGTGAGCGCCACGTTGGTGAACAGCGTGTTGCCCTGCTCGATGGTGCGCATCGCGTTCGGGTTGGTGTTCTCGTCGGTGCCGGGGGCGACGCCGAAGAATCCGGCCTCCGGGTTCACCGCGTAGAGCCTGCCGTCCTCGCCGAAGCGCATCCAGGCGATGTCGTCACCGAGGGTCTCGGCCTTCCAGCCCGGGATGGTCGGCTGCAGCATCGCGAGGTTCGTCTTGCCGCACGAGGAGGGGAACGCGGCGGCGACGTAGTGCACCTCGCCCGCCGGGGAGGTCAGCTTGAGGATCAGCATGTGCTCGGCGAGCCAGCCCTCGTCGCGGCCCATCGCGGAGGCGATCCGCAGCGAGTAGCACTTCTTGCCGAGCAGCGCGTTGCCGCCGTAGCCGGAGCCGAAGCTCCAGATCATCCGCTCCTCGGGGAAGTGGGTGATGTACTTCGTGTCGTTGCAGGGCCAGGCGACGTCCTGCTGCCCCGGCTCCAGCGGCGCGCCGACCGAGTGCAGCGCCGGTACGAACTCGCCGTCGGTGCCCAGCTTCTCCAGGACCTTCGCGCCCATCCGGGTCATGATGTGCATCGAGGTCACCACGTAGGCGCTGTCGGTGATCTCGACGCCCAGCTTCGGCTGCTCGGCCTCCAGCGGACCCATGCAGAACGGGATGACGTACATGGTGCGACCGCGCATCGAGCCCCGGTAGAGCTCGGTCATGATCGCTTTCATCTCGTCGGGCTGCATCCAGTTGTTGGTGACGCCCGCGTCCTTGCGCTCCCGGGAGCAGATGAAGGTGCGCTCCTCGACGCGCGCCACGTCGCTCGGGTCGGAGGCGGCCCAGAACGAGTTGGGCTTCTTCTCCAGCCGGGTGAAGGTGCCCGCGTCCACCAGCGCGTCGGTCAGCCGGGTCCACTCCTGCTGCGAACCGTCGCACCACACCACCTGGTCGGGCGTGGTCAGCTCGGCGACCTCGCGCACCCACGACAGCAGGCGTGCGTGCTCGGTCGGTGCCTGGTCGAGACCTGGGATGGTCAAGGCGGTCATCGCTTCGCGTCTCCTGACTGGGCGCCACAGCCCGGAATCTGTCCGATGGCGGCGGTGCCACCGGCTTCTTCAGAGAATGCTCCGCCCCGCCCGGAGAACGGGCGAAGCGAAAAGGGATGCACCGAGGCTAACGGTGCCGGGCGCCCGCCATGGAGATCAGCTGTGTCGGTTCTCTCACAGGAACGATAAGGGGATCGATTCAGAACCGCCGCGAAGCAGAGGTCTAGACGAAAATTCGAGCGCACGGGCGTGCTGGCGACCAAGATTTTCCGGCGAACCGGACAGCTGCGCGAACGAGGGGTGACGCCGACCCGTCCGCCGGACGTCCTCAGCGGGGCCGCGAAGCGTCACCGCGGAACACCCGGCGGGGGCCGGAATCTCCCCCGTGCGGGCGGAATCCGGTTCCGGACGGTCAGCTCCAGGCCGCGTCGGAGTCCGAGCAGGTGCTCGGGGCCTGCTGGGAGACGTCGGGCCTGGCGCCGGCCGCCGGTTCGTCGAAGGTCCAGGTGGCGTCGTCGGTCGCGCCCGCCACCGGGTTCGCGGCCGGGGTGTACTGCCCCCGCTGGTCCAGGTGCCCCTGCTCCACCACGGTCCACTCCCCGGACCCGGTGTGGTGGGTGATGGTCACCTCGCCGGTGTTGCCGATCTCCACCAGCTGGTCCGCGGAGCCGTCCCCGTCCACGTCGGTCACCAGCACCGTCCCGTTCTCCGTGGTCACCACCGCCGTGTCCGCGAACCCGTCCTCGTCGGTGTCCTCGGTGGCCGGTCCGATCCGCTGCTCGCCGTCCGGGGTGTCGATCACCATCCGCTCGCCGCCGCGCTGCCGGGGATCCCCCTCCCCGGGGTACTGCTCGGGGTCCTCGGCGATCCAGTCGCCGCTGGCCGGGTCGAAGCGGGCCTGGCCGACGACCGCACCGCTGGCGTCCACGGTGCGCATCACGTCGGCCTCGCCGTCGGCGTCCTCGTCCGCGTAGGAGACGTGGCCGTCGTCGGTGAGCACGGTGACCGCGTCGTCCACGCCGTCGCCGTCGAGGTCGTAGTTCGCCTCGGCCGTGTACTCCACGCCTTCGACGGTGACCTTGATGTCGCCGTCGCCCGCGCCCGTCTCCTCGATGTACATCTCCGACCCCACTTCCGGACACCCGCCCCGCGGTCGAGGCCTTGGACGCAGCGTAGATCCGGGCGGTTCCCCGCCGGTAACGGATCGGGCGATCAGGTCACTCCGCGCGGTCGCGCAGCCCGCGGATCGCGCCGAGCAGGTGCTCCGCGCGGTCCCGCCCGCTGCGGGTCTCCGCCAGCCGCTGCTCGGCGGTCCGCAACCGGCGGCTGCGCTCGGCGGCGTCCATCTTCAGCGCCTGGTCGACCTCGCGCAGCTCCGCCTCGATCGCCTCGATGCGCTTGCCGAGCGCGTCGTCCAGCGCGAGCGAGAGCTGCTGCTCCGCCTCGATGAGCTGTTCGGACACCAGCTGGTCCAGGGCCGAGCGGGCGTCCGCGATGGCCTCGGTGAGCCACTGCTTGAGGTGCTGCTTGTCGGCCGCGTGCTTGCGGGTGCGCGCCATCCACCAGCCCGCGCCGAGCCCGAGCACGATCGTCACCGGCAGCACCACCGGGTTCAGCACGCCCACGCCGATCCCGGCCAGCGGCATCGCCGCCGCCCGGCCCACGCCGAGCCCGCCGGAGATCCCCATGAACACCAGCAGCTTGTCCTCGGCCGTCGGCGCCCGCTTCTCCGGCGGCCGCAGCGCGATCGGCGACTGGGCGCCGCGCGCGAACTGGGAGCGGATCACGTCCAGCTCCTCGGCGGAGAACAACTCCGCCAGCGAGACCTCGGCGACCTTCGCCAGCCGGGCCGACAGCAGCCCGGACACCCTGGAGGACACCATCTGCAGCGCGGTGTCCACCTGGTACGGCAGCGCGCTGAGCGCGTCCCGCTCGGCGGTGTCGATGGCGCGGCGGAACCAGCTCTGCACCTCGCGCATCTGCCGGGTGACCTCGTGGCTGACCTCGACCCGGGTGCGCTGGATCTCCCCGCGCAGCTTGAGCTGCCAGCCGCGGGTGGAGGAGCGCCGGGCGGCGGCGAGCTCGTCGCGGCGGGCGCGCAGCGCCTCGGCCTCGGCCTGACCGGCGGTGAGCGCGCGCTGCTCGCCGGACAGGCGCACCGACAGCTCGCCGAGCACCGTGGACAGCGCGCGCATCGTGTTGGCCTCGCCCAGCATCGCGGCCCGCCCGCCGACGAGCTGCTCCAGAGCGGAGCGCAGCTCGGTGACCCCGGAGCGCTCCCGCAGCATCGCCGCGGCCTGCTCGCTCGGCGCCCGCGCGGCGAGCTCGCGCATCCGCGCCGAGACCGGGTGGATCGGCACCTGGGCGAAGCGCGGCGCGTGCTCGGCCAGCAGCGCGCGGTTCTCCTCCAGCACCTGCCGCCAGCCGCGGTGCTGGTCGATCTTGGCCAGCGCGAACACCACCGTCTCGACCCGGTCCGCCGCCCGGTGCAGGAAGTCCAGCTCACCCCGGGTGAACGGGGCGGAGGCGTCGGCGACGAACAGCAGCGCGGTCGCGGCGGAGGCGGCCTCGGCCGCGAGCTCGCCGTGGATCGAATCGAGCCCGCCCACGCCCGGGGTGTCCACCACGGTCAGCGCGGCGAGCGGGTCGAGCGGGGCCTCGATCAGCAGGTGGCGCGGCGGCAGGCCCTCGGCGGGCGGGGTCTCGCGCACCGAGGCCCACGCGGGCAGCGCGTCGACCTCGAACTCCACCTCCGCGGCGTCGGCCGGGTAGCGCGCGACGCCGCGCCAGCGCTCGCCGTGCCGGAACTCCAGGTAGGTGGAGGTCGCCACGGCGGCGTCCACCGGGGACAGGCCCGGGTGGTCGAGGAGGGCGTTCACCAGGGAGCTCTTGCCCCGGTTGGTCTCGCCGACCACCACCACGCTCGGCACCCGGGGTCGCGAGCGCCGGACCTCGTCCGCCCAGTTCGCCGACTCCGGATCCACCTCCCGCAGCAGGGCGAACAGCTTGTCCCTGGTCTGCTTGACCTGCTGGGGCAGGGCGGTGGCCGCCACGGGCACCGCCGCGGCAGGGCCGGCCGAAGTCATGCGCACGCTCCTGGGGGTGGGTCGGACGCGGGAGCCGCGCGACCGGGCGGCCGCGGCGGCGCTGTGAATCTACTAGGCGCCTCCCGGCCCGCGACCCTCCTCGGGAGCGGTCCACCCGACCCGACCACCCGGTGCCCCGATTGCCGCACGTCCCGCCGCCGGCGCCGGCCGGGGCTCACTCGATCGGCGCGGGATCAGTTCCCGGCGGGACCGCGACGCGCCTGGTAGACGGTGACGACCGGCGCCCGCAGCACCTGGTCGCGGTCGGCGAAGCCGAGCACCTCGGTCTCGGCGATGAGCCCGTCCAGCGCGGGGTCGTCCGTGGGCACCGTGCCGCCCGCCTCGTGCTGCGCGGGGTCGAAGGGCAACCCGTCCGGGCTCAGCCGCCGCACGCCGACGTCGCCGAGGCCGTCGGCGATCCGCTCCACCACGCCGCTGCTGCGGGCCCGGTCCAGCGCGTACAGGCACAACCTGATCAGCTCGGCGCGCTCGGCGCGGGCCTGTTCGAGCGGGTCGATGCGCATCGCGGTCATGTCAGCTCCCGACTCGGTTCCCGGTTCGGCGTCCGGGGCGTCGGACGCGCCGTCCTGCCGGGTGGTTCCACGATCAGGTGACGCTCGTCCTCGAAGCCAGCCCCGCACCCCCGCGTCCTCTCCGCTCGCCGGGACCTCAGCCCGTGACCCGGACCTGCCCGGGGTTGAGCTGCTGCCAGATCAGGAAGTACGCCCGGTGCACCACGAACGCGACCCGGCTCTGCGCGGGCGTCGCACCGAACGAGGCGAACGAGCGCCACCAGCCCGCCCGCTCCAGCGCGTACTGCACGAGCTCGTGCGGCGGCCGGCCCGCCAGGCCCAGCTGGACGCCCGGATCGGTGCTCCCGCCGATCCGCAACACCTCCGCCGCGAGGTCCTCCGGTAGCGCCACCGAACCTGAGCTGACCAGCGTCAACGCCTCCAGCAGCCGCAGCTGGTGCGCCTCCGGGCGGGTCAGCAGCACCTCGATCGCGTCGTGCGCCCGCTGCCGCTCGCCCGCATCGCCGGAGGCCTGCGCGAGCGCCGTCACCGAGGCCAGCGCGGCCGCCGCCTTGATGCCGTCGGTGCGGGCGCGGAACACCGCCTCCAGCCTGCCCAGCACCTCGGCCAGCCCGCTGCGGTCGCGCAGCACCCGCCGCAGCGCGCCCGCCGTGATCCCCGGGTCCTCGTCCAGCGCCGCCAGCGCGTGCCGCACCCCGTAGAGGTCCAGCCGCTCCAGCAGCCGCTCCCGGTCCCGCTCGGGGATCTCGCACTCCCAGCCGGTGAACAGGTCCGCGGACATCAGCATCGTCTGCCGCGCGGTGTCGTCCAGCTCGGCCAGCGCGCGCAGCACCTCGGCGTCGGCGGTGGTGAAGCCGCCGGTCTCCGCGGTCTCCGCGAGCAACCCGATCACCGGCAGCACGTCGGCGACCCGAGGGCCGAGCAGCGCCGCCTGCTCGGCGGCCAGCGCGCTCGCCGCCCGCCACACCTCGCCGCCCGCCCCCGGGACCGAGTCCGGTTCCACGGTGTCGGCCTTGTTCAGCACCGCGATCGCGTTCACCGGGCCGGCGTCCCGGCTCGCGGTCGCCGCCGCGAACGCCTCCAGCGCCTGCTGATCGTCGGCGCGCACCGCCTGCGTCACCACGTAGACCACGGCCTCCGCCCCGGACACCGCCCGGTGCGAGACCGGGTCCAGGTCGTCGTCCCCCGGCTCGCCGGACGCCGCCTCGCGGGTCCCGAGCAGCTGCTCGGTCCGCGCCACCGAAGCCGCGTCGAGCGAACCGAGCCCGGGGGTGTCGATCACCGTGAGATCGCGCAGCACCGCGTTCGTCAGGTACGCCTCCAGGTGCGAGACGCGCTCCAGCTCCACGCCCAGATCGGCCGGGATGCCGCCGTCGGCGTCGAACGGCACCGCCTGCTGCGTCCCGTCGCGGAAGACGACCTCGACGCGGTCCACCGTGCCGTACTGGAAGCGGGTCACCAGCCGGGTGCACTCGCCGACGTCCGTGGGGGCGACCCGGCGCCCGATCAGCGCGTTGACCAGCGTGGACTTGCCCGACTTGATGCGTCCCGCGACCGCCACCTGCAACGGCGCGGACAGCCGGCGCAGCACCTCGTCGAACCCGGCGGCGGTGGCCTCGCAGACCTGCGGGCGCAACCCGGCGCACAGCCGGGCCACCGAGGCCGACAGCGGACCCGCCCAGGTCTGCTGGTGCTGCTCGCCCGGCGCCGTCACCCCTGCCTCCTAGCCACGTGATCGCCGCCATCCTGCCACGACAGGAGGACGCGCCGGCCGAACGCCGGTTTGCCCGACGATCTCGGCGGGAATCCGGAGCGTGCACGAACATGCGCGCAGCGCATCCCCCGACAACGGAACCGGTGATACCCGTGGGAACCGGACACGTCCTCGCATTCCTGGTCATCGGCGTCGCGCTGGTCTTCCTCGACGGCTGGCTGCTGCGCCGCGGTGGAAGCACCTACCTGGCCGCGGCCTACCCCGACGGCGCGGTCGCCGACTCGGTGAACCAGCTCGTCACCGTGCTCTTCCACCTCACCGCGCTCGGCGTGGTGGCCCTGCTGTCCACCGTCCCGACGGGCCCTGGTGATCCGCTCATCGCGCTGATCACCAGGACCGGCGTGCTGCTGCTGGTGCTGGCCGCCGCGCACGGGATCACGGTCTGGCTGCTGGCCCGGCTGCGCACCAAGCAGCGGGAGAAGACGCTGCAGGAGGAGCTCACCGCGCGCACCAGCGAGCAGCTCGACGCGGACGCCCGCTCCGGCCCCGCCTGATCCGGAGCGCTGATCGGCGAGTGCTGATCGCGGCACGGCGGACGGCTAGCCTGGTCGCCGTGCCCGCTCCCGGATGGATCCCCCGCCTCGTCGCGCTCGACGTGGACGGGACGCTGCTCGACCCGCAGACCCAGACGATCTCGACGCCGGTGCGCGCGGCGGTGCGCCGCGTCGCGGAGTCCGGGGCGCACGTCGTCATCGCCACCGGGCGGAGCATGTTCGGCACCGTGCCCGTGCTGGCGGAGCTGGGGCTCGGCAGCGGCGTCGCGCTGTGCTCGAACGGGGCGGTGACCCTGGACGCGGCCACCGGAGAGGCGCTCGCGGTGGAGACCTTCGACCCCGCGCCGGTGCACGCGCGACTCGCCGCGCTGCTGCCCGGGGCGATCTTCGCCGCCGAGCAGCTCGGCACCGGCAGCCTCGTCACCAGTCCCTTCCGCGAACACCAGCTGCACGGCCCGCAACGGCTCACCGACCTCGACGAGCTCGTCTCCGCACCGGTCCCCCGGCTGATCGCCAACTGGGAGGATCGCGAACCGCACGCGGTCGCCGAGGCGCTGGCCGGGGTGGAGCTGCCCGGCTGCACCACCACGATCGATCACTACGAGCCCTGGGTGACCGTCGTTCCGGACGGGGTGACCAAGGGCAGCGCGCTGGAGAAGCTGCGCACCGAGCTCGGCGTGGCCGCCGAGGACACCTTCGCCGCCGGGGACGGCACGAACGACGTGCAGATGCTGGCCTGGGCCGCCCACGGCGTCGCCATGGGCCAGGCCCCGGCGGAGGTCCACGCCGCCGCGATCGAGGTCACCGGCACCGTCACCGAGGACGGCATCGTCCACGCCCTCGCCCGCTGGTTCGGCTGATCGCCTGCCGGACCGAGGGAGTCGGTCCGGCCTCCCGCCCGCGCCGGAACCGCTGGGCGGCGCCGCGACGTACGACCTTCCGCCTACCCGGACCTGGCCGGGAGAACTAGGTCCGGCCGGCGAACGACGGTCCCCCGGTGGCCGGACGGTGGCCGGAAGGCCGAGGTGGCGGCCCCGCCCCGTGCGGCAGAGTTCTCCTCAGCGCTCGGACCACCGCCGAGGGCGCACGGCACAGGGGAGAGACCATGATCGAGGCGATCGGCCTCACCAAGCGATACGGATCGACGCTCGCCGTCAACGACCTGTCGTTCACCGCGAAGCCCGGCACCGTCACCGGTTTCCTCGGGCCCAACGGCGCGGGCAAGTCGACCACGATGCGGATGATCCTCGGGCTGGACCGGCCCACCTCCGGCTCGGTGCGGGTCGACGGGCAGCAGTACCACGAGCTCACCGATCCGCTCCGCACCGTGGGCGCGCTGATCGACGCGAAGTGGGTGCACCCGAACCGCTCCGCGCACGCCCACCTGCGCTGGCTGGCGCGCTCCAACCGGATCCCCGTCCGCCGGGTCGACGAGGTGCTGGAGATGGTCGGCCTCTCCGAGGTCGCGAAGCGGCGGGCGGGCGGGTTCTCGCTGGGCATGTCGCAGCGCCTCGGCATCGCCGCCGCCCTGCTCGGCGACCCGAAGATCCTGCTGTTCGACGAGCCGGTCAACGGCCTCGACCCGGAAGGCATCCACTGGATCCGCCGGTTCATGCGCCGGCTGGCCGACGAGGGCCGGACCGTGTTCGTCTCCAGCCACCTGCTGTCCGAGATGTCGCTGACCGCCGAGCAGCTCGTCGTCGTCGGCAAGGGCGAGCTCATCGCCCAGTGCAGCACCGAGGAGTTCGTCGCGGGCGCGGGCACCGGCTCGCTCAAGGTCCGCTCCCCGCAGGCCGGGCGCCTGCGCGAACTGCTCACCGCGGGCGGCCACACCGTCGCCCCCGCCGACCCGGCGGCACCCGACACCCTGGTGCTCGCCGGAGCCGACAGCGCGCAGATCGGCGAGTTCGCGGCCGGGCATCAGATCGTGCTGCACGAGCTGGCCCCCCAGCAGGGTTCGCTGGAAGAGGCGTTCATGCAGCTCACCAGCCAGGCAGTGCAGTACCAGACCGACTTCGGCGGCGAGTTCGCCGCGACTGGAGGGGACCTCCGATGACCCTGCTCGCCGTGGAACGCATCAAGCTGTTCTCCACCCGTTCACCGCTGTGGTGCTCGTTCGCCGCACTCGCGCTGACCATCGGTTTCGCCGCCGCGTTCGCCTCCGCCATCGGCGACGAGAGCGGTCTCTCGCTCGGCCAGGCGCTCGCGGGCCAGCAGTTCGGGCTGGTGGTGGTGCTCGTGCTCGCGGCCCTGACCGTGACGACGGAGTACCGCTTCGGCACCATCCGCACCACCTTCCAGGCCGTGCCGAACCGGCCCGCCGTGCTGCTGGCCAAGGCCGCCGTCGTCGCCGTCCTCGCGCTGGTGATCGGCGAGCTCGCCGCCTTCGGTTCCTGGGGCGTCGCCCAGCTGATCGCGCCCGGACCGGAACTCGTGCTCAGCACCGGCGAGCAGTGGCGCCAGCTCGCGGGCGTCGGGCCGTACTACGCGCTCGCCGCGGTCCTCGCCGTGGGTGTCGGTGCGCTGGTGCGCCAGTCCGCCGGGGCGCTCACGCTGCTGGTGATCTGGGCGCTGCTGCTGGAGTCGCTCGTCGCGATCGTGCCCAACATCGGCTCCGAGCTGCAACAGTGGATGCCGTTCACCGTCGGCGCCCGGTTCCTCGACCCCGAGGTCGCCCTGCAGGGCGCGCCGCTGGGCGCGTGGGCCTCGCTGGGGTACTTCGCCCTGGTGGCCTTCGCCGTGCTCGGCATCGCCGCGGTCGCGGTGAACCGGCAAGACGCCTGATCCAGCGGCGCAGGTCGGCGGCGCGGGTGAACCGGCGTTAACCCTCCCGCCCGAGAGGCTGATCACCCCGGCAGATAGGATCTCGGCAAGATCGAGCCGTGATCGACGTTCCACCCGCTCCAGCGCTCCACCCCATCGGGATTCAGGGGTGCACCGGCCGGAATCAGGGGACGTGGCGGCGGATCCGAGACCTGGGTGCTGGGCCTGGCTCGACACCCACCGGCACGGTCGACGCGCCCCCGGGTGCGTCGAGCGGCTGCACAACAGAATCGACCGACTGCGAAGCGCTCGGGGGCGCCGGCGGTCGGACGGGGGAGGGCCCGGGCTGTCATTCGGGGGATGGCCCGGGCCCTGTGCTTTCCGCTTCCGTCTTCGATCGATTCGTTCGCCGGTGCCGGTGCCGGATCTTCAACGGTCCTCGCGCCGCGGGATCCGTCGCTCGCGGGTGACCCGCGCGGCGAAATCGGTGTCGTCGCGCGGAAGCGGCTGAGCGACCGCGGCGGCTCCAGTCGCTCGGGGCGAGACATCAACTGATCGACCGCTGAGGACCGACTGATCGGCTGCCGGTGGTCGACGTGTCCGCGGCGCGCGCCCCGCTCAGATCGTCGGGCGGACCACCAGGGTGGGACAGGAGGCGTGGCGGACGCACTGCTCGGCCACCGAGCCGAGGAGGAGGCCCGCGAAGCCGCCCCGGCCCCGGTGCCCCACCACCAGCAGGTCCGCTCCCCGGGAGGCGGAGAGCAGCGCCTGGGGGGATGGCGAGTGGACCACGTGCCGCCGCACGGGGACCGGAGGCGGCTCGCCGAGGCGCTGGCGCACGATCTCGGCGGTCGACTCGTCCACCGAGGCCTGGTAGGCGTCCATGCTCGGCACCGCTCCGGCCGGGAAGCCCGGCGGACGCGGCGCGGTGCGCAGGCTCCACGCCCGCACCACGTGCAACACCTCGCCGCGCAGCGCCGCCTCGTGCGCGGCCGCGTCCAGCGCCCGCAGCGAGGACGGCGAGCCGTCCAGCCCCACGGCGACCCCGCCGTCGAGCTCCACCCGCTGCACCGCCTGTTCCACTGCTCCACTTCACCGCGTTCGCGGAGGGCTGTCGACTCGGCCACTCGAACGAGTCCGATATGTGATGGTTCACAGCTGGGGTCGAGAAGCTTCACGCGATTGATTCCCTGTGATAATGCATAGGCAAGGACGCGTGTTCCGATCACCAACGTCGCTGAGGTGGACGCGCCGCCAGACCGCCGTCGCGGTCCGCGCGACTCACACGGCAGATGGGTGGGCATGGTGCGATCGACCGAGTGCTCGCCGGAGCGGCGCGATTCGCCGCTGAACCGGCGCAACCAGTACGACGTCCACGTGGAGGCGGTTCCTCGCCTGGAGTGGTCGCTGGCGACCGAGGCGCATCCGACGGTCGCCTGGGCCACCTCCCCCGCTTCGCTGCGCCGCAGCTGGATCTGCACGGCGCCCGAGCAGAAGGTGCTCGACCTCTACCGCAAGCTGCACGGCTCGACCAGCAGGCTGCCCGCCCCGTGGTGGCTGCGCGCCGTGGACCGCGGCGAGCTGAGCTCCCGCGCCGAGGGCTTCGCGCTGGAGGACGACGTGCACCGGCTGCTGCACGAGCGCGGCGGCTGGGTCTTCGTGCCCTGGGCGGCGACGGGCGAGACCGGGTACTGGGAGTACGCCCCCTCCGAGCGCGGCACCCGCCAGGCGCCGACCACGGTGACGCTCACCGACCAGCACCCCGGCTGGATCCAGGTGGTCGCGGCCTACACCGACGGCCCGCCGCAGCCGCTGCCGCTGAGCGGTCCGGCCGGTCTGCTCGCCGCGTTGCCGGTCGTCGAATCCTGGTAGCCGCCCGGCCCGGCGGGTTTGCGATACTGGCATCCCGTGAGCACTTCTGACCAGCAGATCCAGCACCGCCGCACGATCGTGAGCTACGTCCAGCGCGGTGAGCGGATGACCGCGGGCCAGCAGCGGGCGTGGGATCGGCACTGGTCCGAGCTGGGCGACTCGGTGGACGCGCTGCCCGAGGGGCCGCTGGACGCCGCGGCCTGGTTCGGGCGCCGCGCCCCGCTGGTCCTGGAGATCGGGTCCGGCATGGGCGAGACGACGGCGCGGCTGGCGGCCGCTGATCCCGAGGTCGACCACCTCGCGGTCGAGGTCTACAAGCCGGGCCTGGCCCAGCTGCTGCTGCGCGCGGAGCACCTGGAGCTGTCGAACCTCCGGTTGCTGCGCGGGGACGCGGTCGTGCTGCTGCGCGAGCACGTGGTGCCGGGTTCGCTGGCCGGGGTGCGGATCTTCTTCCCGGACCCGTGGCCGAAGAAGCGCCACCACAAGCGGCGCCTCGTGCAGCAGGGGACGGTCGAGCTCATCGCCTCCCGCCTCGCTCCCGGCGGTTACCTGCACCTGGCGACGGACTGGGAGAACTACGCCGAGCAGATGATGGCGGTCTGCTCGGCCGTACCGGAGCTGCGCAACCGGTACGCGGACCAGCCCGGCGGCTGGGCGCCGCGCCCGGACTGGCGGCCGGTCACGAAGTTCGAGAGCCGCGCTCACGAGGAAGGCCGGGGGATCCACGACCTCCTCTTCGAGCGCCGCTGACTAGCGGCCCCGCGGGGCGTCGGCGGGGAGCAGCGAGCTGAGCGCCATCAGCAGCAGCACCGCCACCGCGGCGATGATTCCGAGGGTGGTGAAGGTCGCGATGAGCACGTGGAACACCTCCTGGTCGTCGAGTCGTGCGGTCAGTTTCCGACGCGGAGCCCTCGGCCGGCATCAGCCGATCGGCCCGCGCTCCCGGGCCGTCCGGCCGGAGCGGGTCAGGCGGCCAGTTCGAGGGCCCGGCCGGTGATCTCCAGCGGGAGCGGGGCGCGGCCGGGCAGGGCGGGCAGGGCGGTCGTGAGGACCACGGCGATTCCCTCGTGCCGCGCGGCGTCGAGCAGCTCGGCGATCGCCGGTCCGGAGAGGTCCGGAACGTCGGCGAACAGCACCTTCGGCCGGTGCGCGACCGCCCGCGCCACGGTCAGCAGCTGCTGGTGGGCCGCCGAGAGCTGCCCGGGGAACCGGTCCCGCAGCCCGCTCAGGCCGAAGTCGCGCAGCACCGCCACCGCCCGCACCATCGCCTCGGCCCGCTCGGCCCCGGCCAGCATCTGCGGCAACGCGCAGTTCTCGGCCGCGGTGAGCTCGGGCACCAGCATCGCGTCGCCGAGCACGAAGCCGAACTCGCGGCGGCGCAGCTCGCGCAGCTCGTGGTCGTCGAGCAGGTCGAGGCGCACGCCGTCGAGCAGCACCTCGCCGCACTCCGGGCGCCGCAGCCCGGCGAGCACCCGCAGCAGGGCGGTCCGCGCCGCCCCGCTCGGGCCCCGCAGCTCCGCGACCCCGCCTCGGGGCAGCGCGAAGTCCGCGTCGAGCACCTCGGGGGGCACCGTCACCCGCCGCGCCTCCAGCAGCGGCACCGGGGCGGGCGCGGGGGTGGGGAGGCGGATCGGGCGCGGGCCGTCCGCGCGGGACAGGTGGATCGGCTCGGGGGCGTTGAGCGGGGTGGGCGCCTCGAACACTGCCGTCTCCTCTCGACCGCCGGTCATCGCACCGGCCTCGGCGAGAACGTTCCCGCGCGGGCCCGTCCCGGCGCTTCCCGCTCGTGGACAGGTCTCGTCGACCGATCGGCCGGGGTTTCGGACCGTTCGGCCAAGCCGTCGGCGAGCGTCCTGGGATTAGGGTCCTGCCGTGAGTTCCCGCCCGACGACCCCCACGTCGGCGCAGCGACTCGGTCGTCTCGCGCGGGCGCCCTGGGTGCTGGCCGCGCTGATGGCGCTGCTGTGCTGCGCCGACATCGCCGTGCTGGCGCGCGATCCCCGAGACCTCGTCCTCGCCCCGGGCGCCGCGCTGCTCGCGCTGCTGGCCGTCCGCGGCCGCGTGCACCCGGCGCTGTGCGGGGTGGCGGCGGCCGGGGTGCTGCTGGTCTCCAGCGCGCTGGCCCGGCTCGTCGACGTGGAGCCGCACTCGCTGGGACTCGGCTCGATCCTGCCCACGGAGAACGCCGCGGGCGTGCTGCTGGTGCTGTTCGCGCACCGGCGGCTGCCCCCGCTGAAGGCGTTGCCCGTGACCGGAGCGCTGGTGCTGGCCTGCCTGGTGTCGCTGGGGTTGCGCGGCCCGATCGCGGGATCCGGTTCGCAGGTCGTCGCGTTCGGGATGTTGCAGCTGCTGCTGGCGATGGGCACCGGCACCTACCTGCGCGGCTGGCAGCTCAAGGCGGCCCGGACCCCGCTGGTGGAGCTGTTCCGCAAGCAGTGGCCGGTGATCGCCGGGCTGGTGGTGCTGCTCTTCCTGGAGATCAGCTCCGGGCTGGCGGGAGCCGAGCCGGGTGAGATCGTGCTGCTGCTGGGCTCGGTGGTGCTCTGCGGGCTGGCGGTGCTGGCGCCGAAGCGGCCGCTGGAGTCGGCGCTGCTGGCCGCGACCGCGCTGGTCTGCACCGGCGTCGGCGTGCAGCTGGTCGGCGGTGCGGACGTCGATTCCGGGGTGCTGCCCGGCGTGCCGGTCACGGCCACCGGCGCGGGGATGCTGGTGCTGGCCTACCTGGTCCGGCACGCCACGACCCGCAACGCCGCGCTCGGCGGCGCCGCCCTGGTCGCCGCCACCCTGTTCGCGATGGTGCTGATCCGCGGGACCACGCGGATCCCGGACCTGGGCTCGATCGCTCAGCTCCTCGCGCTCGGCGGGTTGCTGCTGGCCCTGTCGGTCGGGTCGGGGCTGTACTTCCGGGCCCGCGACGGGGAGCGGAGCCGGACGGTGCGCAGCGCCGTGGAGCAGGCCCAGCAGGCGGAGCGGCTGGCGCTGGCGCGGGAGCTGCACGACGTCGTCGCCCACCACGTCACCGGGATCGTCGTGCAGGCGCAGGCCGCGCAGCTGGTGGCCGCGCGGAAGCCGGAGGCCGCGGCCGAGGCGATGGAGCGGATCGCCACCAGCGGCACCGAGGCGCTGGTGGCGATGCGCCGCCTCGTCGCGAGCATGCGGGGCGCCGAGCCGGCGGGCACCAGCGGCGCCACCGAGCAGGCCACCACCGATCTCACCGCGGACCTCACCGCCCTCGTCGAGGGCGCGGGGCCCGAGGTGAGCCTGCGCCTGGAGCTGGACCAGGAGATCCCGCAGGAGGTCGCCCGCTCGGCGCTGCGGCTGGTCCAGGAATCCCTGACGAACGCGGGCAAGCACGCCCCGGACGCCACCGAGATCGTCGTGACGGTGCGCTCCCCGCAGGAACGCCTGCACATCCGCGTCGCGGACAACGGCTCCGGTGGGCGCACCGCACCGGTGGGGGGCTCCGGAGGATACGGTCTCGTCGGGATGCGCGAGCGCATCGAGCTGCTCGGCGGCCGGTTCAGCGCGGGGCCCGCCGAGCGCGCCGGGTGGCGCGTCGACGCCTGGCTGCCGCTGGCCGAGCGCGAGCAGGGCTGAGCGCGTGGGCCACGACGAGGAGGAGATGGCGATGATCCGGGTGCTGATCGCCGACGATCAGGAGATGGTGCGGGCGGGCTTCCGGATGATCCTGGAGTCGCAGGACGGCATCGAGGTCGTCGCCGACGTCGCCAACGGGCTCGACGCGGTGCGGCGCGCCAGGGAGCTGCGACCGGACGTGTGCCTGATGGACATCCGGATGCCCGGGCTCGACGGCCTGGAGGCGACCAAGCAGCTCGCCGGGCCGGACGTCGCGAACCCGATCAAGGTGGTCGTCGTGACCACCTTCGACCTCGACGACTACGTGGCGTCCGCGCTGGCGAACGGGGCCAGCGGCTTCCTGCTCAAGGACGCGGGCCCGGCGCTGCTGATCGAGGCCATCCACGCCGCCACGCGCGGTGACGCGCTGGTCTCGCCGCAGATCACGGTGCGGCTGCTCAAGCACTTCGCGAAGCCGCCGGAGCGCCCGCGCCGCACCGTGCAGCCGCCGCGCGACGAGCTCACCGAGCGGGAGCTGGACGTGGTGCGGGCGACCGCGCGCGGGCTGACCAACGTGGAGATCGGCACGGAGCTGTTCATGTCGCTGTCCACGGTGAAGACGCACCTGGCCGCGGCCCAGACCAAGATCGGCGCCAGGAACCGGGTGGAGACCGCTTCCTGGGCTTGGCGGAGCGGCCTCATGGAGGACTGACGTCGCCGCTCCGGCCCGCCGCGCGCGGGCGCGGCGGTGGTCTCGCGGGCCGACCCCGCGCGGTGGTTTCGCGGCCGGCGGTGCGGCGCTGAGCAGCCCGAGCGGAGATCACCGGAGTGCCGGGCCGGCGCGGAGTTGCGGCAGAATGCGCGCATGTCGACCGCACTGCGCCTGCACGCCCCGATCGTCGTTCCCTGCGATCCCGACTGCACCGTCCTCCGCGACGCCGTCGTGGACGTCGACGAGCGGGGCCGGATCAGCTACTGCGGCCCGCGCGAGGGGGCGCCGCCGCGCGGGCAGGGCACCGAGGTCCGCGAGTGCAGCGGCATCCTGCTGCCCGGCCTGGTCAACACGCACGCGCACAGCCCGATGACGCTGCTGCGCGGCATGGGCGGCGACCTGCCGCTGCTGCGCTGGCTGCGCGAGGTGATCTGGCCCGCGGAGGCGCGGCTGCGGCCCGCCGACATCCGCGCCGGGATGGAGCTGGGCGCGGTCGAGATGCTGCGCGCGGGGATCACCACCAGCGCCGAGATGTACTTCTCCGGCGAGGCGGTCGCGGAAGCGGTGCTGGCCGTCGGTTCCCGGGTGGCGCTGGGCCCGGCCGTGATCGCCGCGCCTGGCCTGGAGGGCATGGGTTCCTGGAAGACCGTGGTCGCCGACATCGACCGCTGGATCGACGCGGACGGCCTGCGCTTCGGGCCCGCCGACCGGGTCGAGCTCGGCTACGGCGCGCACTCCGCCTACACGCTGCCGCCGGAGGCGCTGCGCACCATCGGGGAATCGGCGCGGGAGCGCGGTGCGCTGGTGCAGACGCACGTGGCGGAGGCCGCCGACGAGGACCTGGCGCAGCGCGAGGCGCACGGCTCGGTGCCCGCGCTGCTGGACTCGCTGGGCGTGCTGGACGGGCGGGTGCTGGCCGCGCACTGCGTGCACCTGTCCGACGCGGACATCGAGCTGTTCGCCGCGCGCGGGACCGGTGTCGCGCACTGCCCCGGTTCGAACGCGAAGCTCGCCTCCGGCACCGCCCGGCTCGTCGACATGCTCGCCGCCGGGATCCCGGTGGGCCTGGGCACGGACGGACCGTCCAGCAACGACGACCTGGACCTCTGGGAGGAGGTGCAGCTCGCGGGCATGTTCGCCCGGCTGTCGACGGGGGACGCCACCGCGCTGGCCGCGCCGCGCGCGCTGCTCGCGGCCACCCGCGGCGGTGCGGCGGCGATGCAGCGCTCCGACATCGGCGCCCTGGAGCCCGGCCGCTGGGCCGACGTCGTGCACCTCGACGTGGACAACCCCGCGTTCGCCACCGGCCTGGACACCTCCGACGAGCAGCTGCTGGCGAACCTGGTGTGGGCGGCGGGATCGCGCTGCGTGCGCGACGTCTGGGTGGCGGGCGAGGAGGTGCTGCGCGACCGCGAGCCCACCCGGGTGGACCGCCGCGCGGTGCAGGCCGCGGCCCGCACCGCCGCCCAGCACGTCCGGGGCTGAGCTCCGGGATCGAGCGACGGGTCCCGGGCGGGACCTTGTCCCCTGGGCGGGGTGCGGCGGCGGAGGCACGGTGAGCCCGTTGGCGTTCTCAGGGGGTGAGTTCGATGGCCTGGTCGACGGCGAGTCCGAACGCGGTCCACGAATCGCTGGGGAAGGTGGGCGGTTCCTGGGTCTGGATGCTGGCCTACGGGGTGCTCTCGTTGCTGGCCGGTCTCGCGGTGCTGCTCTGGCCCGGAGCGACGCTGCTGTTCATCGCCCTCGTCCTGGGCGTGCAGCTGGTGATCGGCGGGGTCTTCTGGTTCGGCAGCGCGCTGGCGTCCGGGGAGCAGGGCCTCGCGGCCAGGATCGTGCTCGCGGTGCTGGGCATCCTGGCCGGTGTCGTGGTGCTGCGCTACCCGGTGCAGAGCGCCTTCGTGCTTCCGGTGGCGCTGGGCCTGTTCTGGACGGTGAGCGGTGTCGTGGAGACCTTCCACGCGATCACCCACCCGGAGGTGGGGGCGCGCGGCTGGGCCGTCGGAACCGGGGTGCTCGCCATCGTGGCGGGCGTGGCCCTGCTGGCGTTCCCGGGTCTGGGCCTGATCCTCGGGGTGCTCCTGCTCGGGATCTGGTTGGTCCTCTACGGCGTGCTCACCGCGGGCCGCGCGCTGGTCGCCCGGCCGCGCGCCGAGGCGGCCACCTCGACGCCCCCGATGGGAGCCGCACCGGCCTGACCTCGGATCGGCCATGATGGCTCGATGATCGACGAGCGACGCACCCTGGGTCTGATCGCCTCGGCCGCGGGGGGCACGGAGCACCTGCGCACCCGGCTGGTGGAACCCGCCGTGGCACGCGGCTGGCGGGTCGCGGTGACCCTGACCCCCTCGGCCGGGGAGTGGCTGGGACCGCTCGGTGAGCTCGACCGGATCGCCGAGCTCACCGGGCTCCCCTGCCGCACCGCGCCGCGCACCCCGGCCGAGCCGAGCCCGCACCCGGAGATCGACTGCTTCCTGCTGTGCCCCGCCACGGCGAACACGGTCGCCAAGCTCGCCCTCGGCCTCGGCGACAGCCAGGCGCTCACCACGGCGGTCGAGGCGGTCGGCGAGCAGCGCGCCCCCGTGGTCGTGTTCCCCACCATCAACGCCGCGCACGTCCGCCACCCGGCCTGGAAGTGGCACGCGGCGGCGCTCGCCGAGGCGGGCGTGCACCTGCTCACCGGCGATCACTGGTGGCCGCTGCGCGAACCCCGCACCACGCTCGGCGACGCGATCCCCTGGACCCGAGTCCTCGATCACCTCGACACCCTGGTCCCGCCGCGCGAGTCCACTTCGGACTGATCTTCGGGCCCCGGGAACGACGAAGGCCCAGGCGAAGCGATGCGCTTCTGACCTGGGCCTTCGTGAACTGAGCGGATGACGGGAATCGAACCCGCGTATTCAGCTTGGGAAGCTGATGTTCTACCATTGAACTACATCCGCAGCGCCGTCTCCGGCGAGCCAACTCTAACACGGCGGGGGACGAAGATCGCCCGGGGTCCTCCCGATACGCTGTGCTCGTGCTGCTGAGTGACCGGGACCTGCGCAAAGAGCTCGACGAGGGCCGACTCGAACTCGATCCGTTCGACGTCGCCATGATCCAGCCGTCGAGCATCGACGTGCGGCTGGACCGGTTCTTCCGGGTCTTCGACAACTCGAAGTACACCCACATCGACCCCGCCCAGCAGCAGGACGAGCTCACCTCTGCCGTCGAGGTCACCGGGGACGACCCGTTCGTCCTGCACCCGGGCGAGTTCGTGCTCGGGTCCACCTACGAGTGCGTGCGGCTGCCCGAGGACCTGGCCGGCCGGCTGGAGGGCAAGTCCTCGCTGGGGCGGCTCGGGCTGCTCACGCACTCGACCGCGGGCTTCATCGACCCCGGGTTCACCGGGCACATCACGCTGGAGCTGTCCAACGTGGCCAACCTGCCGATCACGCTGTGGCCGGGCATGAAGATCGGCCAGCTGTGCCTGTTCCGGCTCTCCAGTCCCGCCGAGCACCCGTACGGCACCACCCGCGCGGGATCCCGCTACCAGGGCCAGCGCGGGCCGACCCCGTCGCGCGCGCACCTGAACTTCCAGCGCGTCGAGACGCGCCGCGACTGACTCCCGCCCGCGGCCGAGCGCTCTCCGTCGATCGGCCGGTTTGACGGGATCGCCCCTGTTCAGGGGTGCTGCGTGCGCGATCGTTTACCACGTGAACGATTCAGTCACCACGGTGAGCATCCTCACCCTGAATCGTGGAAGAAAGAAGTGGTTCAGACCCTAGAGTTCCCCGGGGCCCGGCGCTCTCCCCAGGTGTGCAAGGAGGCAGACCGGCGAGCGGGCACAGGAGAACTCCGATGTCGGTAACGCAGTCGCCCGGTGCCCGGACGGGTCACCTGGGGCACGTAGTGATGATCGCGAGCGCGGCGGCGCTCGGCGGTTTCCTCTTCGGCTACGACACGTCAGTGATCAACGGCGGTGTCGACGCCATCCAGGACCACTTCCAGGTCGGATCGGCCATGACCGGACTGGTCGTCTCCTCGGCGCTGCTGGGGTCGGCGGTCGGCGCGGCCATCGCCGGCGGCCTGGCCGATCGCATCGGCCGGATCCGGGTCATGCAGCTGGCCGCGGTGCTGTTCGTCATCAGCGCCATCGGGTCGGCCCTCCCGTTCGCCATCTGGGACCTGGCGATCTGGCGGATCGTCGGCGGCATCGCCATCGGCATCGCCTCGGTGATCGCCCCCGCCTACATCGCGGAGGTCGCGCCCGCCGAGTACCGGGGCAGGCTCACCTCCCTGCAGCAGCTGGCGATCGTGCTGGGCATCGCGTTGTCCCAGCTGGTCAACTACGGACTCGCGGCGGCGGCGGGCGGTAGCGCCTCGGCCGAGCTGGGGCCGATGCAGGCCTGGCAGTGGATGCTCGCGGTGGCCGCGGTCCCCGCGCTGGTCTACCTGGTCGTCTCCTCGATGATCCCGGAGTCGCCCCGCTACCTGGTCGCGGCCGGGCGGGACGACGAGGCGCGCGGGGTGCTCGCGCGGATCGAGCCCGGGGACGTGGACGCGAAGATCGCCAACATCCGGGCCGCGCTGGGCGAGCACAAGCCGCGGCTGTCCGAGCTGCGCGGCCGCTTCGGCGTGCTGCCGATCGTCTGGGTCGGCATGGCGATCGCGGCGTTGCAGCAGTTCGTCGGCATCAACGTGATCTTCTACTACTCGTCCTCGCTGTGGCAGTCCGTCGGCATCGAGGAGAGCAGCTCCCTGCTGCTGAGCCTGTTCACCTCGATCGTGAACATCGTCGGCACCTTCATCGCCATCGCGCTGGTCGACAGGATCGGGCGCAAGCCGCTGCTGGTCATCGGCTCCATCGGCATGGCCGTCTCGCTGGCCGTCACCGGCTGGGCGTTCAGCTTCGCCCAGGTCGTCGGTGAGGACGCGGTGCTGCCCCCGGGCTGGGGCGTGGTCGCGCTGATCTCGGCGAGCGCGTTCGTGCTGTTCTTCGCCTCGTCCTGGGGCGTGGTGATGTGGGTGCTGCTCGGCGAGATGTTCCCGCCGCGCATCCGCGCTGCCGCGCTGGCGGTCGGCACCATGACGAACTGGGTGGCGAACTGGCTGGTGACGGTCAGCT
This sequence comes from Saccharopolyspora antibiotica, assembly GCF_047200635.1. Lineage (NCBI taxonomy): Bacteria > Bacillati > Actinomycetota > Actinomycetes > Pseudonocardiales > Pseudonocardiaceae > Saccharopolyspora > Saccharopolyspora antibiotica. Next base: position 7,214 of record NZ_JBJZOI010000016.1, on the reverse strand, counting down.
TCCCGAGCATGCGGGACTGGAACCTGCCCGCCACGTACTTCATGTACGCCCTGTTCGCGCTGATCTCGCTGGTCTTCGTGCTGCGCTACCTCAAGGAGACCAACGGCCGCTCCCTGGAGGAGATGGGCAGCTGATCCCGCTCCCCGTCCTCGAAGGCGCCCCGGGTCGTTGGCCCGGGGCGCCTTCGCGCGTCCGGCCCCGCCCCGCCTGCCACCCCCGTCCGGCGGGGCGGGCTCGGCGGGCCCGGACCCTTCGCCGGCGTCGCCAAGCCGGATGCCCGCGACTCGGGTCGGCGTGATTACGCCACGTGGGCAGCGGTGGTGAAGTCCGCCTGTTCTCGCGATTAAGCGCCACCGGGACGGGTGGCATTGGCCGCTGGGGCGAGCTGAGTCGACCTTCACCCCGTAGGACTGATCTCGGCGATCGACGCAGTTCGACGCCGCACCGACAGGACGACGGAGAGGTAGTCATGCAGCTCTCGAAGTTCGCGAAGACCGCAGCCACCGCCGGGATCATGCTCGGCATGAGCGCCCTCGCCGCCCCCGCGGCGCTCGCCGACGGGTACGTCACCAACAACCAGGACGGCAGCAACGTCGGGGTGCACCTCAGCGGGGTGAACGGCAACGGCGTCGGCAACGGCAACCACAAGGCGGGCTGGCACAAGGGCATGTCGGTCAGCGACTTCGTCGCGATCAAGGTCGCTCACTGACGACGCGCCCCCGCGGGGGCGGTGGGAAACCAGGAGGGGCAGGCCCGGTGCGGGCCTGCCCCTCCTGCTCGGTTCGGGTGTTGCGTTCGTCGCGGACTGCGTGGGGTCCGGACTGTTCGGCGCTCGACCCGATCCGACCTGACGGGGCCGATGCGGCCGTCGCCGACGAGGCGCTGCAACGGATCAAGGGTTACCTCGGCAGGCATCAGGACCAGCGCCGCATCCCGCTCGTCGTGGAGGACGACGGGGGCGAAACGTTGATCGTCCCCCGTGGCGCTGTCGAACTGCTGGCCCGCGCGCTCGCCCACAGGGCAGCGGGTACCGGCGTGTCCGTCGTGCCGTCCCACGCCGAGCTGACCACGCAGCAGGCGGCGGAGATGCTCAACGTCTCGCGTCCGTTCCCGGTCGGGCTGCTGGAGGCCGGGGAGATCGACAGCAGGTCGGGGCGCGACGGGCTGGTGGAATCGACGGCCGCGTTGCGGGCGATGTGAACTTCGGGCGGTGCTGAGACGAGAAGGGGCAGGCCCATCGCGGGCCTGCCCCTTGTGCTCGGTGCGGGTCAGTTCTCGGACTTGTCCTGGTCCGGGAGGGGGGTGCCGGTCGGCTCGGCGTCGGTGGGGACGTCGGCCTTGCCGTTGGCTTCGGCTTCGCCACCGGTTTCAGCACCACCGGTGTCCGCGGAGCTGTCGGCGACCGGGGCGGAGGCGCCGTCGCCGCCGCGCTTGACCGAGGACAGCAGCAGCTGCGCCACGTCCACGACCTCGACGTCCTCCGAAGCCGCCCCTTCGTTCTGGCGGGCGGTGAGGCCGTCGTTGAGCATCACGCGGCAGAACGGGCAGCCGGTGGCGATCTTCTGGGGCGCGGTGCCCAGCGCCTCGTCCACGCGCTCGACGTTGATGCGCTTGCCGGTGCGCTCCTCCATCCACATGCGGGCCCCGCCCGCGCCGCAGCACATCGAGCGGTCGCCGTGCCGCGGCATCTCGCGGAAGTTCGCGCCCGAGGCGCCGACCAGGTCGCGCGGCGGCGTGTAGACCTTGTTGTGCCGCCCCAGGTAGCAGGGGTCGTGGTAGGTGACGTCCTCGGCGACCGGGGCCACCGGGGTGAGGCGCTTCTCGCGGACCAGCTTGTTCAGCAGCTGGGTGTGGTGCACGACCTCGAAGTGGCCGCCGAGCTGCGAGTACTCGTTGGCGAGGCTGTTGAAGCAGTGCGCGCAGGTCGCGACGATCTTGCGCTTGCCCGGCTCGCGGCCCTCGAACACCGAGTTCAGCACCTCGACGTTCTGCTGGGCGAGCATCTGGAACAGGAACTCGTTGCCCGCGCGCCGCGCCGGGTCGCCGGTGCAGGTCTCCTCGCCGCCGAGGACGGTGTAGTTCACCCCGGCCATGTGCAGCAGCTCGGCCACGGCGCGGGTGGTCTTCTTCGCGCGGTCCTCGAAGGCGCCGGCGCAGCCGACCCAGAACACGTACTCGGTGTCCTCGGCGAGCTCCCCGTCGAACACCGGGACCTCGAAGTCCAGGTCCTCGGTCCAGGCCAGCCGGTCCTTCGAGTTCTGGCCCCAGGGGTTGCCCTTGTTCTCCAGGTTCTTGAACATCCCGCCCAGCTCGGTGGGGAAGTTCGACTCGATCAGCACCTGGTAGCGGCGCATGTCGACGATGTGGTCCACGTGCTCGATGTCCACCGGGCACTGCTCGACGCAGGCGCCGCAGGAGGTGCAGGCCCACAGCACCTCGGGGTCGATGACCCCCATCTCCTCGGGGCCGCCGATCAGCGGGCGCTCCGACTCGGCGAGGGCCAGGGCGTCGATGCCCGCGAGCTTCTCCTCGGCGCCGTCACCGGTGATGCCGACCTCGTCCCCGGCCATGTCCTTGCGGCCACCGGCCAGCAGGTAGGGGGCCTTGGCGTGCGCGTGGTCGCGCAGCGAGGTGATCAGCAGCTTCGGCGACAGCGGCTTCGCGGTGTTCCACGCGGGGCACTGGGACTGGCAGCGACCGCACTCGGTGCAGGTCGTGAAGTCCAGCCAGCCCTTCCACGTGAAGTCCTCGACCTTCCCGACGCCGAACACGTCCTCGTCGGGATCGGCCTCCTCGAAGTCGAGCTCCTTGCCGCCGGACATCATCGGCTGCAGCGCGCCGAGCGCCCGCCCGTCGCCGATCTCGCGCTTGAAGTAGATGTTGAAGAACGCGGTGAACCGGTGCCAGGCCACGCCCATCGTGATGTTCGAGGCGATCACGATCACCCAGATCATCGCGGACAGGATCTTGAACCCGGCGAAGATCGAGATGGCGGCGGTGCTCGACGGCAGGATCCCGCCGAGCGCGTAGGTCAGCGGGGAGGACCAGAGCGGCGCCTCGAACAGCCCGGAGGCCTGCTTGAACGCCCGCAGCCCCATGATGCCGAAGCCCTCCAGGACCACGACCGCCTCGACGAAGTAGGCCTGCCCGAAGTTCGAGCCCTCGAACCGGGAGAGCCGGCCCGCGCGGCGCGGGTGGTTCAGCTGGCGCACGCCGATCAGCCAGAACCCGCCGAGCACGGTGGTGATGCCGAGCAGCTCGACGATGAGGTTCCACGGGCCGAACCAGCTCAGCAGCGGTGTCTCGAAGGTGGGGACGAAGACCTCGAAGTAGGCCTCCAGCACGCTCAGGCTCAGTCCGCCGAAGCCGACCATGACGAACCAGTGCGCCACGCCGACGTGGCCCCACTTGAGCATCTTGGTGTGCCCGAGGACCTCCTTGAGCATGTTCCCGAACCGGGCCCCGAACGGGCCGCGTCTCGTCGGGTCCGGTTGTCCGAGACGGATGGACGAGATCATCCGCCGCACGGTCCTGACGACCATGACCACCGCGACGGCCGTGACGGCCAGGCAGATCAGGCCCAGGACGAGCTGCAGAGCACCCATGCTCGCGGCCTCCATGTTCGGGGTTTGTCCGTTTGAGGAGCGTACGCCTTATTACCGATCGGTAACCAGCGGGGCTCCCCGTGGCAGGAACGGGGCAGTGGTGGGAACAGGGGGTGATTCTGCGCAACCCCCTGCCGAAAAACTAGTTGGGCGATCGCGCAGCTTTCCTTCGGGGGCGCCGCGACCAGGCGCCGGGGCGCGGGTCGTCGGCGCGCGGCCGCGGGTCGTCGCTGCTGGGCGCGGGCCGCCGCCCGGGGCCCGGCGGCGCGGTCGCCGCCGCCACCGGAGGTGTGGAGCGGTGCGATGTTCACCACTTACCGCCGGAGACCGGCCCTCGTGATCGAACGGTGCCGCCGGCGGGTGCTCGGCGCGTACTCTCAGAGCCCCGGATGACCGACGATCGGCTGGTCGCCACCGCATCGAACCTGGGGAGAGACGATGGACGACGCCGACCGCGTCGAGCTGCGCGCGTCCGACGCCGACCGCGAACAGGTCGCCGGACGGCTGCGGGTCGCCTTCGACGAAGGGCGATTGGGCCTGGTCGAGTACGACGAGCGGGTGCGGAACGCCTACGCGGCCGTCACCCGCGCCGACCTGGTGCCCCTCACCGCTGACCTGCCCGCCGCCGCGGAGCCCGCGGGCGCGCCCGTCGCGAAGCGGTCCCGCGCGCCTCGGCTGGGCAAGGAGTGGCGGGAGTGGGCGCAGGTCTCGTTCATGCTGGTCGGGATCTGGCTGGTGATCTCGATCGTGAGCGGCGGTCCGATCTTCTTCTTCCCGATCCTCCCGATGGGCATCTGGGCCGTCGTGCTCGGCGCGCAGACCATGTTCGGGGACGACGAGAAGGACGAGAAGGACGAGAAGCGCGAGCTGGAGGGCTGAACGGCCCGACGGGGCCGCGCGCCCCGGGGGTAGCCTGGCTGAAACAACCAGAACATTCGTTCAGCTTTCTGGTCGGGAGGCCCGGGTGGTGTACCTGATGCTGGCGCTGGCGATCTGCTCCGAAGTGGTGGGCACCGTCTCGCTCAAGTTCTCCGAGGGCTTCAGCAGGCCGCTGCCGTCGGTGCTGGTCGTGCTCGGCTACGGCGCCGCGTTCGCCGCGCTAGGCGTGGTGCTCAAGATGGGGCTGCCGGTCGGCGTGGTCTACGCGATCTGGTCCGGTGCCGGGGTTGCGCTCATCGCGCTCATCGGCGCGGTGTTCCTCGACGAGAGCATCACCGCGGTGCAGGTCGGCGGGCTCGCGCTGGTCATCGGCGGGGTCATCGCGCTGCAGCTCGGCGGTGCGCACTGAGCCCCGAGCGCGCCGACGGCCGGCGGCTCAAGGGCGAGCGGCGGCGCCGCGCGATCCTGGACGCCGCGCTCCGCGTCGTCGAGCGCGACGGGGTGGCCGGGGTCAGCCACCGCGCCATCGCGCGCGAGGCGGGGGTGCCCCCGGCCTCGATCGCCTACTACTTCGCGGGCATCGACGAGCTGCTGGTGGCGACGCTGGTGGAGAGCGCGGACCTGCTCGTCGGGGACATCGCGCGGATGCGCGAGCGCACCCCGCCGGAGGGGCGCGCCTGGGTCCGGACGATCGCCGAGAACCTGGCGATGATGATCGACGAGCGGCGGGCCCGGACCATCGCCGAGTACGAGCTCTACCTGCTCGCCGCCCGCAGGCCCGCGCTGCGCCCGGCCGCGCGGCGCTGGTTCGAGATCGCCACCGGCGAGGTCGACCGGGCCGTCGACGTCGACCCGGCCGCGATCAAGGCGGTGCTCGCCGCGATCGACGGGCTGCTGCTGCAGGCCCTCATCGCCGAGCACCCGCCGGGAGCCGACGACTTCGAGCCCGCGCTGCGCCACCTGCTCCGGCCGGTGCTCGCGGACGACGGCTGAGCGGCGCCTGCGACGTCCTGGGTCCCCCGGTCGGGAGCTGCCGCTACCGTGCGGGAGCGGTGCCGAGCTAGGGGGACGACATGGTGCGCACGGGGTTGGCGGTCGCCGGAGCGGCCTGCCTGCTGGCAGCCGGGACGATCGTGAGCTGGACCTGGGGCGAGCGGGGCGAGCGATCCGAGGTGACGGCGCTGCCCGCCGTCGCGGAGGTCCGGCTCGCCGGGGCCGTCGGGAAGGTCGAGGTCGAGCACCGGCCGGGCGCGCGGGCCGAGGTGCGCGAGCGGATCCGCGGCGGGGAGGGCGACGGGCCTCGGCACCGGCTGGAGGGCGGCGCCCTCGTGCTGCCCGGCTGCGGCGACGGCTGCTCGATCGACTACGCGATCACCCTGCCCGAGCCGGTCCCCGTGCTGGGCGAGAGCTCGGCCGGTGAGCTGGACGTGATCGGAATGGCCTCCGTGGCGGTGCGGGTCTCCGCCGGGGCGGTGCGCGTCGAGGACGTGGCGGGCCCGGTGCGGGTGCGCGGGACCAGCGGCGGCATCGAGCTGCGCGGCCTCGGCGGCGACGTCGACGTGGCCACGGGCAGCGGTGGCATCTCCGGCGAGGACCTGGGCGGCCAGGTGGTCGCGGCCCGCACCCGGGCCGGGTCCGTCGAGCTGGAGCTCACCGCGCCCCGCGAGGTCCGGGCCGAGACCGGTACCGGTGGCGTCGAGCTGCGGGTGCCGGACGGGGGCTACCGCGTGCGGGCCGCGACCGGGACCGGCTCGCGGGACGTCGAGGTGACCACCGATCCGTCCTCGCCCCGCCTCCTGGACCTGCGGACCGGCACCGGGTCCATCGAGGTCGAGGCCCGCTGAGGCCTCGCTCGCCCGATCACCGGGCCTCGCTCGGGAACTCTCCGCGCTGCTCAGGCGTTGTCCAGGCAGAAACATTGAGCGGACCGCGCTCAACCCGGTTTGACGGCCGCGGAGCCGTCGCGTAAAACTTGAGTCGGCAAGGCTCAACGGACTATCGGGTCCTGGGCGCAAGAGCAGGAGCAGGAGGAACCATCCATGGCGCGAGCGGTCGGCATCGACCTGGGGACGACCAACTCCGTCGTTTCCGTCCTCGAGGGCGGTGAATCGACGGTCATCGCCAACTCCGAGGGCTCGCGGACGACGCCGTCCATCGTCGCCTTCGCGAAGAACGGCGAGATCCTCACCGGGCAACCCGCGAAGAACCAGGCGGTCACCAACGTCGATCGCACCATCCGGTCGGTCAAGCGCCACATGGGCACCGACTGGAAGACCACGATCGACGACAAGGCGTACACGCCGCAGGAGATCAGCGCCCGGGTGCTGATGAAGCTCAAGCGCGACGCCGAGGCGTACCTGGGTGACGACGTCACCGACGCGGTGATCACCGTTCCGGCCTACTTCGAGGACGCCCAGCGGCAGGCCACCAAGGAGGCCGGCCAGATCGCGGGCCTCAACGTGCTGCGCATCGTCAACGAGCCGACGGCCGCGGCGCTGGCCTACGGCCTCGACAAGGGCGAGAAGGAGCAGACGATCCTGGTCTTCGACCTCGGTGGCGGCACGTTCGACGTGTCCCTGCTGGAGATCGGGGAGGGCGTCGTCGAGGTCCGCGCCACCAGCGGTGACAACCACCTGGGCGGCGACGACTGGGACGAGCGGATCGTCGACTGGCTGGTCGAGAAGTTCAAGAACTCCAACGGCATCGATCTGACCAAGGACAAGATGGCCT